>NZ_AP025292.1:643249-964874 GCF_036492425.1 Persicobacter psychrovividus
GAAGGTATCTTGAAAACTTCCTCAATGGATCGTACAACTGTAGGTTTGAACTTGTCTCCTAAGTTCTTTGACGATCACTTGAAAGTGAATTTGAATGCAAAATACTCTAATGTACAAAATCAGTTTGCTGATGATGGTGCAATTGGCGCAGCAGTTTCTTTTGATCCTACTAAGCCAGTAATGATCGACGATCAAAAATATGGTGGTTACTTTGCATGGGAAGACAGTGATGGCAACCCTAACGTACTTTCTCCTAAAAACCCATTGGCTTTATTGGAGCAAAAAGACAACAGATCTAATGTTAACCGCTTGATTGGTAACTTGTCAATGGATTATAAATTCCATTTCTTGCCAGACTTGAAAGCGAATTTGAACTTAGGTTACGATCACTCAAAAAGTAATGGTGATGTAATCATTGATCCGCTGGGTGTGTTTGATGTAGAGTCATTCAACAAAGGTGGTTTCCACTCAACTTACGAGCAAGAGAAGAAAAACGAACTATTGGATTTCTACTTGCAATACAATAAAGATATCACTGCCATTGATTCTCGTATTGAGGTAATGGGTGGTTATTCTTGGCAGCACTTCTGGTGGGAAACTTTCGACACCAACGAATTTGCTGATGGTACGCACCGTGATGACAAGGAAATCCTTCGTCGTTCTGAAAACTACTTGGTGTCTTTCTTCGGTCGTGCCAACCTGACTTTCAAAGAGCGTTTAAATTTAACAGCTACTTTGCGTAATGATGGTTCTTCTCGATTCAGTGGTGATAACCAATGGGGATTGTTCCCATCATTTGCAGCAGCATATAACTTCAAAAAAGACGGTTGGTTGAAAAATTCAAACCTTATCTCTAATTTGAAATTGCGTGCAGGTTGGGGGGTAACTGGTCAGCAAGATGTAGGTTCTGATTACCCATCTTTCGGTACATACTCAAGAGGATTATCTTCTGCTCAATATGTTTTCTATAAAAAAGACGGCGTTGGAACAATGGTGCCAATCAATACATTGCGACCAAATGCTTACGATGCTAACCTGAAATGGGAAACAACAAAGACGACCAACGTGGGTATTGACTATGGCTTCATGGATGAGAAATTCTCAGGTTCATTGGATGTCTACCATAGAAATACAACAGATCTATTAAATCAGATTCCAGTAGCGGCAGGTACAAACTTCCGTAATCAGGTAATCACCAACGTTGGGTCTATGGTTAATAAAGGTTTCGAATTGTCATTGAACTACAAAGCGATCCAGACTTCAGACTTGAACTGGAACTTGTCTTTCAACGCTACACGTAACTATAACGAAATTACTAAGCTGACTGCTGTTGATGATCCTTCTTACAAAGGTGTTTTAGTAGGTGGTATTGATGGCGCAACAGGGCAAACTGCTCAAATTCACGCAACAGGTTCATCTGCTTTCTCTTACTATGTTTATGAGCAGGTATACGATGCTAACGGTCGCCCAATTGAGGATGCATTCGTTGATCGTAACGGTGATGGTCAAATTAATGAGGATGACAAGTACATTTCTGACAAGAACTTCCAGCCAGATTGGATGTTAGGATTCTCGACTAACTTAACGTACAAAAACTGGGATTTCTCTATGGCTTTGCGTGCTAACTTGGGAATCTACAACTACAACAACGTTGTTGCCAAAAATGCTAAATTCACGAACGTTCAAACAGGTAACACTTTTGTAAACAACCTTCACAGTGATATTTACAACACAGGGTTTATTGGTAACATCAACGAAGACCGCTTCTTCCAGTCAGATTACTTCATTCAGAAAGCAGATTTCTTGAGAATGGATAACATCATGATTGGTTACAACTTCTTCAATGTAATGGGCTCAAGTACTAACGCTCGTGTTTACGCAACAGTGAACAATGCATTTGTGATCTCTCCTTATGATGGTATCGACCCTGAAGTATTTGGTGGAATGGATAACAACTTCTATCCTCGTCCTCGCACATACATGTTGGGTGTAAATCTTACTTTCTAATTTTTTAAAGTAATACCGCAATGAAATTGAACAGATTCAATAATATCTTAACGGCAATCACTTTGTTGATTGCCTTGACCTTCACTTCTTGTGTTGGCGACCTGAATGTAAAACCGATTGATCCTAACTTGGATACCGCTGATAAAGTCTATCAAAATGAAGCAGACTTGCAGCAAGGTTTGGCCAAAATTTATGCCGGTCTGGCAGTAACAGGGCAGCGTGGCCCTGCCGGAGATGGTGATATTGATGGTATCGATGAGGGAGCTTCCTCTTACTGGCGTGGCTATTGGATGTTGCAGGAATTGCCAACAGACGAAGCCGTGAACGGATGGGGTGACCCAGGAATCCCTTCATTGAACAGATCCAACTGGACAGCTTCAAACTCAATGGTAACAGCCATGTATTACCGTATCATGTTTCAGGTGACTTTGTCTAACGAGTTCATTCGTCAGTCGAAAGCCTTGATGCAACCAGATTGGAAAGAAGCACCTAAATATATAGCACAAGCGCGCGCTTTACGGGCTTTTGCTTACTACAATGGTTTGGAACTTTACGGAAACATCATTCCTAAAGTAACAGAAGAAGATGGTGTTGGTGCATTCTTGCCACCATCATGGGGTCAGCTTGGCGGAGATGAGCTTTTCAACTACTTGAAAGGTGAATTGGAAGACATTATTGCTGGAAATGATTTGGCTGAAACTGGAATGATCGGCGAGGTTACTAAAGATGTAGCCCGTACACTATTGGCTAAAATGCTATTGAACCACGAAGTAATTTTAGGTTCAAAAAATAACGCCTACTATGCAGAAGCAGAAACGCTTTTGGAGAAAGTAGCTGCAAATCACGCTTTGAATACCGAAAAAGGAATCAATGCAAATGATTTGAAAGATGAAGACGGTAATCCGATTAAAGTAAACAACGGTCAGGATTTCACCCCTTATCAAGTATTGTTTATGTCTGATAACTGGATGAGAGATCAGGAAATTATTTTCTCGATTAACTATGCAGCAAACAGTACGCAAACTTTTGGTGGAAGTACTTTCTTGGTTTGTGGTTCTGTATTGGGTGGTAATAACACAATGAGTGCGCAAGAGTTTGGAGTAACAGGTGGTTGGTCTGGTAACAGAACGACAACTGCACTGATGAGCAAATTTGACATGACAAACGATCAGCGTGTAGCTAAAGAGCAATTGCTTTTCACGAATAACAGAGGTGATGGTACTATTACTGAACTTTCAGATTCTGACCAAGGATATGGTATCGGTAAATTCAGAAACATGACAAGCACTGGGCATTATGCATCTAATGATGGTAAAACGGACCGTGTAGAGAATAACATTCCTGTATACCGTGTTTCTGACGTGTACTTGATGTTGGCTGAGCTTGATCTTCGTCAGGGTAAGGCAGTATCTGCTGCTCACTTGGAAAATCTTAATAAAATTCAGGAAAGAGCAGGCTTGTCGCCAACACTTACGGCAGGGAATGTAACCTTGGATTGGTTATTGGACGAGCGCGCTCGTGAATTATACTGGGAAGGTCACCGTCGTACTGACTTGATCCGTTTCGGTAAATTTACAGGAGGCGCTTACATCTGGCCATTTAAAGGCGGAACAGCGCAAGGGGCTTCAATTGAGGCAAAATATAAATTGTTCCCTATTCCTTCTGCTGACCAGGTAGCTAACCCTAACTTGGAGCGTAACCCAAATTATTAATTTTTTAAGAATGGGGTGTTAAGTCACCCCTTCGCAAAATTTTTTAAAGATATTATCATGAAATACGGATATAAATTAATGATGCTATTGCTTGGGAGCGTTTTGATGTTCTCGGCCTGTAGCGAAGACCTGTCTTACCCTCGTCTTGATTCAAACGATTATGTAGCTCCGAAGATGGATCATTCTTTTGATCAGGAAGCTTATCAAATCAAAAAAAGCCAGTTTGATGAAGAATGGTCTTCATTTGAATGGACAAAAGCAGAGTACGGTTTAGCGGTTATCCCTCACTATTCAGTACAATTAATTAATGGCAATAAATCAGTAAATGTAGTTACTGTTTCTGGCCTTACTGCTTCAGTAAAATACGAAGCACTTAACAATGCATGTTTGGCCGCTGGTATGGAGCCAGGTGTTCCTACTAAGGTGAAGGTTTGCGTAACCTCAAACTTTACAGGTCGTGAGTCTATTCAATCTAATACCTCAGAAGTAACGATCACGCCAATTTTGGTAGGTGTTACTCCTCAGCACATCTTTAAGGTAGGTAGTGCACAAGATTGGAACGAAAATGATGACCAAACATTCCAATTGTATGAAACAGACCCAGGTGTTTTTGTTGGTAATTTCTATTTGGAAAAAGATGAAGAGTTCAAAATTCTTCCAACAAAAGGATGGGGTGATGATAAAGGGGGAGACTTCTTTACAACAAAAAGTGATGACATTACAGGTGACGGTAATATGAAGTTTGAAGGAGCTTCAGGTAACTATCAGTTGATTGTAGACATGAATAAGCAGTCGATTCAAACAGGTGCTGTTAAAATGTTTATCAAAACAGGTACTGAAGTAGGTTGGGATAATGCATCAGAAAATTTCCCATTGTACAATCTATATGATAACATTTATAGAGGTCGTTTCCAATTAGTGACTGATGAGCAATTTAAAATTATCACAAAAATTGGTAGTTGGGATGATGCTTTAGGTTATAATGAAGTTACTTTGTCGGGTGCAACATTTGCAGAAGATGGTGGCAATATCGTTTTCAAAGATGCTACAACGGACTTTGAAATGATTGTGGACTTAGATGATAGCTCATTGACGGTTAAAGAAATGGAATAAGCAAGCTGCTTATAATCAATAAAAACCCACCCATAGCGGTGGGTTTTTTTATGCCCAAAAATTTTAAAATTGTTCGATACTGATACAATACTGTTCGATAAGCGAACACCACTTTTATCATGGGGAAGTTCGAAAATGCTCAATGGGAGCCATATGGGGAGTTTTGGATTTCTGGCACTGCTTTGGGATAGTGAAGGCTGAACCAAAACTTTTATCAGCTATGTTAAGAATGAATCAAATTTTCGCCCTTGTAATGTTGCTCTTTGCTTTTGCCTGTAACGATGCAACCCATGACCCTTTTCCGCACTCTTCGCCTCAGCAGCCTCGCCAGAATGACGATATCCGTGGCTCGATGTCTGACCTCAAAATGGCGCAAGGTATCAACGGTGAATGGATGGTCGTTGAGGAACGCCATACCCAAAGCCCCTTTAAAGATATGATCCTGCGCTTTGACCTCGAGCCAGAGTTTGATGGTTTTGGAGGCCGATTAGGTACCAACGCTTTGCCTCAGGGGGTGGAACTGGGAAGCTCGTGGAGTGTAAACGGAGGGCGCGTTGCCTTTCAGGATGCTGGCATAAATATTCTTTTTCCTTTGGTGGAGTTTGTCTACGAAGGCGGAACGGTATCGCTTGATCAGCCCACACAGATTATTCGCCTGACCTTTAAAATTGAGGATGCAGTGGCAGATGAGCATTTCGGCTTTCATGAGCTTTACCTTCATAAGCGCTAAGGAAAGACATGGTGTATTTATTTGTCCGCAGATTGCACAGATTTCCACAGATTTTTTAGGAGGTCTATCAACACGTCTCTCAGCTGTCGCATAATTCATTGCTATAAATTTAGCACAAAAGATTATTCCGTAAGCTGTACGGATGCACCCAATGTCATTAAGTTAAAGGGTATATTGCTTGGCAGTTTGTATTAATTTGAGTCAATATTTACTAAAGTAAAGAAAATCCCGAAGGGGTGTAATAACTTAGCCCGGGGTGCTAACCCCGGGAAAATGGCTCACGAAATACTGAGCCTTGAAAGGGCGTAATATAAATTTCTATACAAATAAAGAATTGCACCCTTTCAGGGTTATTGATTGTAGAGGCGATATTTCGAGGGGTTTTACCCCTCGCTGTGTTATGTAATCCCTTCGGGATATAAAAACGAATAGTTTAAATGCATATAAAATGATCTTGCTAATCATACACCTTCCCATTCCCTAAGATTAGACATTCAATAGCGCTATAACTACGCTTAAGTTATCGATTATTTCCTAACTTAATGACATTGCGGATGCGCCTGCGTGTGTATCCTAACCACCCAAATTTTGTAATGATTCGGGCAGACACATCGGTCAGCGCTTTCATGAGCTATACCTGCGTAAGCGCTGAGGAAACACATAGTGTATTTATTTGTCCGCAGATTGCACAGATTTTTTGAAAGGATCTCACTCAGCTATCGCGAGAGTCCCTCTCGTGATAACCTTAGTCTGATACAAAATCATGTTAATCCTTTAAATCAAGTTAATCATGGTCTTTTGACTCCTCTCAAACCAAAACTTACAAAAAAAAGCGCCTCACTTTCGCGAGGCGCTTCTAATCAAAAACAGGTGTTATTATATTTTATAGCCCTACCAAGTAAAGACCCATACCAGCAAAGTAGCCGATCAATACCCATAGAGAGATTTTTTTCATATACCATCCGAAAGGAATTTTTTCCATACCCATCGCAGCAACACCAGCAGCTGAACCAATGATCAGGATCGATCCACCAGTACCCGCACAGTAAGCCAATAATTCCCAGAACTGACCGTCTTGTACAAAATGAGCAAGCTCACCAGTAGCACCAGCAGCAGAAATATGGTACATACCCATTGCGGCAGCAACCAACGGCACATTATCAACAATAGAAGAAAGTACCCCAATAGCACCATCCATTACAGGAACAGACAAATCTTTAGATTGCATCCATTTGGCCAGTACTTCCAAGTGGCCGGCAGATTGCAAAGAAGCAACGGCCAACAGGATACCGAGGAAGAATAAAATGGTAGGAATATCGATGGTTTTTACCAAATCAGAAACCTTCATGTGTGCGTTGAAAGCGTGATCTTCTGGGTGTTTCTTACGGATTTGATCAGAGATGATCCACAGAATACCCAAGCCTAACAACATTCCCATAAATGGAGGAAGACCGGTCAATGTTTTGAAGATTGGCACAAATACCAAAGCGGCAACACCACAAATCAACATGGTCAATTTGATAGATTGAGGGATTTCCACTTTGTCGTGTTGCAGTTCAGCGACCATAGGAGGCATTTTCTTCAGCATGTAGCTGATACCGACCGTAGGGATGATAGAACTTACAAATGAAGGCAAGAAGATACCCGTGATGATCTTGGCAGCAGTGATTTGGCCACCGATCCAAAGCATAATCGTTGTAACGTCTCCGATAGGAGAGAAGGCCCCTCCGGCATTGGCAGCAACCACTACAATAGCGGCCAGCAACCATTTGGTTTCCTGGTGTTTTGTGAATTTTCTGATCAAGGCAATCATCACGATTGTAGTGGTCAGGTTATCCAAAAGAGCAGACAAGAAGAAAGAAAGGAAGAAAATAATCCATGCCAACACGAACGGTTTGGTTGTTTCAATGGCATCGGTAATGATTTCAAAACCCTGGTAGCGATCGACCACCTCAACAATCGACATGGCGCCGATCAGGAATACAAGAATCTCACAGACTTCCGAAAGGTGTTCCATCAGGGAGTTGTGAGCAATAAAGTTGATCAGCCCACCATGGTGAGGTAAGTGCTGAAAATGTTCAAACTCCGAGGAGAAGTTCAAACCAATAATTTCTTTGCCAAAAACCACGTAGAGCGTCCACATGACCATAGCCATTACCAAGGCAGTTGCCGCCTTGTCAAGTCCGTTGGAGTGTTCTGTTGCAATCAGGATGTACCCGATCACAAACACCACCACCATTAAGTAAAATGCCGTCATAAAAGTAAGCGTTAACTTCAGCTCAGCAAGTTTCCCCTCTCAAAGGCTTAATTTTCAGGATTGCACGAGCGGTTGATAAGCTGAAGAAATCTAAATTGTAGTACGTAAATAATGAAATTTTAAGATCAAGGGTCAAATACTATTCCATATTACATCCTTATTCGTCATAGTAATGTTTTTGGATATAAAAGAAATAGATTTGTTTGAAGTTAAATTTTACTACCTTTTTTGACGAAAAAAAAGCATCCAATAGATCATTTTGGATGCTGATTCTTATCATTAAATTTATCTTTTTCCTCGGTTTTTCATTCCTCCTTTTTTGCTCGAGGAAGAACTTCCGCCCCGGCTTTTACTGCGGCTTTTGTTCGGATTGGCCTTGCCTCTTGAGGGGGCAAAGTTTTGCGGGCCTCCTGCGGCACGTTTTTTCTTTTTCTCCTCGCGGGCTTTTATCACATATTTTTTTTCGTGGAAAGCACCTTTAAAATTGGGGTCCTCTTTCTTTTTCTGTTCATCAATGGTTCGGAGGTATTCCTGTTGTTCCGGCTTTGGAGTGGGGTGAATGGTCACCTCCGCAGGAATTTCAGCAAGGGGTACCTCCATGCGGATCAGTGCTTCAATTTTTTTGAAGTGGTACGCTTCTGCAGGGTTTATGAAGGTGATGGAATTACCTACGGCCTTAGCACGGCCTGTCCGGCCAATGCGGTGAACATAGTCTTCGTAAATTGGTGGAATGTCAAAGTTAAATACATGACTGACCATCGAAACATCAATGCCGCGGGAGGATACATCCGTAGTTACCAGCAGGCGAACCTCTCCTGCCTTGAACTCCTCCATGGCATTGGTTCGGCTGTTTTGTCCTTTATTGGCATGAATCACCCGAACGGTACCTTTAACCTTGCGCTCAATAAATTTGAAAATATTGTCGGCAGTGGCGCGGGTGTTAGCGAAAACAATGACCCGCTTAAAAGTTTCCTCATCTTTCAGAAAGTGCCCCAGCAATTCGATTTTTGTACGGAAATTCGGCACGTTATAGGCAATCTGTTCAACAGTATCCACCGTGGTGGCCTGAGGTGCGATTTCCACTCGCTCAGGGAACTCCAAAAAGTCGTGGGTCAGTTCTTCTACCTTATCTGGGAAAGTGGCGGAGAAGAGTAGATTTTGGCGTTTTCGGGGGATGATCTCCAGGATTTTCCGGATCTGAGGCATAAAGCCCATGTCCATCATTTTATCCGCTTCATCCATAATCATGGTCTTGATCTGCTTGGTGATAAAGGCCCCGGAAAGATAGATGTCCATAAAGCGGCCTGGGGTGGCGACGATAATGTCAACACCAGCTTCACAGGCTTCTTTTTGTTTCTTCGGCCCGGTACCCCCATAAAGTGCCACATGGCGGATGTCGGTATATTTTGCCAGCAGGGAGATGTTTTCATCAATCTGCATGGCGAGCTCTCTTGTGGGTGCCAAGATAACCGCGCGGGGGTCGTCGCCCTGTGCATATTTGATTTTCATCAAAAGCGGTAAAACAAAGGCAGCAGTTTTTCCGGTACCGGTCTGAGCAATGCCCAACACATCATGACCTGCGGTGGTCAGGGGGATTGCCGCCTGCTGAATCTCCGTGGGTGCGGTATATCCAGCCTCGTCAATGGCATTTAAAAGCTGACGGTTGAGTTTAAATTCCTCGAAACTATTTATTTCTGTTGCCATGTGTATCTTTGTGCAGTATTTTAGTCTTGGAACAAAAAGCAGGGCCTTTTGTCTAAGCCTGTGATTTATTTAATATCAATATAAAACCGATGAAGCTTCCTTCAATTCTCATTCAAAACGCAAATATAGTCAATGAAGACAAGATCTTTCAGGCTGATGTTTTAATCCGTGATGGAAAAATCGCTAAAGTAGGCGAAAACCTTTCTGAAGAATCCTATGACGAGCACCTCGATGCTACGGGTTTACATCTTTTCCCTGGAATGATCGACGATCAGGTACACTTTCGTGAGCCAGGACTTACCCATAAGGCAGAGATCGGCTCGGAGGCTCGTGCTGCGGTAGCAGGAGGCATTACCTCTTATATGGAGATGCCGAATACCAATCCACAGACGACCAATCAGGAGGAACTTCAAAAGAAATATGACCGCGCTGAGCAGGTTTCTTTGGCAAATTACTCTTTTTATATTGGAGCGACCAACGACAACCTCGAAGAAGTTTTGAAAACGGACCCGAAAAAAGTTTGTGGGGTGAAGGCTTTCATGGGTTCATCGACGGGCAATATGCTGGTGGATAATGAAGTTACCCTGGAGGGGCTGTTCTCCAAGGTGCCCATGCTGATCGCTACCCACTGCGAGGACGAAGGGACGATTCGTGCCAATACCGCTGCATATAAAGAAAAGTATGGGGAAGAAGTGCCGATCTCCTGCCACCCGGAGATTCGTTCAGCAGAGGCCTGCTATAAGTCTTCGTCGATGGCGGTGCGTTTGGCCAAGAAGCACAACACCAGATTGCATATTTTACATATTTCCACGGCCAAGGAGCTTGAGCTTTTCAGTAACGATAAGCCTTTGGCGGAAAAACGAATTACGGCGGAGGTATGTGCCCATCATATCTGGTTCAGCAAGGAAGATTACGATAAAAAGGGAACGCTGATCAAATGGAACCCTGCGGTGAAAGATGCTTCGGACAGAGCGGCGCTTTTGGAGGCGGTAAACAATAATACCATCGATGTGCTGGCCACAGACCACGCTCCGCATACTTTAGAGGAAAAAAGCAATACCTACTTTAAAGCGCCATCAGGTGGGCCATTGGTGCAGCATGCGCTGGTTACCTTCCTTGAACTGTACCATCAGGGGAAAATGTCCTTGGAGAAAATTGCCGAAAAAACCGCGCACCACCCGTCTATTCTCTTCCAAATAGAGAAAAGAGGCTATATTCGCGAAAATTATTTTGCGGATTTGGTTTTGGTAGATTTACAAGATCCATGGACGGTAGATCGCTCAAATGTCCTTTCTAAATGTAAATGGTCGCCTTTTGAGGGTCAAACTTTTAAGTCAAAGGTTAAACATACATTCGTTTCTGGCCACTGGGCTTTTAAAGATGGAACATTTGATGAATCCGTGAAAGGAAAGCGCATGAGTTTCGAAAGATAATTTGATTTTTTTTTCGGGAGATCTTTGTGTTTTCAAAAAAAGATACCACCTTTGCAATCCCAAAAGACAACAACGCTTGTCAGCAGGGATTCGAAAGATGAAAGGTCTCTCGGAAAAATTTAATTTCTTGTTTTTGATTTTTGTATTTAAATTAGATCATTCAAGCATAGGCTGTTTATTTTAAACTTTGGTTTGGTAGTTCAGTTGGTTAGAATGCCTGCCTGTCACGCAGGAGGTCGCGAGTTCGAGTCTCGTCCAGACCGCAAGCTAAACGTCGATGTTTATTGATCTTTTTTATTCAGCACATCCATCTGGTTTGGTAGTTCAGTTGGTTAGAATGCCTGCCTGTCACGCAGGAGGTCGCGAGTTCGAGTCTCGTCCAGACCGCAAAACTTGTTCGCAAGTTTAGATGTCGCTGAATAATATTTAATGGTTTGGTAGTTCAGTTGGTTAGAATGCCTGCCTGTCACGCAGGAGGTCGCGAGTTCGAGTCTCGTCCAGACCGCAAATTTCAATAAACAAGGCTTCAGCTTAATGGTTTGGTAGTTCAGTTGGTTAGAATGCCTGCCTGTCACGCAGGAGGTCGCGAGTTCGAGTCTCGTCCAGACCGCACTTTAAGTGAAGTAAAATGGTGGTTGTAGCTCAGTTGGTTAGAGCGCTGGTTTGTGGTTCCAGAGGTCGTCGGTTCGAGACCGATCTTCCACCCGAATATTCAGGAATAGCCTGAGTAGTTTCAAAGATTTTGGTTTGGTAGTTCAGTTGGTTAGAATGCCTGCCTGTCACGCAGGAGGTCGCGAGTTCGAGTCTCGTCCAGACCGCAAAATCATACATATTTATTGTATAAATCCGAATATTGGTTTGGTAGTTCAGTTGGTTAGAATGCCTGCCTGTCACGCAGGAGGTCGCGAGTTCGAGTCTCGTCCAGACCGCACAATATTTAGGTGTCATGCTTTATGCGTCGTGACGGGCACCTATAAGGATATGGCTGATTAACCTTCAGTCAAAGATTAAATGGTGGTTGTAGCTCAGTTGGTTAGAGCGCTGGTTTGTGGTTCCAGAGGTCGTCGGTTCGAGACCGATCTTCCACCCAAGAGTGAAGGCTCTCAAAATACTGGTTTGGTAGTTCAGTTGGTTAGAATGCCTGCCTGTCACGCAGGAGGTCGCGAGTTCGAGTCTCGTCCAGACCGCAAAGGTGTTTCGCCTTTCAAAAAACGAAACAACATGGTGGTTGTAGCTCAGTTGGTTAGAGCGCTGGTTTGTGGTTCCAGAGGTCGTCGGTTCGAGACCGATCTTCCACCCAAGAGTGAAGACTCTCAAAATACTGGTTTGGTAGTTCAGTTGGTTAGAATGCCTGCCTGTCACGCAGGAGGTCGCGAGTTCGAGTCTCGTCCAGACCGCAGAAAGCTCAGAAGAAATTCTGGGCTTTTTTTGGGTCTATACTTTTTTATATTTGTCCACAGATTTTTTCGAGGAGGTCTATCCAAACCTCGCTCACAAATCAATATTCTAAGTAAAATGAAGAATCATGGTCATCCTTAAAATTAAGGTCGTCATGGTCATCATGGTTTATTAGCTTCTCCTGCTATTGGGTGCTTATCCACCCACATGACATCAATCATGAATTTAGATTATTATAATTCATCAAATTTTTCTTAGCTTTACACCATGGTGCTGATCGTGATATCCTCACGGTCGGATAATAGGGAATCTGGTGAAAATCCAGAACTGTACCCGCAACTGTAAAATGCCAATCGTGTGGTTGTTATAACCTCTTGCCACTGTCTGAAAAGATGGGAAGGCGGACAATCACGGCATAAGTCAGGAGACCTGCCATCATTTGTAAACTTTTAAGCTTCGGGAGTTAAGCATAAAAAATATGGTGGTCTTTTCGCTCTTTTTCATTAGGGTAGGAGCGCGCTGTTCATTCTTGCTGAAAGGTTTACATATGTTTTTTGAATTTTTGCCAAGCGAATGTTTGGCTTTTCATATTTACATAAACCATTATAATGAAGAGGTTACCTTACTTTTTACTGGTCTTTGTTTTTCTGTTTACAGCATGTACTTCGGAAGAACAGATGGCCACCTATCAAATTACTTTTGACACCCAAACCAACAACCCGATTGCGCCACAGCTAATTTCCGATGGCGGAAGGGTGGAGCAACCTGCCGATCCTGCAAAGGAAGGAGCTACTTTTTCCCATTGGGCGGTGGGAACAAAAATTTTTGATTTCTCAACACCCATTCATCAGGATTTAAAACTGATCGCCCAATATGCTGGTAATCAGTATGAAATCAGTTTCGATGCACAAGGAGGCACGGCGGTAGAAGATCAGCTGATTGCTCACGGAAATACCCTTAGCCCTCCTGAAGAACCCGTGAAGGAAAATTACTTTTTTGACGGCTGGTATGTCGATGGTCAGTTGTTTGATTTTTCAGCAACAATCACCGATCACCTTCAGCTTGAGGCACATTGGGCGCAAGCGCTTACGGTGGTGTTCAATACCAATGGAGGAAGCGAACTTGCCCCGCAAACGATAAAAGCAGGTGATCAACTGGAAGCACCTGAGGCTCCTGTAAAGGAAAATGAAGTGTTTGAAGGCTGGTTCTGTGATGGTAAAAGCTATGACTTTTCAGCATCAGTTACTGAAAATATTCAGCTTGATGCGCAGTGGAGTATTCCTGACGGTGAAACGGCGGTTACTTATGACGACATTGCCAAAGCCAGCTTTGAGGGGATGGTGCAAAATCAGCATATTTTAGTGAAAGCGAGCATTCATAAAATGATGAATGGCTGGGCGTGGGGCACAGAAACTTACTTGGTCGATGATCAGGGCAACAGTTCCAAAGACCTGTACAGCCATTCCAATTTCGGGATGTTTACCTTTCCCCTTCGGGAAAGTGATGGCTTTACTTTCGATCAAACTTATGTGTTCGATTTGGTGAAAGACACCTACATGAGCAGTCCTCAGCTGGGCTTTGGGCAGAACAGTGCCGATGGCTATAATGGCAGCCGATGGACGGGCGATACCCGCTATGGTATCGAGTATTTTGATGCCGTTCTTCGTGGAAATCTTCAGCAGGTGGAATCGTCGGCAGGGCATACCACCATTACGGTGGCTTCTCAGCAAATCAGCCTTCCTGAATTAACAGGAGCCGCTTTACAACAACTGACCGATAAAGTGGGCACCAATGTATTTGTACATGTCATTCAGCAAAATGGCCATTACGAGTCCCTGCTTAAAGATGGCAACCCTCAAGTCTATCAAACCTTCAACAACCTATAATTTTTAATTACTTACTGATGATGAAAATTTGTAATGTATTCGTCGCTTTATTTTTGGCGACCCTCTTTTGGGGCTGTACCCCTTCGGAAATCAATGAAGAGCCCGTTTTTCATACGATTACTTTTGACGCCAACGGAGGCACGGAAATCGCCCCTCAAATGGTAGAGGATGGCGATTTGGCTGCCCGACCTGAAGATCCCGAGCAGGAAGGAAGTACCTTTATTAACTGGTTTGAGGGGAACAAGCTGTACGACTTTTCCGCGCCTGTGCACCAATCGCTTACCCTTTCGGCACAATGGACAGGCAATACTTATACGGTCAGTTTCGATACTGATGGGGCGGCGGAAATTGAAGCGCAGGTTATTGACGCAGGGGATTTTGTGACGGAGCCGCCCGTACCTGCAAAATATGGATATACCTTTGAAGGGTGGAAAAGCGACGATGAGCTTTTTGATTTTTCTACGCCTGTTATTGCCGACCTTCAGCTTGTGGCAGACTGGGCACGTGAGCAAATCGATTTGACGGGCAAGTCTCCATGGATTTCTGAAGTGCTGGACTTCAGACCAGCACCAGGGCAGTTTATCAATAAAGTCGACGATGAACTTGCGGCAGCCAAAGAGAACCTTGTGGGGGATAGCCATCAGTTTGTGAGTCTGGGAACTTTCGGCGGAAATGTATCTTTTAAGTTTGACCACCCAATTGTGAACCGTGAGGGGAATGATTTGGCGATTTATGGTAATTCTTTTGAAGGGAACAGTGAGCCAGGAATCGTGATGGTCTGTCAGGATTTGAATGGTAACGGGCAGCCTGATGCCGATGAGCCGTGGTATGAACTGGCAGGAAGTGATTACGATCTGCCAGAAACGACACACAACTATGAAATTACCTATTACCGTCCGGAGGCGGGGCAAGACACTCATATCATTCCTTATAAAGAAATTATTGATGGGCAGGAAAAAGTAGGCACAAGGGATTTTACGGACATTAAACCGTTCCACGATCAGCCGATGTTCCCTGCCATGTATACCGAAGGATCTGTTACTTTTAAAGGCACTTTGCTGAAATCCAAAACCTATGATCAGAATGAGGGCACAGGCAGTGAATATCCTTTTTATGTGAGTCCAAAATTTGACTGGGGTTATGCTGACAATGCTGGCTATGAGCAGGAGCGAGGCTCTGTGCTTGCAGGTGCCGATGTTTTTGACCTTTCGAATGCCGTAGATGCCATGGGTAATAAGGTTACCCTCATTCAGGTAGATTTTGTGAAAGTGTACACCGCCACCACCGAGATTGCGGGCTGGCTTGGGGAACTGTCACCAGAGATCACAAAAGCCGCAGATTTATCGATGCTTGAGCAGGAGTAATTTTACCATTCCACCAATAGAAAAGCCCTTGAGTGATGATTATACTCAAGGGCTTTGTTGTTGTTGTTGTTGTTGTTCGGCGGAAATTAGATCGCAGCGGCAGGGTTGCCGAATACTGTTTGTCCTGCTTTTACATCAGCAATTACTACAGATCCAGCACCAACACGGGCACCTTTTCCAATGGTTACCCCCGCAACAATGGTTACGCCTGAGCCAATGAAGACCTCTTCTTCAATGGTTACCCCGGCATTGATGTTACTGCCTGTGCCAATTTGGGCGAAATCACCTACCTTGCAGTCAGCATCTATATTTACACCCGTATGTAGAATGGTATGGCTGCCAACCTCAACATGAGCACCCAGGAAAACTTTGGCATTGACCATGTTTCCATAACCAATCGATGCGCTTTCTGAAAGTAGCGCCGAGCGGTGAACGGCATTGGCTGGTTGTACTTTGCGGCTTTCATTCAGCATTTCCACCTGGCTTTTGCGTAGCTGATTTTCATCCGTAGCCACAAAAGCACTGCAGCTTTCTCCCACCATCTGTGTCATGGCTTCATCATCTGTAAATCCCAAAACCGACACCAAGCCAATCTGGGTGTTGTGTAGCTCCTCGTTTTCATCCAAGAAACCATAAACTTCCACCCCATTGCTGTTGAAAATTTCAAGGGCGGCTTTGCCAATTGCGTTTGCGCCGAATATTAATACTGGATTTTCCATCGTTTATTTAAATTTTGCCCACCACCAAGGCGGGATTGCTTTCAGGTCGCAAATTAAGATTTTGTCCTCAAAATTGAAAGTCAATTGTTTGGGCTTAATTTTTTGTCATCTTCAGTGCATATACCATCGGCAGTATTCCCTGGTGTTTTTCAAACTGATAGCCTTTGTCGGTTTTTATCAGTCCCTGAAAACAATTGTAAGGTGAATAGTCATATTCCCGGCAGAAATCGAGGCGCATTCCAGCATCAAGCAATGCCTGAAGTACTTCTGTAAGGCCGTAATTCCAGCAAAAAGATTGCGCATGGATCTGGGCATTGGTATCGGCATAAGTTCCCTCTTCCTGCTCAATGATCACCTCAGCATTCAAATAAGGGTAAGTGAGCTTTTCGATGGCGTCGTCGAACATCCATACTGCAGGGTGAAATTCCACAAAAATGAGCTGCCCACCAGGCTTCAGTGCATAACTCATCTGTTTTGCCCATAGGCGGATATCATCAAGCCAGCCAACCGTTCCGTAAGAGGTAAAGACCATATCGAAATGATTTTGGGGAATATGTGCCTCCAGCTCCAGTACATTGGCCTGAATGAATTGTGCCTCCAGTTTCAATAGATCATTCATTTTCCGGGCCTGGGCAATGGCTTCCTGTGAGAAATCGACGCCTGTTACTTCGGCGCCCATGCGTGCCATGCTCAGGCTGTCCTGCCCAAAGTGGCATTGGCTGTGTAATACTTTCAGCCCTTCCATGGCAGGGAAAAGTGCCAGTTCAATATCGTTCAGGGTGTTTTTTCCCGCAAGGAATGCTTCATTGTCATAAAAATCAGAAGCGATATGCGCAGGGGTTTTCTTGTTCCACAGGTTTTGGTTTATTTTGATATAATCCTTCATTGTAGCGCTTTTCGGTAAGGTTAAGTCAGTTATTCCTTCTAATGTACCATTTTTTGAAATAGATTTTAAGCGCTTTTCCGTGCAGTTGATACTTTTTTGAAGTTAAAAGATTAAAGGTTGAGCTTCGATTGCTTATCTTTGCATGTTAAAAATTATTGCTTTGGTTCAGTTCAGGGCGAAGGATAGCAAGAAAAATGGGTAGAAAAAAAATTAAAGATATTAAGGGGCTTCGCATTGAGAAGTTTGCCGCTGAGGGGAATTGTTTGGGCTATGCAGAAGATGGCAAAGTGATCTTTGTATCGCATTCGGCACCAGGCGATTTAATGGATGTTCGCGTGGTAAAACAACGCCGTAAATTTATTCAGGCAGCACCCGAGCAGGTTTATGAGTTCTCGGATATGCGTCAGGAGCCACATTGTGAGCATTTCGGTTTGTGTGGTGGCTGTAAGTGGCAACACCTGAAATATGAGCATCAGTTGGAGTTTAAAACGCAGGTGGTTCGTGAAACCATGGAGCATTTGGCGAAGATTGAAATTCCTGAGATTCCTCAGGCGGTGGGCTCTGAGAAAACAGAATTTTACCGCAACAAGATGGAATATTCCTTCACGAATTTCCGTTGGCTGACAAAAGAAGAAATTTCGCAGGAGGAAGCCCACAACCGTAATGGTTTGGGATTGCATGTTCCTGGTGGTTTCGACAAGATTATTCATGTCAATAAATGCTGGTTGCAGCCAGACCCTTCAAATCAGATTCGTACTGCAATTCATGAGTTTGCACTTGCAAATGAAATTCCGTTTTACAATGTGAAATTTGCGGAAGGGCACCTGAGGAACGTAACGATCCGTACGGCCAATACTACTGGGCAGGTGATGGTGATTTTACAGGTGTTCACCGATGAACAAAAGTGGACTTTACCATTGGTGCAGCATCTTCAGGATACTTTCCCACAGATCACTTCTTTGTTTTATGTGGTGAATAAAAAAGGCAACGAAACGATCTTCGATCAGGAATTGGTGCTTCATCATGGTAAGCCATATATTGAAGAAACCATGGAAGACCTGACTTACCGTGTAGGGCCAAAGTCTTTCTATCAAACCAACTCAGAGCAGGCCTTTACGCTGTATTCTATCACGCGTGATTTTGCTGACCTTAAAGGGGACGAAGTGGTTTATGACCTTTACACAGGGACAGGAACTATTGCCAACTTTATTGCTAAAAAAGCCAAACAGGTTATTGGTATTGAGTATGTGGATGCGGCAATTGAGGATGCCAAGATCAATGCAGAGATCAATAATATAGAGAATACCCTGTTCTATGCTGGCGATATGAAAAAAGTGCTTAACGACAAGTTTATTGCCAAGCATGCTGCGCCAGATGTTATTGTAACTGATCCGCCTCGTGCAGGAATGGATAAGGAGGTTATTGATATGTTGTTGAAACTTGAAGCCAAACGCATAGTGTATGTAAGCTGTAACCCGGCAACGCAGGCACGCGATTTGGACCTGTTGGATGTGAAGTATAAAGTGACTAAAATTCAACCAGTGGACATGTTCCCTCACACACATCACATCGAGAATGTGGTGGCTTTGGAGTTGAAATAAATCAGTAGGGACGTTGTATGCAACGTCCTTTAAATAGGTTGTAGGATCTTGACTATGACCCCAAAAAGACATTGATTTAATCTTGTCGCATATTCAATATTTCTGCAAAAATAATCTGTGGAATCTGTGGACAAAAAAACAAAATAGATCATGCAAAACGATCCAGAATTAGACGGTAAATACTTAGGAGAGATCACCAAGGACTTTGTAAAAGTGGCAGATACGCTCAAAGAGGCGGCTTATGCGATTAAATCTAAGGGGTTTTCTGATTATCCCATCTTCCCAGTATCAAAAATGGGGATGCCCATTGGTCAGCAGTTCCTGAAAATGGGCGAGCTGTCGCTGGCGTGGAATTACAACATCACTTATCTTGATGAGTTTGTTCAGCGTGGGATGATTGAGGCAGGAGAGAAGGAAAAGGCTTTCAAGGCGACTTTCAAAGACCCTGACGAGTTCTGTTGTCTGTTCGTAATGGATGGTGCCTTTACCAATTTCGTTTTTATCCCTTATCCAGAGGATGGAAAAGAGGTGATTTAAAACGTATTTAAAGAGATGAAAAAAAGTCCACATTCTTTGCTGAGTGTGGACTTTTTTTATGGACAATTAATGCGTAAGTGCTCTTGCGGAAATGATTGCCTTGGCCAATTGTTTATCGTTGTAGCTTTTGATGATGGAGCTCATTCTGAAAATATCAATCAACCCCCAGATCCCAAAGCCCGCAAAGGTGATCCAATAAATAATCTGTACTCCCCACTTTCCATTGTATGCGTAGTGCGCCCCAAAAATCAGGAGCAAGAAAAGGTAGCCCATCACAACAGAATTTTTAGTCTGATTAAAGATCGTCAATACCTGAGTGGCTTGCTCGTCGGATAAATGTTGGCAGTGTGCCAGTGCCCCGGGGGATACTTCTCCTGCGATGGTCGCTAATAATGCTTTTGACATATCGGTAGTAAGTTAAATTAAATGTTCTTCGATTTAGTATAAGCATGAATCATACCGATAATATCCATTATCATGTGTAAATAGTTCTTAAAATAATAATCCCACGTTGATTACTGAGTGTGGGATTTTTCATGACCGAAATTTAATGGCTATATGCCTTTACCGATATAATGGCATTTGCCAGTTGCTTGTCATTATATTTTTTGATGATGGAGCTCATTCTGAAAATATCAATCAGCCACCAAACACCGAGACCACCTGCAGTAAGCCAAAATAGAATCTGCATTCCCCATTTTCCATTATAAGCATAATGCGCACTAAAAATAATAAGCAAGAAAAGGTAGCCCATCACAACAGAATTTTTGTTTTGATTATAATTTCCCCCAATCTTCAGACAGCCATCTCTGCTATTTAAATTATTTTCCCTTGAACTCAAAACATCTGAGCGAGTTATCAAGTGCTTCAGTGAATCTTGTCAAGGGTGCTCCTGTGTTGCGCCTGCGGCAGGAGCATTTACCCGCCCTTGACTGATTCTAAGGAAGCGCTTACTTTTGCTTCTGATGTTGTTGAGTGCGGCTTGGATTGGTAAAGATCGCAGGGCCTTTTCTCATCGATTGAGCTATGCCTTCTTTCGTTATTGTAAAAGTTCATATATTCGATAAGTCCTATCTGCAGCTTTAATCCATCGCGATACTCATTCAAATAAATATCTTCATATTTGACCGTTCGCCAAAATCGTTCAATGTAAATATTGTCGGTTGCTCGACCTTTTCCATCCATGCTAATAGTTACTCCTTGGCCTAAGAGATAGCCCGTAAAGAGATCACTCGTAAATTGACTCCCTTGGTCTGTATTGACAATTTCAGGAGCGCCATGGTTGTTAATACATTCTTGAATTGTATTGCGGCACCACTCTGCTGACATGGTGTTTGAGAGTGACCAGCCTACAATATATCGAGAGTGGACATCAATCACAGCCATCAGATACATGAACCCTTTTGCAATAGGAACATAGCTGATATCCGTCTCCCAAACTTGATTTGAATGGGTTATTTCAAGGTTTCTAAGTAAATAGGGGTATATTTTATTTTCAGGTGAAGGTTTTGAAGTGTGCGGACCAGGAAGAAGAGAACGAAGCCCCATGACTTTGTACAGACGTTCAATTCGCTTCTTATTGATCGGATAACCGCAATCATTAATCAAAAACGAAGTCATAGAAGGTACCCCTCGAAAAGGATGCTCAAGGTATTCTTTGTCAATTACACGCATCAATTCAAGATTCAATTCACTTTCCCCTTTTGGCTTGTAATACCAGCCCGAACGAGAAATTTGGAGAAGCTCACATTGACGTCTAATGCTTAAATCAGCATGTTCCTCATCGACCATCACCTGTCTTTCGGTAACGCTCTTTACTTCGATGAGGCCTTTTTTAAAAAATCATTCTCAACTTGAAGTTGTCCTATTTTAGAGTATAATTTATTTAACGCTCCTTCATGATCAGATTCCTGCTTGATAGCCTTACTCCCTTTTTCAAAAACACTCGATGCATTCTCCAAAAAAAGTTGTTTCCATTGGCCAATCTGTGCAGGACTGATTTCATATTTCTGACAAAGTTCCGCTGTGCTTTGTTGTTCTTTGATCGCTTCAAGTGCTACCTTGGCTTTAAACTTGGGGCTAAATTTTCTTCTGCTTTTCATTGATTTACAAGTTAGTATATTATTTTAACTTGCTGTCTGAATTGTTGGGGTAATTATAGATTGAACACGGTTAAAACCTGTGCTGCTTCGTCATCGGATAAATGTTGGCATTGAACTAATGCTTCAGGGCTAACATCTCCTGCAATGGTCGCTAATAATGCTTTTGACATAAAGGTAGATTTACTATTAAAAAAAGAATAAGGTTAAAAGTAATTTATTTCACTCAAATGTCAATACGAATGGGGGGTGTTGAAACAAAAAAATCCAAAACAGCGGACTGTTTTGGATTTTAAGTGGGTATTCAAAAAGAAGTTTATTCTGCTTTTCGAGGGCGTTTGTTGTAGTTTCCTCTTGGCTTACGGCTGCCTCCTTTGTTGCCACCACCATTGCGGTTGCCTCCTCGGTGGCCGCCACCGTTTCCTCTTCTTTCAGTAGAGTAGGAAGGTTGTTCACCGTAAGTTTCTGGCAATGGAACTTTCACGACTTCCTTCTCGATCAGTTCCTCGATACGACGGAATTTGCCGCAATCACGTGGGTTGATCAAAGTAACGGCATATCCTTTACGTTCAGCACGGGCTGTACGTCCAACACGGTGGACGTAATCTTCTGGGTCGTTAGGCACATCATAATTGATCACCATCGATACATCATCAATATCAATACCCCGTGAAACAATATCGGTCGCTACCAAAACCTGGAACTGCTTGTTCTTGAAGTCCTGCATGATTTGCTCACGCTCACGTTGTTCAAGGTCAGACTGAAACGGTTCGGCCTTAAGCCCCCATTTTTTCATGTCTTTGGCCAGTTCTTTTACCTTAATTTTGGTGCCACAGAAAACAAATACCGTAGGTAATTTCTCTTCATTACCCACCAAAATACCTTTAAGGATATTGGCCTTCTGATTGTCAAAAGCCATATACGCGCCCTGTAAAACACCTTCGGCAGTCGTTGAAACTTTAAAAGTGATTTCCTCAGGATCCTGAAGGATTTTCTTCGCTAATCCACGAATTTTTGGTGGCATGGTCGCCGAGAACATCAAGGTTTGGCGTTCTTTAGGTAGCTTACTGACAATATTGCTAATGTCTTCCTGAAAGCCCATATCGAGCATACGGTCAGCTTCGTCAAGCACCAAAAATTTCAGGTCATCTGTTTTTAGATAGCCTTGGTTAAAGTGCTGAATCAAACGGCCTGGTGTCGCAACAATGATGTCGGCACCATTTTTAATGGCATTACGCTGTTTTTCCCAGTTGCCCACATCGCTTCCGCCATAAATGGCCACAGTACTAAGTGGAGCAAAATAGCTCATCCCCTCCAGTTGCTGGTCAATTTGTATTGCCAATTCGCGGGTAGGGGCAATAATGATACAGCTCACAGAATTACTTTTGGGTGCATCGCCTTCTAAAAGTAGGTGCATCACAGGCAATAAATAGGCGGCAGTTTTTCCTGTTCCTGTTTGTGCACAGGCAATAAGGTCTTTTCCTTCGATGGCCAAAGGAATGGCCGCTTCCTGGATCGGTGTGGCATCTTGATATCCCATTGCCTGAATGGCGTCTTCAATGTTGGGATTCAGATTAAAGTCTGTAAATTTCAAATCCTATTGGTTAATAAGTTCTTATTGGTCCATAGGGATAAATCTCAAGACCCCCTGGACGGTTCTGGTGTTTTGTACCAGAACACTGTCAAATCATCAGTTTTTTAATAGCTAAGGGTTGTCCTTGCTATGTTGTCTTTGTTTTTCATCTTAAACGAAAGAACAATACTTGCAATGTAGTGATTTAGAATTAAATTATAGAATGCTTTTGAATACGAAATGTAATTGGTGTGGTATTCGATGGATTAAAAATGGTCATCAGTTTGAATAAAAAGAGTGCCTGAGTGATTTTTAGGTGCTTTTTGTCGGTGTTTCAAACAATTTTTGGCTTTGAGCCCTTTATTAATTAGAGTAAAATAAAGGGAAAAAGAAGGTCAGGGGTGATATGCCAAGGGCCTTTTTTTGTGGCGCTGGCTTAAAAAATACAAAGCCTGACTGGTCGGATTGCAGTCAGGCTTCATTGAGTTATTTGCCTTCTAATTGTAATGAATTACGCAATTGATTTTCAAGAGTTTTTAAATCCTTGATTCTTCTTACAGATTACCACCTGCTGGGGTCATTTTCATCATTCTTTCGATGGTCTTCTGCGGAAGCGTCCCTGTAAATCTCAAACTCCACCCGACGGTTCAGTACGCGGTCGGCTTCGGTTTTTTCTTCAACGAGTGGCTTTTGTGCGCCGTAGCCTATCGCTTCGATACGGTCGCTTTTAATGCCGCCAAAGTATTCAATATAGTCTTTGATAGCATCGGCACGTTTTTGTGACAGCTCGATGTTGGCCTGTTTGTTTCCTTTGGTATCGGTATGTCCTGCAATTTTTAGTTTGAAGGAAGGGTTGTCGAGCAGGAAGTTGCCAATTTTATCCAAATCATAATACATGGCAGATTTCAGCTCAAAGGAATTATTATCGAACACCACCGACTCAAACTGCATTCTTGAGGAGATTGGCCGTGTAGCATCGGTAAAATTGGTATCACCTTGCAGGGTGAAAATCTTCTCTATCCTGAAAAATTCATCGCCCTGAATGACCATCAGGTATTTTCGTTCGTTGATCAGGTCAAATTCATAGGTACCGTCATCCCTGAGGTATTTTGGTGCAATTTCAACGCCTTTGTCGAGGTCTATAATGGATACAATACCATCGTTAAATGGCGTGTTGCTTAGCGAATCCAATAACTGGCCTTTCAGTTTGGTTGTGGCCAGGGGCTGTGCTTCCATGGGCAGCGGAAAGGAATAGAGGTCGAGATTTTTCATGTTGTTCTCGATGGATTTCGCATAGTACAGGTTTTTGGCTTCTTTATCTATGGTGAAGTAGAACTCTGAACCACGGCCATTGACGAGTGGCCCAATATTCTGGGGCTCGGTCCATTGTTTGTTTTTCAGGTGGTATGCCTTATAAATATCGAATTCCCCAAAATTAATCAGTTGCCCACTTGAACTATAATAAAGAACATTGTATTCAGGATGGATAAATGGGCTGACTTCACTGCCCCTTGTGTTGATGTTCGGGCCGAGGTTTTTGGCTTTACTCCACTGGCCGTTTTTATTTTTGGTGGTATAATATAAATCGGACATTCCGAATCCGCCTATACGATCCGAGGCAAAATAGAGCGTATCTTCCGTAGGGCTTAGGCTTGGGTGAGATTCCCAGGCGACAGAATTGACATTCTGCCCCAAATTACTGATTTCCCCCCACGTGCTGTCTGCCTGCAAATGTGCTACAAACAAATCGCAGTTGCCATAGCTTTGAGGCGTATTACATCTTGAAAAATATATTTTTGAACCATCTCGGGTCAGGAAGGGGGAGCCTTCATTGGCGGGTGTATTCAGGCTTTTGACGGGCACAGCTTCATCCCAGTAACCATCTCCAAGGGAGCGGATCATGAATAAATCTTCATTAGGCTCAGGGTCAAAAGATCGGCGTACGGCATTACGTTGTGAAGTGAAAATCATGGTCTGGTTATCCCACGACATACTTGGCCCATAATCTGACTTATTGGAATTTACATAGAATCCCATGTTCAGGTCAATGCCTTGCGGCGGACGGAGGGTGTCTAATTTTTCGCGGAAGGAAATCAGGTCATAATAGTAGTCCAGTGGCACATAATCCTTCGGCGATCGCCCTGCCATTTTGTAATATTTTGATTGCACCTTCTGGAAATCCACCCCACCATGATGGTGCTTGAGGACCAACTTGTAAAGGCGCTGGGCATCGTGAAAAGCCCCTTTTTCTTCGGTCAGGTTAGCGAGCCTCCAAAGCCAGTAAGTATCTTTCCTGAAATTGTCAATGCCAAATTTACTGACATACTTCCATAACAATGGGTACAATTGCTCAGTTTTACCTGTCTTATCCAACTTTCTTAATCGATTAAGTTGGGACTTATCGGAATAATATCTTACTTTATTCACATTCGGGAAGGAGAATAATTGATTTATATCAAAATTTTGAGGTTGTTCGCTAACAATCGCAGATTTCTTTTGTCGCTTTTGTGCCACGCCTTCCGAAAAAGGGTGCAAAATTGACATAAAAAATAGTGCCCAACGAAGGACAGAAGGGGAAAGGCTGACAGTTTGTTGATTATTTGCGTTCATATAGTGCATATTGGCACGTGAAAAATACAATTAACATCTCTACTTTGCAAGATAATGCTTTTGGCACATCCCTTGTCTAATTATTTAAACATCTTTATAAATTTTGCATCTTTTGCAATAACTGTCAATATGACATATTAATATATCTATGGATTCACAGAACGACATGTTTCAAAACGCAGTTCTTGTGGGAATGGAAGAAACCGAGAATGGTGAGTTTATCTCGATCAACGACGAGATGGATGAGGCTGAGGTGGAAGCAACGACAATTCCTGACGAACTGCCAATCCTGCCAATAAAAAATACAGTACTTTTCCCAGGTGTGGTAATACCGATCACCGTTGGGCGTGCCAAATCCATTAAATTGGTGAAGGACGCTTACAAAGGAGACCGTACCATTGGGGTGGTAGCTCAAAAAAATAAAGACGTTGAAGACCCTAAGGTTCATGATTTTTACAATATCGGAACCGTAGCGCGAATCGTAAAAATGCTGGTATTGCCTGATGGTAACACCACCATCATTATTCAGGGGATGCGTCGCTTTATGCTTCAGGATATTATTTCTGAAGATCCTTATTTCCAGGCGAAAGTCATCAGCCTGGAGGAGAGCTTCCCTGCAAAAGAAACAGAAGAAGCGGCCGCTTTGGTGGAAACACTCAAAGATGCTGCGGCAAAAATATTACGCCTGAACCCTGAGATGCCTCAGGAGGCACAGTCGGCGATTGAGAATATCGACTCTCCGGCATTCCTTACGCACTTTTTGTCGTCCAACCTTTCAGTGGCAGCAAAAGAGAAGCAGCGTATTTTGGAGACCGACCAAGGTCGTGAGCGTTCCACATTGCTGTTGGAGTTCATGTCCAAGGATATCCACATGCTGGAGCTGAAAAATGAAATTCAGTCCAAAGTTCACTCTGACCTTGATGCGCAGCAGCGGGATTATTTTCTGCGCCAGCAAATGAAAGTTCTTCAGGATGAACTGGGGCAAGGTGGCCCGGAATCTGATGTGAAGAACCTCCGCAAAAAAGGAGAAGCTAAAAAGTGGCCCAAAGAGGTGAAGGAACACTTCATGAAGGAGCTTGATAAGCTGAGCCGGGTAAACCCTCAGGCACCAGAATACGCGGTGAATCTGGGTTATGCTGAGTTTATGATCGATTTGCCTTGGGGAGAATTTACCGAAGACAACTTCGACCTTAAGCGTGCCCGTAAAATTTTGGATAAAGAGCACTATGGCCTTAATAAAGTAAAGGAGCGCATCATTGAGTACCTTGCCGTGCTGAAGTTGAAGCGTGACCTGAAAGGGCCGATTTTGTGTCTTTATGGCCCTCCTGGTGTGGGAAAAACCTCATTGGGGCGCTCTATAGCGAATGCCTTGGGCCGTGAGTATGTCCGCATGTCGTTGGGTGGTTTGCATGATGAGTCGGAGGTGCGCGGTCACCGTAAGACTTATATTGGAGCCATGCCAGGGAAAATTTTGCAAAACCTTAAACGTGCCAAAACAGCCAACCCTGTTTTTGTATTGGATGAAATTGATAAGGTCAGTGCTGATTTCCGTGGCGATCCTTCGTCCGCTTTATTGGAGGTACTGGACCCAGAGCAGAACAACGCTTTTGTGGATAACTACCTGGAAATTGGTTTCGACCTTTCCAAGGTATTGTTTATTGCCACCTCAAATTCACTGGAGACCATTCAGCCTGCATTGCGCGACCGTATGGAGATTATTGAATTGACAGGCTATACACAGGAAGAGAAAGTTGAAATCTCGAAAAAACACCTGATTCCTAAACAGCGTGAAGAGCACGGCCTGAAGGCTGCTGATATTGCGATTAATAAAGGCGCAATCAAAACAGTGATTGACGGTTACACCCGTGAGTCTGGTGTGCGTAGCCTTGAACGCAAGTTGGGTGCGCTTTGCCGTAATGTTGCCAAATCGGTAGCAATGGAAGAAGAGTATTCAAAAACGATCAATAACGCCCGTGTGGAGGAAATCCTTGGAGCGCAATTGTTTGATAAAGAATTATATGAAAATAACCGCACTGCTGGCGTAGTAACAGGATTGGCATGGACGCAGGCAGGTGGTGAGATTTTGTTTATTGAGTCGGCGCTTAGTCGAGGAAATGGCAAATTGACCCTTTCTGGTCAGTTGGGCGATGTCATGAAAGAATCGGCCATGGCGGCCCTGACTTATCTGAAATCCAATGCAGAGCGTATGGGCATTGATTATCGTATTTTCAATAATTACGATTTGCATATTCACGTACCTGCAGGTGCGGTGCCTAAGGATGGCCCGTCGGCAGGTATCACTATGCTGACCTCCCTTGCTTCGGTATTTACCCAGCGAAAAGTGCGTTCCAAACTGGCCATGACTGGCGAGATCACCCTTCGGGGGCAAGTGTTGCCTGTAGGTGGAATTAAGGAGAAGCTTTTGGCGGCACGTCGGGCGGGGATCAAAGAAATAGTCCTTTGTGAGAAAAACCGTAAAGATGTCGAGGAAATCGAGGTGGAATACATCAGCGACCTGAACATCAATTATGTGAAGGAAGCCCGTGAGGTGTTTGATTATGCCTTGCTGGAGGAGAAAGTCAGTGAGCCTATTGATTTCATTCTTGAACAGAAAAAAGAGAAGTAAAATAAATATAAAATAACGAGGGGCTTCTCCTCGTTATTTTTTTGCCTTTGAAGAATTCTTTGCAAATTGTTCTTCATTGGTCATATTAACCTTACCGATTTGAACACCCGTTTTACCCTCTTTTTTTCAGGACTACTTTTGTTGGTTCAGTATTCCTATGGGCAGTCCCTGAAAGGTGGGGCATATGCATTGCTGAATGCGCCATATTCTGCCAAATCTGCGGCGATGGGCACCGTCATGCCCTCCAATTATTTTGATGATGGCGCCGCTTTTGTCAGTAATCCTGCGGCGGCATTACCCTCCTTCGATCAGCATTTGGGCATACACTACACCAGCCGATTTGCAGGCATACAGCAGGGGTTGGTCACTTATCAGTTCTCGATGCCCAAAACAGGTTCGTGGGCAGTGTCGGCACAATATTTACATTTTGGCACAATGCAGGGTTATGACCCGTCGGGAAACCCTGAAGGGACTTTCACCGCAGGCGATTATCTGATCGCCATAACCAAGCAGCATCAGGTGGGCAACTTCAGTGTGGGGCTCTCTGCCAAATTTATCAACAGTAAAATCGAAAGCTATGCCGCAAGTGCCATGCTTTTTGATGCGGGGATTTTGTTTATTCACCCTGAACATGAATTTTCCGCAGGATTGGTGTTGAAGAATTTCGGTTTCAACTTACGGAATTTCGATACCGAGCCCGTGAATCTCCCATTCGATGTTCAGCTTGGCGCTACTTTCAAGCCCGATCATATGCCTGTGCGTTTTTCTGTGGCGGCGTCTTATTTACCTCATGATGCCCCCTATCTTGGGCAAAATGAGCAGGAAAATACCACGCTGAAGGATGCTTTCCGCTACTTTAATATCGGTACGGAATTCCTGATTCATAAAAATGTGCACCTGATGGCGGGTTATAATCAAGATATTAGAGCATCGCTCGGTTTACAGGACAAAAAAGGTTTGTCAGGTTTCGCCTTCGGAGGGAGAATTCTCGTTAAAAAATGGACGATCGATTACACTTATGCGGCCTATCATGCTGCTGGTGGAGCACACTTCGTCAGCCTCAGCACCAACCTCTCTCATTTTAAATTTAGAAATTGATTGATCAGTACAAACTGATTAAATAGAAAATATAGATCATGTTAGAAGATAAAAGCTATTTGACCCCAAGAGAGATTGTCTCTGAATTGGATAAGTATATTATCGGACAGGCGGATGCAAAGCGCAACGTTGCTATTGCACTCAGAAATAGATGGCGAAGAATGAGCGTTCGCTCGGAGCTTCAAAAAGAAATTGTTCCCAATAATATTTTGATGATTGGTGCCACTGGTGTTGGTAAAACCGAAATTGCCCGCCGTCTGGCTAAAATTGCCCGTGCACCTTTTACCAAAGTGGAAGCCTCGAAATTTACAGAGGTGGGCTATGTCGGTCGTGATGTAGAAAGCATGGTTCGTGACCTGGTAGAACAGGCCGTGAATTTGGTGAAAAAAGAAAAGGAAGTAGGCGTAAAAGAACGTGCTACTGAAGCGGTAGAAAACATCATTCTTGATGCTTTGATTCCCCCAGTTTCTGGTGCAAAAAATGTAACGGTAGCTACTACGGAAGAAGCACCAAAAAATGATGCAGAGCTGAATCAGCAGACCCGTGAGCATTTCCGTCAGAAAATAAAAAATGGAGAGATGGATGATCGCAAGATTGAAATCTCTGTAGCGCAGGCTTCGAGTGGTGGCATGGGCATGGTTGGCGGTGGAATGATGGACGAAACCTCCATGATTAACCTCCAGGAAATGCTGGGCAACATGATGCCGAAAAAGACCAAGAAGCGTAAAGTAACGATTGGTGAAGCGAAAAAATTGCTTTTCGATGAAGAAGCAAGCAAGCTGATCGATATGGATGAGGTTAAAGAGGAAGCGATCAGCCGTGCGGAGAATACAGGAATGATCTTCATTGATGAGATTGATAAAATCGCCAAAGCCTCGGGTCAAAATGGTGGTGCGGATGTTAGCCGTGAGGGGGTTCAGCGTGACCTTCTTCCTATTGTGGAGGGCTCAAGCGTGACGACAAAATACGGGGTGGTGAATACCGAGCACGTATTGTTCATTGCAGCAGGGGCTTTTCATGTTGCGAAACCTTCTGATTTAATTGCGGAGCTTCAGGGACGTTTCCCGATTCGTGTTGAATTGAAGGATTTGACAAAAGACGATTTCTATCAGATCATCAAAGAGCCTAAGAATGCTTTGACCAAGCAGTATGAGGCGCTTTTTGATGCCGAGAAAGTGAAGCTGACGTTCAATGATGAGGCTTTGCATGAATTGGCACAAATCGCTTTTGATATTAATGCGGAAGTAGAGAACATTGGCGCACGTCGTTTACACACAGTGATGAGTCATTTACTGAACGATTTCCTTTTTGATATTCCCGATGTAATTGGTGAGAACGCCCATGTGGTTGTTACCAAAGAATTGGTGCTGGAGAAGCTATCGGGTGCGGTAAAAAACAAAGACCTCTCTCATTTTATACTTTAAGAGCAGGTAAAATTATAATATTTAAAGGAGGGTTTTTCCCTCCTTTTTTATTTGCCTACAGTTGAGTATATTTTATCATTCAAAGAAATTACAAACTTTAAAGCAACCACAATGAACTATTATATTATTACGGGAAGTAGCAGAGGAATTGGTCGTGCTTTGGTGGATCAGCTTACGAATGATCCTGAAAATGAAGTGATAGGTATTGCAAGAAGTTATCAGCAGGCAAAGAAAAATTATCACCATATTGAGTTTGATCTCGGTAATATTGAGGAGCTGAAATCACAGGTCAGTCATTTTTTTGAAACCGTAAAAGCTCCCAAGCGCGTGGTACTGATTAATAATGCAGGAACATTGGGGGAAATAGGACATGTAGGGAGCCTTTCGGCGGATGGGCTGGAGCAAGTGATGAACCTTAACGTGACCACGCCCACCATACTGATGAATGAATTTGTGCGACAGTTTTCTGGGGTTCAGGCCGAGAAAGTAATCCTGAACATCAGTTCTGGTGCAGGAAAATACCCTGTGGATGGCTGGTCGGCATATTGCGCTTCCAAGTCGGCACTTGACCTGTTCTCCAAAGTGGTGGCGGAAGAATGTATTTTGAATGAAAATGACATCAAGGTCTTTTCCGTAGCGCCAGGGGTGGTTGATACTGAAATGCAATCGCAGATCAGGGAGGCGGCTCCAGAGCAATTCAGGACCAAAGGCAAGTTCGTGAAGCTGAAAGAAGAACAGATGCTCAGTGCTCCTGCGTCGGTAGCGCAAAAGCTGTTGGAGGTCATCAATTTTCCCGATCGCTTTTCGGAGGTGCTACTCGACGTCAGGAAGTTCTAAACCAGGCGCCATCTCTTCAGTTGATTTCCTCGGGGCTTTCAGGTGTGTTATACGACCTTTAATTTGCCCATCGCTCAGTTCTTTCCAGCTGTTTACAGGGAATTCAATCTGGCAGTAGGCCGCTGTTGGGAAATGCTCAATATCGACATCCGTCAGGTGGCTGATTAATGCTGAGAGGTCAGGCTCATGCCCGATAAACATCAGCCGATTGTGCTGCGGATCAGTTTGTTCAATGGATTTGAAATAATCTTTAATACGGCCATGAAACAGGTGCTCGTCCACCGAGATGTTTTTTTGTGACAGGTGCCATAAATCAACCATAATTGCACCCGTAGCGACGGTTCGTGTTGCAGGGCTGCAAATCACCTTATCAGGGATCATTTTCAGCCTTTTGATTTCCAACCCTTGACTCATGGCATTTTTTTCTCCTCTTGAATTAAGTGGTCGGTCGATATCGTCAAGTTCAGGGAAATCCCAGCTTGATTTTGCATGTCTTGTGATCAGGATATATTTCATATTGTATGGAAGGGCTTATTAACAATGTTGTTTCATAAATCGTCTATTGAGTATAAGCGCAGTTGATCAGATTAGTTTATTTAATTTTGTCCAGGCATTTACAGGAATCATGGAAATGACAATTCAGGCTTTAAAAAAATTAGTGAGGCAAGGAGAAGGTCAAGAGCTGGAGTTTAAGAAAAAAGCCAACCATCCAGAGAAGATCGTCAAGGAAGTCGTCGCTTTTGCCAATGCAAAAGGGGGGCGGTTACTGATTGGTGTGGATGATTTTGGCGGCCTTGCGGGTTGCCGTTACCCTGAAGAGGAAGCCTTTGTTTTGGAGCGTGCTTTCGATCAGATGATCTTTCCTGCCCTGCCGATGTACAAATCATACATTACGCTTGATAATGGGTTTACAGTGATTATTTACGATATCCCCGAAGGGGTGCAGAAACCTTACAAGGTTAAAACGGCAGAACATGCCAAGGTGTATATTCGGCAGCAAGACCGAAGTATTCAGGCGTCTGGGCCACTGAAAGAAATCCTCAGGCGACGTGCCTATCCGAAGAATATTCAGTTTGAAGTCGGGCCGATCGAAAAGCAATTGTTGGTTGCCGTGGAGGAAAATAACAGCATTACTGTGGCGGAGCTTTCGGAATTGGCTTCCATTTCCAAAAAAATGGCCGCCAAACGTTTGATCACCCTCGTGTTGGCCAATGTGCTGGAGATTATCCCACAGGAAACAGGCGACCTTTATGTGCTCAGCAATAAAGCGCACTCGGCATAAAAAAACCGTTGAGCTTGAAAAACGCAACGGTTAAATATAAAAGAACTTTACAATGGCTATTTCCACGAAGTGTGTTTCACTAAAAGAGCCGCTTTTAAAATATCCCTTCTACTGACCAACCCCAATAATTTCCCATTTTCAACGACAGGAAACCGCTTATAAGGCGAACGCAGGAACATCTGTGCAACATCTAAAAGGTCCATGTCAGGTGAAACAGTCGTGATCTCGGTGGTCATGTAATCCTTAACCATCGTGCCGCGAACAGGGTGATTGTTATAAGCACGGTCGAGGATCATTTTCAGAAAATCTTTTTCTGTAATTATGCCAATCATATGGCCACGGTCGTCTAACACAGGTGCACCACTGATTCTTTTTTCCAGCAAAAAGTCCATAGCGTCAAAAGCGTTTTCAATAGGGCTCAAGCTGACCAGTTGCTTGTTCATAAAGCGCGTTACTTTCTCGTACTGATAACGGTTGTCAACTGGTTCCTTCCGTGCGGGTGTGAAGTTCATAAGCTTTGAGTTTTAGTTTGATAATATAGAATATACAAAAAATAAAGCTCATTATCAATGAGTTAGCGTTTGCGCAGGCGTGCTTTTACTGATAATTCAACCAAAAAGGCTAATCAATCACGCATTCGTATATTTTTTTATGGAATTTTTTTTCCAAACGTAAGGAAACCGCCATGATTATCAGACAAATTATATCAACATCATTGAGATTATCAATAAATTAATTACCTTTGCACGACTAAATCATTAAGTCATTCTTTGGATGACTTTTTTGGTGAAAGACAAATTATCACCCTCGCATGCAATTTGTTGTCATTCGGGGGTTTTTCAGTTAATTGGCAACTCAATTAAAAGTATACTACTTTGGATATTACATTAGACAAAAGCTCGAACACGGAAGCCTCTATTTCCATCAAGTTGACAGAGGCGGACTACAGTGAGAAGGTTGATAAAAAAATCAAGCAGTACGCAAAGCAAGCTGACATCAAAGGTTTCCGTAAAGGAAAAGTGCCTGCAGGCGTAGTGCGTAGAATGTACGGAACTTCAATTCTTGTTGACGAGGTGAATCACCTTTTGTCGCACGCAGTAGAAGATTACATTCGTGACAACAAATTGCAAATCATTGGTCAGCCATTGCCTAACGTTGAGAACAACGCTAACATTGACTGGGAGACGCAGAAAGAATTTGAATTCTCGTACTCAATTGGTTTGGTGAACGATATCACTTATAGCACTGACTTGACAATTGATACTTACTCAATCAATGTTGGTGAAGAGCAATTGAACGAAACAATCGAGAACTTGTTGAAAAACGGTGGCGAGCAGACTTCTCCTGAAGTAGCTGAAGAAACTGATAAAGTAACAGGTGACTTGGCAATCGAAGGCGAAGAAGAAGCAGTTCACGTAATGGTGGATATCGCTGAATTGGCAACAAAAACAGGTAAAGAAATCTTTATCGGTGCTAAAGCTGAAGATACAATTACTTTCGACATCCGTAAAGCTTACCGTTCAAACGAGAAAGTAGCGACTTTCTTGAACCGCGAGGAAGAAGAAGTAAAAGAAATTAAAGGCGACGTTACATTGACTGTTAAATCGATCTCTCGTATCGAAGAAGCAGAAATGAACCAAGCATTTTTCGACAAAATCTTGGGTCCAGACAAAGTAACTTCTGAGGAGGAATTCCGTGCAGAGGTAGCTAAAGTGATGGGCGAAAACTACGATCAGCAAGTAGAAAACTACACTGCGCGCCAAATCCAAGACCAATTGGTAGAGAAAGCGGAGATGGAACTTCCTGAGACTTTCCTGAAACGTTGGTTGGTAGAAACGCAAGAAGGTTTGACTGCTGAGAAAGTAGAAGAAGATTTCGAGAACTACAAAAAAGAATTCAAATGGATGTTGTTGGCAGATAAAATCGCTGCTGATAACGAAATCCGTGTAGAAGACGCAGACGTTAAAAAACGTGCTGGTGATATGTTCAAAGCGCAGTTCGGTGCTATGGGCGGCGGCGTTGATAACGAGCAGTTGGAAGAGATGTTGAAAGGTATCGTTGACAACTACTTGAAAGAAAACAACGGCCAAAACTACATGAACATCTACAACCAAGTTCGTTTCGATCAGATCATCAAATTGGCGACTGAAAAAGCGACTTTGAATGAGCAAGATGTTACTTTCGAGGAGTTTACAAAAGCAGTTTCTGAAGCTTAATTCTCTTTGAATAATTATATTTAAGTCGGCACTTCTTCGGTGCCGACTTTTTTTATACTTTGGCAAACGAATAGATAATTATATTCGTATTCAATGAAGTAATAATTATAAGTCAGCGTAAATAGCAAGCAGAGCTTCGGAAATTATAAGGTCCTTCTTTGTGATGGGGTCTTTTTTTTTATCTTTGTTATTTACAACCTGAATTAACCTCCAACAACATGATGTTTGACAAAGACGAATTCAGAAAATTTGCCACTAAGCACCAAGGCATCTCGAGTAGTCTGTATGACAGCTACGCCACTCACGTAGAAGGTATGACGCGCTCAGTAATTGAGGAACGCCCTACGAATTTCCGTGAAATTGATGTATTTAGCCGCTTGATGATGGACCGTATTATCTTCTTGGGAACCCAAGTGGATGACCATATCGGAAACATCATTACTGCACAGTTGCTATTCTTGGAATCAGTGGATCCAGGTAAAGATATTTTACTTTATGTAAACTCTCCTGGTGGTAGTGTTTATGCAGGTCTTGGAATCTACGATACCATGCAGTATGTACGCCCTGATGTGGCGACAATCTGTACTGGTTTGGCAGCTTCTATGGGCGCTGTTTTGTTAGCAGGTGGAGCCGCAGGCAAGCGCTCAGCACTTCCACATGCACGCATAATGATTCACCAGCCACTCGGTGGAGCTCAAGGACAGGCTTCCGATATTGAAATCACAGCCCGTCAGATTTTAACGTTGAAAAAAGAACTATACGACATTCTGGTACATCACTCAGGCAAATCCTTTGAAGAGGTGGAGCGTGATTCTGATCGTGATTACTGGATGAAAGCAGATGCTGCCAAGGAGTATGGTCTTATCGACGAAGTGTTAACGCGATAAGCGACCAATGGCATTCCGCATCTGGGATGCGGGATGCTTTTTAAAAAATGTAGTTATATATGGCTCAGATTACTTGTTCGTTTTGTGGGAGACCCAAAAAAGATGTCGATTTAATGGTTTCGGGCATCAATGCTCACATTTGCAACTATTGTATCGATCAGGCATCGCAGATCCTTCAGGAGGACTCGAAGCTGAAAAAAGATAAGAAATCTCCAAAATTCCAATTGAGCAAACCCGCTGAAATCAAGGAATATCTCGACCAGTATGTTGTTGGTCAGGATGATGCCAAGAAGGTACTTTCAGTAGCGGTTTACAATCACTATAAACGTCTGATGCAAGAGAAAGACGTGAATGAAGAAGTGAAGATTGAGAAGTCCAATATTATTCTTGTAGGGGAGACGGGTACGGGTAAAACCTATTTGGCCAGAACCTTGGCAGAGATGCTTGAGGTCCCTTTCTGTATTGCCGATGCGACAGTACTTACAGAAGCAGGTTATGTTGGTGAAGATGTAGAGAGTATTTTGACCCGTTTGTTGCAGGCATCGAATTACGATGTGGAGGCAGCAGAACGTGGTATTGTTTTTATTGATGAGCTGGATAAAATTGCCCGCAAGTCTGATAACCCATCAATCACCCGTGATGTAAGTGGTGAAGGTGTACAGCAGGCTTTGTTGAAGCTTTTGGAAGGAACATCAGTAAATGTTCCGCCGCAAGGTGGGCGTAAGCACCCAGATCAAAAGATGATTGCTGTAAACACAGAAAACATCCTTTTTGTATGTGGTGGTGCTTTTGATGGAATTAAAAAAGACATTGCCCGTCGTATGGATACCCGCCCTTTGGGCTTTGCTTCCAATGACGAAAGCCTTGAAAAAGGAGAGGTGGATAAGGAAAACTTGTTGCAGTACATTACTGCACAGGATTTGAAAAGCTTTGGATTGATCCCGGAGTTGATTGGTCGTTTGCCTGTATTGGCACATTTGAACCCATTGACGGAGGATATCCTGAAGATGATCCTTACCAAGCCTAAAAATGCTTTGACCAAACAATATTCCAAGCTTTTCAAAATGGAAGACATTAAGTTGACTTTCGAACCTGAGGCTTTGGATTATGTAGTTGCTAAAGCCCTTGAATTTAAATTGGGTGCACGTGGTTTACGCTCAATATGTGAGGCCATCTTAACGGATGCCATGTTTGAGTTGCCAGGCAAAGAGGTCGAGAAATTTGTGGTTACAAAGGAATATGCACAACAACAATTTGAGAAGTCTAAATTTTCAAAGTTGCGTGTAGCCTAAGCAGATAAAAGATACTAAAAAGCCCTCAGCGATTGATTTCGCTGAGGGCTTTTTACGTTTTGGTATTTATTGGTTCAGGCAAGATGCTTGAATCAGTGTAAGGTGTTATAGACCATGATTACCTTGTTGATAAAGATTGCCATGCTTATTTATTAATGAGCGTAAAAAATCTGGGGAAATCGGTGTAATCTGTGGACAAATAAACGCTAATACTTATCACGAGATTCCCTGTCGCGAGAGCCCCTCTTGTGATAGCGAACCATGATGGAAAAGACAACTGCTTCAAATCCCCCACATTTTATTATCGGCGCGTTTCGAAGCTTATGTTTTGGTATTTATTGGTTCAAGCGAGATGCTTGAATCAGTGTAAGGTGTTATAGACCATGATTACCCTGATGATAAAGATTGCCATGCTTATTTATTAATGAGTATAAAAAATCTGAGGAAATCGGTGTAATCTGTGGGTAAATAAACGCTAATCCCCCAATCCCTATCACGAGAGGGACTCTCGCGATAGAGGGAGGCTCATAATGGAAAAGACTACTCTTCAAATCCCCCACATTTTATTATTGGCGCGTTTCGAAGCTTATGTTTTGGTATTTATTGGTTCAAGCGAGAGGCTTGAATCGGTATAAGGTGTTATAGACCATGATTACCCTGATGATAAAGATTGCCATGCTTATTTATTAATGAGCGTAAAAAATCTGTGGAAATCGGTGTAATCTGTGGGTAAATAAACGCTAATCCCCCAATCCCTATCACGAGAGGGACTCTCGCGATAGAGGGAGGGTTATAATGGAAAAGACTATTGATTCAAATAGCCCCACATTTTGTTTGCGGCGCGTTCCGAAGCACTTTCCGTTCCTAAAAGTTCAATGTTCCGCTGATAATCTGCCATGATTTCTTGACGGCGGTCGCTGTTTTCATCCAATAGCTGGTCCAGTTCTGCGGTAATATTCTCCACCGTCATTTCGTCTTGAATCAGTTCCTTGATTGCCATTTTATCTAAAATCAAATTCATCAATGCAATGTATTTGATCGTGGATGAAATTTTAATGGCGAACTTCATGATATGGTAGGAGATCGCGTTGATGCGATAACAAACCACCTGAGGTACTTTCCATAGGGCTGTTTCAAGGGTAGCTGTTCCAGAGGTAACCAAGGCAGCTTTGGCATTGGCGTATAAATCGTAGGTTTGGCCAGTGACCAATTTTACATTCGGTAAATCGGCAATTGGGGCGTAAAGCTGACGGTCGAGGTTCGCTACTGCTGCCACCACAAACTGATGTTTGGGGTATTTTTTTACCACCTCGGCAAAGGTAGGCAACATATTGGTCAGCTCCATTTTTCGGCTGCCAGGAAGTAAAGCGATAATATCTTCGTCGGGAGAAAGGTTGTTTTTTGATCGGAAATCAGTATTTACCTGATGGTTCAATACGGCATCTACCACTGGGTTACCGACGTAATCAACCTTCCAGTCAAATTTGGCATAAAAATTCTCCTCGAAAGGCATGATACAGAACATTCTGTCCACGTACTTTTTAAGCTTCCAGGCACGTTTGGTATTCCATGCCCATACTTTCGGGGAGATGTAATAAAATACCTTCAGCCCTTTCTTTTTTGCAAATTCAGCAATTTTCAGATTAAACCCTGCATAGTCGATCAGAATCAATACATCAGGCTGATAGTCCATGACGTCCTTTTTGCATTTCTTCAGAAAGCCCTGAATCGTGCGTAGGTTAGCCAATACCTCAACTACCCCCATAAAGGCCGTTTCTTTATAGTGAGTAACTGGCGCCACACCCGAGGCCGCCTGCATTTCATCACCGCCCCAATAGCGGAAAGTGGCTTCGGCATCCTGTTCTTTGATAGCCTTGATTAAATTGCCTCCGTGTAAGTCTCCAGAGCGTTCTCCTGCGATTAAATAATACTTCATAGCATTTGTTGCGGTCCGCTTTCAAGCGGCCAATTTTGGGTATAAAAAAAGCACCATGATATTGGTGCTTGAATTTATTGTTAAATTCAGTAGTAAAAAATCTTACCGCTGAAATTATTCGCCGTAATATTCTGCGTAGCTGGTACGGGTTTCGTACAGTTTAAGCTTGTGCAGTTCAGCATGACCTTCACTGGCTTCGGCGACCTTAGGGGCTAAAACCTCCCAGATGGCTTTAATAAACACCTCGGCAGTAGTCATTTTTCCTTCCAGAAAATCAACATCTACATTAAGGTTTTTATGATCCACCTTGGCCAATAATTCCTGTTTAATGATTCTTTTGAGGTCACGGAAGTTCATTACCATACCAGTTTCTGGATGCGGTTCTCCCTTCACGGTCACTGTAAGGTCATAATTGTGTCCGTGGAAATGTTCGTTTGCACATTTACCAAAGATCTCTTCATTGACCTCTTTAGACCATTTGTCGTTGTAAAGTTTGTGTGCAGAACAAAAGCTTACGTCTTTGCTTAAATATACCATGTCTCTTTTGAAAATAGCGTGCAAATATAATCCATAAAGATGGTAATCAAAAATTGTGTCAAAAAAGCTGATGCTCAAAAAAATATTTCAAGTAATTGAGTGGTTCATCTGCTACAACTAATTAGAATAATACAATTATTCACTGTTCAATTTCAAGTTGTAGGAAATAAGCCAGTGGAAGTTTTCTATTTCTGTTTTCAAATAAGATATTTGTGTTCATTGCAAGGCCTGTTGGCCTTGGTTTATAGCCATTGATAAATCAAAAATATATGATAGTCGTTACTGGAGCAGCGGGTTTTATCGCCAGCGCCTTAATTGCCAAATTGAATGAATTAGGATTTAATGCCATTATTGCGGTGGATGATTTTGTGAATCTTACACCAGAAAAAGAGCGCAACTTTACAGGAAAGACGATCCAGCGACGGGTAGACCTGGAGGTCTTCCACGGTTGGCTTGATGAGCATCAGGCAGAGGTAGAGTTCATTTTCCACAATGGGGCATGTTCGGCAACGACCATCTTTGACAAGGCCGTTTTTGATAAGTTAAACTACAATTATACGATCAAGCTTTGGCAGCAGTGCGTGGAATATCAATTACCGATCGTGTACGCTTCTTCAGCAGCCACTTATGGCAATGGGGAGTTGGGTTATGACGATGACCATTCGTTTCCTGAAAAGCTCAAGCCTCTAAACTTGTACGGGGAGTCGAAAAACAATTTTGATATCTGGGCTTTGGCTCAGGAAGAAAAGCCATTCTTTTGGGCGGGTTTGAAATACTTCAATGTTTACGGGCCTAATGAATATCACAAACAGCGCATGGCTTCTGTGGTGCATCACGCCTTTAACCAGATCAATGAAAATGGTGCAATGAAGCTTTTCCAAAGCCATAACCCCAATTTTGAGGATGGTGGACAGATGCGGGATTTCGTTTATGTGAAGGATGTCGTTGATGTGCAGATTTTCTTGATGAACAGCCGTAAGCACAGCGGGCTATACAATGTAGGTACAGGCAAAGCGAGAACTTTCAAGTCGTTGGTACAGGCAACTTTCAAGGCGATGGGCAAAACAGAACAGATCTCATATATTCCAACGCCAGAGGATATTCGAGATAAATACCAGTATTTCACGGAAGCAAAAATGGACAAGCTGAGCGCGGCAGGTTACCACAAGCCCTTTCATACTTTAGAAGAGGGGGTAACGGACTATGTCCAAAATTACCTGATGAAAGAAAAAGCCATCTACTAAACAGCAGATGGCTCACAATATGTACTACTTATTATGAAAAGATTATTCGTAAGGATGTTCTTTTCTAATGTAACGTGTCAATACCTATTGGGTTAAGTAGCCCGAAATAATGGGAAGTACTATTTTTGTACTTCCCACTCGTAATTACCCAATCTTTTGCCATTTTCAAAACGTAAGTCCATGACCATGGCAACAGTTTTGTCGTGCAGCTTGATCTTCAGCCGCTCAATATTTTCTATCGTGCTGTGATGTCTTTTTTCCAGTTTAGCGCGTAATTTTTCCCATTGCTCGCAGGAGCCTTCCGATTTGGCCTGATCGCAAAACTCATCAGGGGCAAGATTTTTTATCTCAATATTCATTCTGCCCAGGGCTTCCCCAAGCTCACTCATCGACATCCCAAAGCCTGAAAAAATTTCCGCAAAACCTTTTTCATCTGCATGCTCCATGCGGTTTCCGAAAGTTTCTGCCCACTGTTCAAAAAAAGCCTCGCCTTCAATTTCTTTCCCTTCTTCGTTGGTCACCGTAAATTTACTTAGTTCGCTTTCTTTACATGTTTCGATTTTGATGTTTTGAGCGATAGATTGCCCTGTAACAAAGAGCAGGACAAAAAGCACTGAGGGTATGATGATGTTTTTCATAGGTAGTTATTTTCTATTTGCCTGTTTTAATGAGAAAGTTGTGCCAAACTTATAATGCTTGAATACGGACGCTGAGGCATGATTTTTACTTTTAAGGGTGTTCGGTATCGGACATTGTTGTCCGGATTCGGTCAAAAAAAAACCTTGCGGTCAGGCAAGGTTTGATAAATCTTAGTAGTATCGTTTTCGAGTGAAACAGGCACTGAGCAGCAATAAGAAGACCGCGAGTGTGCCGATCAGCAGCATACCAGCACTTGGGATGGCGAGCCATTCAAGCGCCTCCTTGGCTTCATGCGTCCCTCCAATAGCTGGTGCGGAAAACCCTGCCAATAGCCAGAACAATGAATAACCTAAAGTTCCAAGTCCGAGCATCCAGCTGATGATCAATTTAAAAACCGCGTTGGTGGGTAAGAATGCCAGTAACAGCAATAAACCAACAACAGCCGCTCCGATTGCTCCTGCATGAAGGTGGGCTCTTTTAAGGTATGACCATGATTTACTGATGGTCTTGTCCATTTTTTTCTGATCGCCTTTGTACACGCTCGAAAGAACAGCTTGACCATCTGACTTTAATTGACCTTTCAGAGCTGCTTCATTAGCTCCGAAAACACCTCCTAAGGCAAAGCCACAAAAAATAGTGAATACGGCCAATAGTAATCCCCAGCGGCATGAGCGGATGTTTCTTTCGAAAAATTCCATTTGAGTAAAAGTATTTGTTGATTGATGAAATAAAAGTATATAATAATAAGAACAAAAATGTACTTTATGAAGCTGAATTGCATTTTTAGTCTCTTAAATGCTTAAAGAGTAAGAACATTTCTGTACTGATGCGCTGATTGGCAAGCGTTAGGTTCTCCACCTGCCGATCTTCATAGGGAAGGTGAATCACACGGTCAGCCCCTTTGAGGTAGGGTGAGCTGTTGTCAAGAATGACAGTACAAAAATCCTGATGGGGTACGCCTTTTTCGTTGGGCCTCAGGGAAGTAATTTTTAAAGGAGCTTGCTGATAACCATAGTGCAATTGGTAAATTGGCCTTCCATACTCATCTTTATAGGCGATGAATCCCATTTTTTCAAGGACCTTAATCGTTTCATGGTCAATGCTTCCACCTGTTTCGCTGGCGGCATAAAATGATACCTGCTTGATTTTGAAATAGTGCGCTGCCACGGTCGCCCATGCGAGTGCTAATTGGGTGAGCTGTGGGTCTTGATCAGTGTAAAATAGGAATCGGGCAGGTAAGTTATTGGCCTGTTTTGTGCGGAAATATTGCGCCATTTGTTTAAGCGAAGTGCGTCGGTAGCCTTCCACTTGGTCGTAGGCAGGGATGATATCTTTGTAATGATTGTAAATAATCGGGTAAATGCGCTTTCCTTTAATGTCTTCCACTGTCATGTGTTGGTTCGCCTGTGCCATCAGTTTGGAGGGAATCAAGGAAATCAGCAAGAGGAAAAAAAGCGGTTGATAAATGTTCCTGTTAAAGTGAGCAGTCATCGTGTTGGGAATTTAATAGCGGCACAAAAGTGTGAACTGAGTGGTCAGCGAACAAATATAAGGATAAGATTTAATCTTGAAGGATTTATTTTCGATACGAATGCTTGTAATTTTTGAAGCGCATGCCAATTTATGCGCGCTGTAAGAAGCAAGGGCAAAAAATATTATTTCTGTGGCGGATAGATTAATGGGTATATGTAGAACTTTATGCGGTTTTGAAAGTATAAAATTAAGGAAATCGATCATTAAAAAATATAATCAATATGGATAATACAGGAAAAGGCTTACTTGCATTTTTAGCAGGTGTTTCATTAGGGGTGATTGCGGGCTTGTTGATTGCGCCAGAGTCGGGTGCAGATACACAAGGGCGAATTTCACGCAAAGCGCGGGAATTTGGCGATGATTTAGGCCATCAGGCAGATCAGGGGCGACAAAAAATCAATGATGTTGCAGATCGGATCAGTAAAAAAGCTTCAGGGATGATGTCATAAAAATCAGCCCAGAAAATATTCAAGCGTTACTGCAAAGGTGGTAGCGCTATTTTTTTGTTCTTTTTGATGCTTGGTTTTCGATATTCAAATTAGTTAATTTTTTGTCGATTGCTTAATTTGGGAGTGTTATATCACTAACTATACCAAGTTTGAAAACCTCCAACTTCAAATATGTAACTTTTGAGCAATTTAACAAAGGGTTATTACTGAGCCTTCTGTTGATGTTTTTTCTCTGTGTTTCAGCCTTTTCACAAAGTGGGAAGAAGCAGTCTTTTTCTACTAAAACACCACAAGCCACGATCTCTTCCCACCTTTATTTTTTGGGTAAAGATCATTATCAGCCATCGGTGGCCGCTTATACTATTGCAGGAGATGATATGCAAGTGCAGACTAAGGTTGGCATTGCTATTCAGTTAAAGCAAATTATTGGCAGGTTGGGAGGAATTGACCTGAAGGAGGTTCCTGACAAAAGAAATTATAAAGACGCCTTTTTGGGTGGGGAAAAGAAGTACCAGCCCTTCGAACGGTTTCCTGAAATTTATCTTGAGAAAATAGGGAGCAAATGGCTCTACTCAAAGCAAACCGCACTGAGTGTACCGATGCTCTACGACCGTTTGTTTCCATCGCAAAGCTATCAGGAAGATGAGTCCAGGCTGATAGACTCCCTTGCGGTGCTCGATTCGCTGATTCGTGTGGCAGATTACCGTAATGATTCTATTCAGAAGGCCAAAACGCCAATCGTTAAAACAGTTCCACAGAAAAAAGTTTATACCCTCCCCAAGCAGTTCAACCTGAAAACACCCCGCGGGGCGCTGTCCACGATTTTTTATTTCTTGGATGCCGACCATTACCGTCCTGAGCTTTCTGCTCGGGTGCTTGAGGGGGATTATTCAGCGGAGGAAAAGATTGACCTGGCAATAAAATTTAAGGAGATTATTGATGGTATGGGTTTGATGATCAATTTTAAGGAGATCTCAAATGATGTAAATTATACTGATACCACCACCAACGATCACCGATATTTGGTGCACAAACGATTGCCAGAGCTGTATCTTGAAAAAGAGGGAACGCAGTGGGTGCTTTCTGATGTTTCCGTTGCGATGATTGATGATCTGCACGCAGGGGTTTATGTTTTTGGGAAAGAGCGTATTGATGGGGTCGCCCAAAAAGTACAGCGTTATGTGGGGGAAACAGCTAAAGACAAACTCTGGGGATTGGAGCGATGGCAGGTTGCCTTACTGATATTGGTGATGACTTTCGGCGTGCTCATTTACATTGTGCCCGTTGCGATCTTCACGTTTTTGGTGAAAACCTTCCTCAAACAAGAGGAAGACCATAAATACCCTTTGGAGATTTTCGCGCCAGTTTTAGGGGCCATCATCTTTATTCTGTTTTTCCATTTTTTACCAGCAATAGAATTGCCCCTGGGAATGTACAGTTACCTGCGCTTTTTTGTACGGGTGTTTTACATGATTTTGATCTCTACGGCGATATTCAGAATTCTGGACTGGTGGAGTTCGAGGAGTCATAAGAAACAGGCGCAAAAGCGAGGGTTGTACCCTTTCTTAGCGATGGTGATGAAGATTGTAACGGTGATTTTTGTGGTGCTGATCTTGCTTTCCGAAGCGGGAGTAAACATGACAAGGCTTCTCACGGGACTTTCTATTGGGGGTATTGCCCTGGCTTTGGCTGCACAGGAAACGATCAAGAACTTCTTTGGCTCGGTCATGATTCTTCTCGACCAGCCTTTCACGGTAGGGCAGTGGATCAGTGTCGATACTTATGCTGGCTCAGTAGAAGAAATAGGCTTGCGCTCGACCCGCATCCGTACCTCCGACAATTCAGTGGTTTCCATTCCAAACAGTAAAATGGCTGATCTGACCATCAATAACCTGGGGCGCAGGGAGTATCGAAAGTTTCGAACGGTATTGAAAGTGTCGCAGAATGCCCCTTTGCCACAGATTAACGCCTATATCAGTAGTTTGCGAAGCTATTTTGAGAATCATGACGGCCTTCGGGAGAACCCTCGTGTGTATTTGTATGATGTGACGGCCTATTCTTACGACGTGCTGATTTATATTTATCTGAATGTGGACGACTATAATGAGGAGTTGGCGCTTCGACATGAACTGGTGCATGAAGTGATTCGCCTATCGGTAGAAAACAACCTGAAATTAGCTTCAGCGCCACAGGTAAGTCTGCCACTGGAGCCACCGCAGTAGGCTTTAAAACGCCTCCCCAAATGAAATATAGATTCCGCCGCCTTCTTCCGTCATCCCATAATCAATCCTGAGGTTGGCGGGATCCTGTCGATTGATGTTGAAACGAAAGCCGACTCCTGCGGCAGTTTTGATGTTATTCAGCCTGACCAGATTGCTGGGCTGCGGAGCGACGGTCCCTGCGCCAGCAAAGGCCGTTAAGCCAATTCGCCAGACCAGGTGCTGTCGAAATTCAATTTGTGACTGAAAGGAGTTGCGATCTCGGTACCTGCCAAGCATATACCCCCGCATACTCATTTCTCCTCCCAGCTGGCTCAGTTCCGTCAGTGGGACATCGCCGAGGTTTAATTCCGTCTTGAATTGCAGGGCAAGCACACTTTTTCCTGCGGTTTGAAAATCGAAAAACTTCCGACCGTCGAAGGTTAATTTGACAAAATTAAAGTCGCTCCCCCACAAAGGTTGATGAAAGGTTACCGTTCCTGCAATGTAATAACCGTGGCTCGGTGTCATGATCAAATCACGGTGATCACATAAAATACCCAAGCCCAGGCCAATATTGTTTTGGTTGGCGGTTCCGTAAAAGTCTGTTAAATGATAGCCCGCTGAAGCATCTGTAAGGGAGAGATCATAATACCTGAAGAAGCGTAACTGTGGACCGATAAACAGGCGGTTGGCTATTTTAAAATAAATTTGTTCCTCCAGCTGAAAAGCCTTCGAGCTGAGGGTCATTTTATTCTCTGGGGTTGTCGATGCGCCTACACCGAAAAAATATTCTGGAAATTGGCGATAGTTAAATTGCCCATGCAGGTAAATTTTTTCGCCAGTGGTTAGAATTTCGTGCCTCGATCCAATGGTAAATTGCCCCATCAGTGAGGCCCACCCACTGCCAATAATATTCGACGGGCGGGTAAGGTGCCCTGCCTTTTTTGGCTTGAACTGATACAGTGTGAAAAGCCCAAAAGTAGCACTCGTTTCTTTGGCATAACTGAAAGTGGGAGAGAGCAAAATGGCATTTTTATAATGGTCGTCGGGTGTGTTGGTGCGAGGTACCTTCACGAGCCCGTTAAGGTGAAAAGGGCGTGAAGTTGCCGCAGCAAAATTGGGCAGAACCCCAACAATTATATTTATCACAAGTAAGAAAACTTTCCGAAATGCGCTCATTTTATCCTCAATTAATGTGTTGGATATAAGCAGCGTTCAAAAATCAGCCCAAATGTTTAAGAATCGGCCGGCACAAGATGAATTCCCGTGAGGAGGAAATTTTAGACGGTATTTTTCATTTTCAGTGAAGATGTATAAATAATATAGGCTTGAATTCTTGTTTCGCGCTTAGTGGCTGTCTGCTTGGCAAAAAATAACGCCATATTCATCAATACTTATAAGCGAAAGGGCAAAAGAGAACGAAATTTTTGATAAATTCGGCACTTGTACACAAAACTTCTTTTTGCAGATTGTTTTTTTGCGGGTAGAAATAGATGTTTTTGGAGAATGCGCCAAAGTCCTTTATTTCTTTGCAGATAGGAAGTTTAGCATTGTGTTGAAATTAAACAATAACAGGATAATTTTTAAAATTTAGAGATGAAACAAGACACGAGCTTTTTTGGGCACCCAATGGGGTTGTCTACGCTGTTCGCTACGGAGTTTTGGGAGCGTTTTTCATATTACGGTATGCGCGCCATCCTTACGCTCTTTTTGACTGCCGAGTTGGTTAAAGGTGGTTTCGGCTACACAGAGGCGCATGCGTTAGAGATTTATGGTATTTTTACTGGTTTGGTTTATGTAACTCCTATCATTGGGGGGATCTTGGCTGACAAAGTATTAGGACAACGAAAAACGATTTATATTGGTGGAATTACCATGGCGATTGGTCAGTTTGTACTGACCTATTCGGCAATGCACGGTAACGATCCTACTGCACATCACCAGTTTATGTTTAACCTGGGGTTGGCCATCTTGATTTTGGGTAATGGTTTCTTCAAGCCAAATATCTCAACAATGGTAGGTGGTTTGTATGATGCAAAAGATGATCGCCGTGATGGTGCTTTCACCCTTTTCTATATGGGAATTAACGCTGGAGCCTTCTTTGCGCCATTGGTTGCAGGTTCTTTGGCTGAAAGTGTTGCCTGGTATTATGGATTTATGTCGGCAGGTATCGGTATGTTACTTGGTACTGCTTGGTTCTATTGGAGAGCCGAAACTTTGGGCTTTGTAGGGATGCCACCAAAAGCGAAAATCGATGCTTTGCGTATTGCAGCAAAAGACTGGATGGACGTGATCATTTATGCTGTTGGAACCATTGCCGTGGCTGTTGGTTTTATGTTCGGATGGACGGCTATTGATGGTGATATCCAAGACATCATTTTAGTGGCTGTAGCAGTAGGTGGATCTGCTTATTTGTTGTTCACGATTTTCAAAAATACGGAAGGAAAAACAGAGTGGAGCCGTGTTGGTGTGATCTTCTTGCTGACGATTTTTAACATCGTTTTCTGGTCAGGGTTTGAGCAGGCAGGGGGTACTTTCAACTTGTTTGCCCGCGATATGACCGACCGTTTGGTTTTCGGTTGGGAAATTCCAGCTTCCTATTTCCAGTCTGTTAATGCAATTGCGATCTTTATCTTTGCGCCAATCTTTACCGTTATCTGGGCCAAATTAGGAAAGAAAGGAATCAATCCAAGAACTCCTGTAAAGTTTGCATTGGGGATCTTATTGTTGGGTGCTGGTTTCTTTGTAATGGCACAGGCAGATGCCGCAACAGCGGGTGGAACGATTAAAGTTTCTCCATTATGGTTGGTGTTGGTTTACTTGATCCACACTTGGGGTGAGCTTTGTTTGTCACCAATCGGTTTGTCAATGATCACCAAATTGTCGCCTCCTAAGATTGTTTCTGTCATGATGGGACTATGGATGGGATCGATCGCACTGGGTAACTACCTTGCAGCATCTATGAAGTCTATCGTAGCTTCATACGACTTGCCATTGTTCTACTTCATCGGAGTGGAAGCCGTGATCGCAGCAGTGGTCTTGTTGGCATTGTCACCATTTATGAACAAAATGATGAAGGGTATCCACTAATTGGAATTACCTTCTTGAAAATATCGAAAGCCTCGGGGATAACTCGGGGCTTTTTTTTGTTTATAAGGATTGCCGCAGAATAAGTCCCACGGAATAAATTCCGCGTCTATTTCGAGATGCCCTTTTCAGGGCAGGTGTGTCGAAGTTACATTTTGCAAATGTTGCGGATTGTACTCCGAAGAAAAAATGATCATTCCCATAAATAACGCTCGTCGTATGCTTGTTGATATTTGTTTAAGAATGCCAAATACTCCTCTTTATAGCCCTTTGTTTGGTGGTGTATTTTCTGATTTTTAATGTATTCAGTAACTGCATCTACCTGTGTTGGGTTCACCGAAAAAGCCTCGTAACCCGCTTGCCAATAGAATGGTTTAAGGGCATGATCTTGCTCTTTCATCCAAATAGAGGAGCAGGCTTTTATTTTTTTTACCAAGTCGACTAATGTAATATTTTTGTTGAGCATGCATAGTAGGTGAACGTGATCGAGATATCCACCAACTATTATTGGATGGCAGCTCATATCTTTGCAAAGGGTTGTCAGGTAGGCAAACAAGCGGTTCTCTATTGCGGGTAGAATGAGTGGAACTCGATTTTTTGTTGAGAAGGTAATGTGCATGTAGTTTTGAACCAAAGATGAACCCATCTTACTCTATTTAATGAATATTAAGTTTTTTGCACTTACGAGAGATATGATTTTGGGTATAAACAGATGCTACCTGAATTTTTTTGAGGTACTTTTTATGACAAATGTGCCGAAGGTACATTTCGCAAAAGCTGCGGATTTCAATCCGTAGAAATTGATCCGAGGAAAAATATCGGGGTTTGTATTACCACGGAATAAATTCCGCGTCTATTTCGAGATGCCCTTTTCAGGGCAGGTGTGTCGAAGGCACATCTCGCAAAAGCTGCGGATTTCAATCCGTAGAAAATCAGCCCATAAATTATCATTAAACAAGTTTAATTTTATCTAAATCTCATAAAATAAACATTACCCCAAATAAAATTTACCCCCGCTATTGTTTTACAATTAAAATGTCGGATATTTAAACACGGAAAAAGTGTTTTCGTAATTCCTGATCACTTCCACACCTACGCAGCGCTGATAATTAGATATTTATCAGGCTTTTTTTTGTGCGTTAGTTTTTAGGCTAAATATAAATAATATGAATATCAAAAAAGCATACAGCTTCGACGACGTATTGATTGTCCCTAAATACAACACGATTAAATCTCGTCGTGATGTTTCATTCCGTACGCGTGTAACCAAAAATCATTCGATCGATATTCCAATTTTGATCGCCAATATGGATACCGTTTGTGAAGCTGATATGTGTATTGCTGTCGGTGAATTGGGCGGTTTGGGTGTGCTACACCGATTCCTGACCATCGAAGAGCAAGCCGCTGAGGTGTCCAAAGTAAAGGCGGAAGGTCTGCTTTGTGCTGCCGCTTTGGGTATTAAAGATTATGAAGATCGATTGGCAGCCTTGAGTGAAGCCAAAGTAGATATTATTGTTTTGGACATTGCCCATGGGCACTCTGAAATGGCCAAAGACACCTTGGTGTTTATCAAGAAAAATTATCCGCAGATTGATGTGATGGTAGGGAATATTGCTACCGCGGCAGCTGCATTGGATTTTATGGAATGGGGTGCTGATGGCCTTAAAGTGGGCATTGGCCCTGGGTCTATGTGTACCACCCGTATCATGACAGGCTGTGGCGTGCCTCAGCTTTCTGCGATTGATAATGTATATCAGGCAGTGGCAGGAAAAGTGCCGATCTGTGGCGACGGAGGCATCAAGGTTCCTGGCGACGTGGTGAAAGCGATTGGCGCAGGGGCTGACAATGTAATGGTTGGTTCTATTGTTTCTGGTACAGATGAAACTCCTGGAGAAGTTGTTTCTATGGACGGTAAAAAATATAAGACCTACCGTGGAATGGCCTCTTTTGATGCGGCAATTCAGAAATTGAAGAAAGACAATGTGAAATCAATGGAAGTTGTTTCTGTTGAAGGAGAGAAGACATTGGTTGATTATAAAGGACCTGTGGAGCCGATCATCAAAAAATACCTTGGTGGATTGGCATCAGGCATGACTTATAATGGTACAAATAACATCGCTGCCATGAAAGGTAACGTGGAATTCGTTGAAATTTCTACGCAGGGAATGAAAGAAAGTATTGCGCACGGAGTGAATAAAATTTAAGCTGCGGCGGAATCATAACTTTAGGTAGTAAGCAGTGTCTCGGCAAGGACACTGCTTTTTTTTATGGCCTTTTTATTCTGATTTATATATAGTATTTTGCCCAAGCTGCGGTATGGCACAAAAATGTATCGCTTCAGGTATTTTTCATATCCCTGATCTTATTTTTTCGTACCTTTTGTTACACCCCATCACCTCAATAGAATAACAAAGCATGAGCAAATTTTTCTTCCCATTACTAATCGCTGTTGTTTTAGGTGCATGCCATGCGCCGCCAGAATTACCTCATCAGCCAGAAATAGGTTTCCTGTCGGTGAAGTACTGGGAGACGGATTCCCGCCGTGATTCCCTCAATTTAGTCCTTGCTTTTCAGGATGGTAATGGCGATTTGGGGCTCGCTCCCATCGATACCGTTCCACCTTATAACCGTCGGGATTTCGTGCTTGGCGCCAATGGCCAACCAATAACTTATGCGAATCGTCGTCCCGAAGACCCTATTTTTACCACCAAAAATAATGGTATCAAGTGGGAAATACGTACATCAGAGAGTGAGACGGATTTTCAGGCAGATACTTTAAGGATTGAACTGAACCCGAACCATTATAACTATTTTGTTCGCTGGTACCACAAAGATGCAGGCGTGGAAGGGGCACAATATGAGGAGTATAACTTTCTTGAGGTAACAGGTGTGCCGCTCGATGGCCGCTTTCCAATATTGAATACCACTGATCGTGAGCGTCCGTTGCAAGGCGAGCTTAAGTATGGCATTGTCTCCTCTGGGATTCGGCAATTTAGCAAAGATTCCATTCGGTTGGAATTATGGATTCAGGACAGGGCACTTAATGAAAGTAATCATGTCTTCACACCGAGTTTCACACTAAACGATATTAAGGCGAGTAACTAAACGGATTCGCCGAACATTTAATTTTAGGCGATGAAATATTTACTGATTTTGGGTTTGTTGTTGATCAGCATCCCGACGATGGCACAAAAATCTACTGAGATGAAAGAAAAGGATGAAGCTTACTGGAAAGAAAAACTGAGCCCAGAAGAATACCGGGTACTCAGAGAGAAAGGAACCGAGCGTGCTTTCACGGGGAAATTTGATGATTTCTACGAAGTCGGTTTGTACAGTTGTAAGGCCTGTGGGCAGGATCTGTTTTTGTCAGATGCCAAATTTGCCAGCCACTGTGGATGGCCGAGCTTCTTCAAAACCATTGGGGAGAAGGCTGTAACAGAAACAGTGGATCGCAGTCATGGAATGGTACGCACCGAAATTACCTGCTCAAACTGTGACAGCCACCTTGGGCACGTATTTAATGATGGTCCGCCACCAACAGGCCTGCGGTATTGCATGAATTCTGTCGCTTTGGATTTTAAGCCGATAAAGAAAGAAGATTGATTTGACAAAATACCTCAGGCGATAGGGAAACACTCTCGTAGGCACGTTGCATGCAACGTTCGTACCGTAGGAAAAAAATATCAGACAAGGAAAGCTATTCGAAAGGATGGCTTTTTTTATTTTTTAGAGGAAACTCGATTGTCGATCAAAGAAAGAAATGCTAATTTATGACTTTAATCTAAAGCTATGAAAGTATATACCAAAACTGGCGATAAAGGAACCACCGCCCTTGTGAATGGAAAGCGAGTTTCCAAGTCGCATATCCGACTCGATGCTTACGGAACCACAGATGAGCTCAACAGTTACATCGGTTTGATCCGTGACCGTTCAACAGATCAGGAGCGCCGAGCGCTGTTGCAGGATATTCAAGACAGACTTTTTACCATTGGTTCGCATTTGGCCAAAGATGGCGAGGTGAAATTCGCATTGCCAGAGCTGCATGAAGAAGACATCACCATACTTGAAAAAGCCATAGACAAAATGCAGGAGACGGTGCCACCAATGCGGTCTTTTGTTTTGCCTGGTGGCCACGAAACCTCATCATTCTGTCATATTGCACGTTGCGTTTGCCGTCGTGCTGAGCGCAATGTGATTAAAGTGTCGGAGGAAAGTGAAGTTCCTGACTTGGTCGTGAAGTACCTGAACCGTTTGTCAGACTACCTTTTTGTATTGGCGCGGATGGTCATTTATGAACTCAAGCTGGAAGAAATTCCGTGGGTGCCTAAAAAGTAAAAGCCCTCTTTTGGTGATCAGTCAATGAAATACCGACTAAATCAGGCTTTTTAGTTTTGAAATGAACAGGACAAAGTTTTTGTGGGATCAATTGCTTATCTTTCGGCAATTGTTGGTTTCCATAAGAACATCAATTTAAGATATCAGTAAATATTACCTTTTGAATATGGCAGAGACGCTCTCAATTTCAGAAAACCTCGTGGCGGAAAGTAACCTCCCACAAGTTGATTTTAATAACATCCCTTTTGGGCGAGTATATACGGACCATATGTTTGTCGCAGATTACGTCGATGGACAATGGACAGATTTGCGCATTGAAGCTTACGGAAATATGTCGTTGAGCCCTGCAAACATGGCCCTGCATTACGGGCAGTCAATTTTTGAGGGAATGAAAGCCTTCAAAGATGCTGATGGTAATGTATTGATGTTCCGTCCGGAAGAAAATGCCAAGCGCTTAAATCGTTCTGCAGAACGTATGTGTATGCCTTCAATCCCTGAAGAAATCTTCTTGAGCGGTTTGAAACGTTTGCTTGAAATCGATGGCGACTGGGTGCCGAACTTGGAAGGTACTGCACTTTACATCCGTCCTTATATGTTTGCGATGGATGAATATGTAGGCTTGAAGCCTTCACTAAACTATCGATTCATGATCTTCTGTTGCCCTGTGGGTGCGTACTATTCTCAGCCAGTAAGCGTAAAAGTTGAGGAGGAATATTCTCGTGCAGCATCTGGTGGAACAGGTGAAGCCAAAGCAGCAGGTAACTATGCGGGTTCGCTTTACCCTGCGCGTTTGGCACAACAGCAAGGTTATGACCAATTGATCTGGACTGATTCTATCGAGCACAAATACATCGAGGAAGCGGGAACGATGAACCTGATGTTTGTGATGGATGGCGAATTGTATTCTCCTGCATTGTCAGGTACCATTCTTCCAGGAATCACCCGAGCATCTGTTTTGCAGGTGGCTGAAGAGTGGGGTGTGAAAGTTCACGTTGGTCGTTTGGCTGTAGAAACTGTGATCGAAGCACACCGCGCAGGTAAATTGCAAGAAGTTTTTGGTGTAGGAACAGCCGTAACCGTAAGTTCAATTTGTCGCATCGGTTTCCGAGGTGAGGATTTTGAATTGGATATGGAAAACCGTGAGCTGTCACAAAAAATTGCCTCCTATTTCGAGTCGATCCGTTACGGAAAACAAGAAGATACACACGGTTGGATTGAGAAGGTTTAATCCGGTTCACCGTAAAATATTATAATTGTAGAGCCAGCGCATGCGCTGGCTTTTTTTGTGCAAAAAAACCAATCCCCAAAGGATTCAATATTAAAGCGATGGGTGAAACCCATCGAAATTTAGCACCCCCGCCACCAACCCTGAAAGGGTGGAGTTACCTCCATAAGTATCGTTCATTAAATAAAGGGAGATTCGATTTGTGATTAAACCTCTTCAGGATTGATCGGCTTGTGTATGATAAATCAGTTCGGAAGAAAACACATTTCCCAATAAATTTCCGTTCTGAAATTATAATTTCCTACCTTTGCGCAACGGTTTCCTATATAAGGAAATACTAAATCATTATTTTCAACAACTTATCTATCCATGACAGTAGAACAACTGAAGGATTTAAAGGCGCGTATTTCGGCCTTGAGGGGGTATCTTTGACTACGATCGTAAGGTATCAGAAATCGCAGAAGAAGAAACAATAACTGCTCAGCCTGAATTTTGGAATGATCCAAAGGAGGCGGAGAAAATCCTGAAAGGGATCAGAAATAAAAAAGTCTGGACCGACGCCTTTGCGGTATGCTTTTCTGGTCTGGAAGACTTAGAGACACTCTATGAGTTTTACCAGGAAGGGGATGTAGACATGGACGAGGTGGACGTGGACTATAAAAAGGTGCTGAATGATGTTGAGGAATTGGAGTTCAAGAAGATGCTTTCTGCAGAGGAAGATCAATTGGGGGCCATGCTCGAGATCAACCCAGGAGCAGGAGGTACGGAGTCGCAGGATTGGTCAGAGATCCTGATGCGTATGTACATCATGTGGGGTGAGAAGAACGGCATGAAAGTGAAGCAGATTGATTACCAGGCGGGGGATGTGGCAGGCTTGAAGCGTGCGACATTGTCTTTCGAAGGGGAGTTTGCTTACGGTTTGCTGAAATCAGAAAATGGAGTACACCGTTTGGTGCGTATTTCTCCTTTTGATTCTGGTGGACGTCGCCACACGTCATTCTCATCGGTATATGTTTACCCAATGGTAGATGATACGATTGAGATCAACGTGAACCCTGCGGATATCAAGTTTGATACTTTCCGTTCATCAGGTGCTGGTGGGCAGAACGTGAACAAGGTAGAGACGGCAGTGCGTTTGCATCATGGACCTTCAGGGCTCGTGATCGAATGTCAGCAGGAGCGTTCGCAGTTGGGTAACAAGGAGATTGCTATCCAGATGCTGAAGTCCAAGCTTTACCAATTGGAGGTAGATAAGCGTAATGAGGCACGTGCAGAGATTGAAGATTCCAAAATGGGAATTGATTTCGGTTCGCAGATCCGTAACTACGTTTTGCATCCCTACAAATTGATCAAGGATGCCCGTACAGGCGTTGAGCGCACCGACGTTCAGAATGTCCTCGACGGTGATTTGGATGATTATATCAAAGCTTATTTGTTGGCCGCACAAGGCAGCAACAACGAGCAGGATTAATTTTTCCTCATAGATATTGAAAGGGAGTTGTGTGATACAGCTCCCTTTTTTTGATTTGTAGAGACGTTATTCTTAATGTCTTCTTGCAGTGGGAAAAGGACCATGATTTTCATGATTAAAAGGATTGCCCTGATTTTTTAAACGGCTCCCTGTAAAGGCATAATTCATTATGTCTCACGTCTTGTTTTGATTCAGATTTGTAGAGACGTTATTCTTAACGTCTTCTTGCACCGGGAAAGGAGATCATGATTTTCATGATTAAAAGGATTCTTGATTCTTTCTTTGGGGCTCAAGTAAAGAGGCTGTCGCACAACCATAACCTGAAGTTGTCCCTCAAATTTTATTTGGTCGCTGTATGGGCAGACCTGGGTGTCTGCCCAAATTCTCATAAATTTTGGATGGTTTGGATACACACATAGGTGCATCCGTACAGCTTACAAAATAATCTTTTGTGTCATACTCTAAGAATTAGGTTGTGCAGCAGCCCCTCACGTTACAATTTGAATAAATCGAATGAAAAATCTATATGATCAGTATTGTGTTAGACGTAAGTAATTACGTCTCTACAGGATAATGATTTTAACTTGATAATATTGAGGGTGTTCCAAGCGAGGTGCTTGAATCAGGATAGCTTTATTTCAACTTTCACCGCTCTCAAACCCTTAGACTTTTTGGTATTGCTTTTTCTTAGGCTAAATTTGCAGCCTGCCTTCAGGCCGATTATTTATTTACAAGTAATGCTTTGAAAACAACATCCATCTATCACTTCCAATTCTGGCTTTTGTGCCTGAGTTCCCTTCTTTTCTTCGCCAGTTTCAATATGCTCGTTCCCGAGTTGCCCGAATACCTGACCCGCATGGGTGGAGCGGATTATAAAGGTTGGATCATTGCCCTTTTTACGCTTACGGCTGGCCTATCGCGACCTTTCAGTGGTAAGCTGACCGACACCATTGGCCGTGTGCCCGTAATGATCTTCGGGGCAAGCGTCTGTTTTGTGATGGGCTTCCTGTATCCGATCATGCAGACGGTGGGTGGTTTTCTGATGATTCGACTCTTTCACGGACTATCGACAGGTTTCAAACCCACCGCCACCAGTGCTTATGTGGCGGATGTGGTGCCTGCCAAAAGGCGTGGAGAGGCCATGGGAATTCATGGTTTCTTTGGTTCTACGGGCATGGCATTGGGGCCGTGGTTCGGGAGTTTGATTGCCAATCAATATGGTATTGATGCCCTTTTCTATACCTCAAGTGTGGTGTCCATTTTGTCGGTGATTATTCTTTTTGGGATGAATGAAACGGTGGAGGAGAAACAGCCTTTTCAGTTGAAATTACTCAATGTCGGCTTGGATGACTTTTTCGATGCACGCGTTTTAGTGCCTTCGGTGGTGATGTTGTTTACCGTCTATTCTTTTGGGGTGGTGCTGACCATCATTCCCGATTTTACCGTGCATTTGGGCATCTCCAATAAGGGAATTTTCTTTACCGCCTTTACCGTGGCTTCCTTGTTGTGTCGGGTGGTGATGGGGCGCTTGTCCGATAAATATGGTCGCCGACCGATCTCTATCATTGGCCTGACGATCATGAGTGCGGGCATGATCCTTCTGGGATTTGTCAATAATTTCACCTTGTTGATGGTCGCTGCTGGGCTGTTTGGATTTGGCTTCGGGTCGATGATTCCTGCGATTTATGCTTGGGTAATTGATCTGGCGGATGATGCCCGTCGTGGTCGGGCAATCGCCACCATGTACATCGCTTTGGAGTTGGGGATTGGTATTGGGGCCTTGGCCTCGCAGGCGGTTTATGATAATCAAGCGGATAATTTTCCAATTACTTTTTGGTCTGCAGGGGCAATGTGTTTGATCGCTTTGGGGTATGTGGTATTGCGCGGCAAAAGAACGGCGTAATTAATTTTCACAGAGAAAGATCAAACCGTTATATTTTACTATCCAAATATTCTCCTTTTTTAGTCATTTTATCCTGCTTTGGATATCAATAGATTTTTGAAACCTGTCTTATAGTATCTCAATGAAGGTTTTGGTAGTTTATGAATATTAAACTTAACCAAAACCTATTTTTATGCCTAAATATTGGCTCCTGATTTTTTGTGGTGCTTTTCTTTTTAGTTGCCAAAGCTCGCCTCAAGATCCACAACCTGATGATGCGATTGATGAACCGCCCAAGGTCGATGTACCCGTTGATGATGAAGTAAGCCCAATTGAGCCGACTTGTTATCTGAAAACGATGAAAGGGGGGTATAGTCATTCAGATGAGGTCAACTCTATCTCCACCTACAGCTATGATGAAAACAAGAGATTGATTTCAGTTGTTGATCAAAACCTGAATCCCGAATACACTACTGTTGAAACTTATATATACAATGAAAAAGGGCAGTGTATAGCAATGGAGTATACAGGAACTGAAGTTGAAGGGAAGATGGGGCATACATACACTTATGATGAGTTAGGGCGCTTGATTAAAGTCTATCTTGATTTGAAAGGTGAAGCAGTAAACAGCCGAGTAGGAAGAAAACTTAAAGATACTTTTTTCAAACAGTTTTTGGGGATAGCTCATCAGCGACAAAAGCAAGTCAATGAATCCAACGAAACGATTACCTTGGTTTATCAGGGGGATGCTAAATATCCCTCACAGATGATTGGTTCCTATGATGTTGAAGGAGAGTCAATTATTCATACGAATGATTTGGTGTTTGAGAATGGTAATTTGGTGCATTTCTCGGATACTTACATTGATGAAGATGGTCAAGAGGTATTTAGGGAAGTCATTTGCGAATATGATGATAAACCATTGATTTTATCTCAGTTACCTCAAGGTATAATTTCCCCCAATCTTCAGACAGCAATCTCTGCTATTTAAATTATTTTCCCTTGAACTCAAAACATCTGAGCGAGTTATCAAGTGCTTCAGTGAATCTTGTCAAGGGTGCTCCTGTGTTGCGCCTGCGGCAGGAGCATTTACCCGCCCTTGACTGATTCTAAGGAAGCGCTTACTTTTGCTTCTGATGTTGTTGAGTGCGGCTTGGATTGGTAAAGATCGCAGGGCCTTTTCTCATCGATTGAGCTATGCCTTCTTTCGTTATTGTAAAAGTTCATATATTCGATAAGTCCTATCTGCAGCTTTAATCCATCGCGATACTCATTCAAATAAATATCTTCATATTTGACCGTTCGCCAAAATCGTTCAATGTAAATATTGTCGGTTGCTCGACCTTTTCCATCCATGCTAATAGTTACTCCTTGGCCTAAGAGATAGCCCGTAAAGAGATCACTCGTAAATTGACTCCCTTGGTCTGTATTGACAATTTCAGGAGCGCCATGGTTGTTAATACATTCTTGAATTGTATTGCGGCACCACTCTGCTGACATGGTGTTTGAGAGTGACCAGCCTACAATATATCGAGAGTGGACATCAATCACAGCCATCAGATACATGAACCCTTTTGCAATAGGAACATAGCTGATATCCGTCTCCCAAACTTGATTTGAATGGGTTATTTCAAGGTTTCTAAGTAAATAGGGGTATATTTTATTTTCAGGTGAAGGTTTTGAAGTGTGCGGACCAGGAAGAAGAGAACGAAGCCCCATGACTTTGTACAGACGTTCAATTCGCTTCTTATTGATCGGATAACCGCAATCATTAATCAAAAACGAAGTCATAGAAGGTACCCCTCGAAAAGGATGCTCAAGGTATTCTTTGTCAATTACACGCATCAATTCAAGATTCAATTCACTTTCCCCTTTTGGCTTGTAATACCAGCCCGAACGAGAAATTTGGAGAAGCTCACATTGACGTCTAATGCTTAAATCAGCATGTTCCTCATCGACCATCACCTGTCTTTCGGTAACGCTCTTTACTTCGATGAGGCCTTTTTTAAAAAATCATTCTCAACTTGAAGTTGTCCTATTTTAGAGTATAATTTATTTAACGCTCCTTCATGATCAGATTCCTGCTTGATAGCCTTACTCCCTTTTTCAAAAACACTCGATGCATTCTCCAAAAAAAGTTGTTTCCATTGGCCAATCTGTGCAGGACTGATTTCATATTTCTGACAAAGTTCCGCTGTGCTTTGTTGTTCTTTGATCGCTTCAAGTGCTACCTTGGCTTTAAACTTGGGGCTAAATTTTCTTCTGCTTTTCATTGATTTACAAGTTAGTATATTATTTTAACTTGCTGTCTGAATTGTTGGGGTAATTATAAGGAGAGAGAGTCATTAGTGGTCTGATCTATGAGAATAATTTAATTCACACTCATATCAAAGAAAATGGCGTCAGCCAATTCGAGCAGTTTTTCAATTTTGAATATGATGAGGAGGGCAAAGCTATTTCTGGAACCTACGCAATGGAACATTATTCTGACGGTATTTCCGGTGGTTATGAGGAGTATGGCTTTGGGATTTTTGAGTATGATTGTAATGATTAATTTATATAAATATCAACCTAAATGAAAAATTTAGTTTTAGCTGTATTGTCAGCATTTTTGTTGTTCGGGTGTAGCTCTGATGAAGAAATTGGAGTTAGTAATCAACACCCGAAAGATCTTGAGATTATTTGTCCATTAGTTTCTGTTTCGAGTGATGAGGGATACATTTACACCATCAATTATGTTTATGAGGAAAGTAAGCTCGTTTACTACACATTAACAACATCGGACGGTTATCCCAGCACAATAGCTACCTACAAATATAACGCACAAGGACTGTTAAGTGAAGAAAAAGCTGGTGGTGTTACAACTTATTACGAATATGATGAGGCTGATCGTTTGATAAAAACTACTCAAAGGTACCCAACTGGTGCTTTGCGTAATAAAAGTAGCAAGGGTGCTCGCTTTCCTTTTTATCAGCTTTTGAATAAGAGAAGATCCCACCTAAACACTCGCTTGGGTAATAGCGAAACTGAAGATGATTACACTGAATATCAATATAGGGCAGGAGAATTTTATCCCTATAAATTGGTGTCATATTATTCTGAGGGAGGAGAAAAGGGTATTATGGAAGGTGAATTGGAGTATAAGAATGGAAACGTTACTCGGGTGGTATTAATTAATTCCTTAGATGATGAACGGGTCGAGTATTTGATGCATTATGATGATAAGCCGTTGAGCGATGCTTCAGTACCTTTTGCTGTGCGATTTGAAAGCTTACAGTTTGCGGTCAATAATCTTATTCTTGTAGAGGGGTATTTCAATGGGAAGCTTACCATGGAAGATAAAAGTGAGCCTACTTATTCGGAGAATGGGTTGATAGCTGAAACTAAATTAAGCATTGTTGCATATGATGAGGATGGCGAGGTAACCTATTCAGAGGAGCAAGTGTTGAAATATAATTATCAGTGCGACTGATTTTTCGATAATTTTTTTTGTGGCGGAAGTCGCTAAAAATAATGCAGTTAACAAAAGGTGAGTGATTGGGCTGAAAAAAAAGCAAACCCCTTGTTTGCATTTTTAAATCCGTTGCTTACCTTTGCAATCCCTTAAGGAAACAAACGCAGTCAAAAAGCAGGCGTTTTCAGCGGAATCTCAACGGAGATGCTGTTAAGGGCGATTTAATGAATCACAAAGATATTCTCTGCGGGTGTGGCGAAATTGGTAGACGCACTAGATTTAGGATCTAGCGCCGCGAGGTGTGTGGGTTCGAGTCCCTCCACCCGCACTATTACGACAGAATATCTTTTGCGGATGTGGCGAAATTGGTAGACGCACTAGATTTAGGATCTAGCGCCGCGAGGTGTGTGGGTTCGAGTCCCTCCATCCGCACTAATTCATTAAATCGAAAATAATATTGATTCTTCAATAACGATAATGCCTGCGGGCGTGGCGAAATTGGTAGACGCACTAGATTTAGGATCTAGCGCCGCGAGGTGTGTGGGTTCGAGTCCCTCCGCCCGCACTACGTTATGAAGAATCTGCGGATGTGGCGAAATTGGTAGACGCACTAGATTTAGGATCTAGCGCCGCGAGGTGTGTGGGTTCGAGTCCCTCCATCCGCACGAAGCACAAATCGAAAGGTTTGTGCTTTTTTTATGCCTGATTTTTTTTTGGCAATAAAAAACCTCTCGTGGGGAGAGGTTCTGTTTTTCTTGTGGTTTGTCAAACGTAAAGTCCGTCGAGCTCAGTGAGGATCTTTCGAGAGATCACGATCCGTTGAATTTCCGAGGTCCCTTCATAAATCTGCGTAATCTTCGCATCACGCATCAGTCGCTCTACATGGTATTCCTTTACAAAGCCATAGCCGCCGTGTATTTGTACGGCTTCTACGGTGGTTTTCATGGCCACTTCAGAGGCCATCAGCTTGGCCATGGCGCTCCACTTCGAAAAGTCCCTTTTTTGATCTTTTTCATAAGCAGCTTTCAGTACCAGGAGGCGGGCGGCTTCAATTTCAGTGGCCATGTCAGCGAGTTTAAAGGAGATCGCCTGATGGTGTGCAATGGGCTTGTTGAAGGTCTTCCTCTCGAGGCTGTAGTTTCGGGCCAGTTCGAAGGCACCAGAGGCTATACCGAGCGCCTGGGCGGCAATACCGATGCGTCCGCCATTCAGGGTGTTCATGGCGAAATTAAAGCCAAAGCCGTCTTCACCAATTCTGTTTTCTTTTGGTACCTTAACGTCTGTAAAACTCAGCATATGGGTATCGGAACCTCGGATCCCCAGCTTGTCCTCTTTTTTACCTACCACGAAGCCTTCCATTTCTTTTTCAACAATCAGGCAGTTGATTCCCTTGTGCCCTTTTTCTCGGTCCGTTTGTGCTATGACTAAATAAATGGAGGCGCTATTGCCATTGGTAATCCAGTTTTTTGTTCCATTGAGCAGGTAATGGTCCCCCATGTCAATGGCTTCGGTCTGTTGGCTTGTGGCATCGCTACCTGCTTCAGGCTCTGAAAGGCAGAAGGCGCCGATAAGTGCTCCGCTGGCCAGTGGTTTCAGGTATTTTCCTTTTTGTGCTTCCGTGCCGTATTTCTCCAGCCCCCAACACACCAGGGAATTATTCACAGACATCGAAACCGATGCGGAGGCATCAACTTTAGAGATCTCCTCCATGGCCAGAACGTAGGAGATGGTGTCCATTCCTCCTCCATTATATTTGGGGTCTACCATCATGCCCATAAAGCCTAAAGCGCCCATTTCCTGGATCTGTTCCGCGGGAAAGGATTGTGCGTTGTCACGTTCGATCACGCCAGGCAGGAGTGCAGTTTTGGCAAAGTCCCTGGCGGCATCCCTTACGGCAATATGCTCTTCGGTTAAATCAAAATTCATAAGTGGTCAGTTGTTTTGGGGTGTCAGTAATGAGTTTAGAGCGTTCATGAAACTAAAACTGCGGTTGGGTGGTTAGTTGATCAACCCGCTCTTAAATAAATTAATGATAATTATCATAATTTAAAAGATAAATCACTGATAAAGGTTGTGTATGTATTTCAATTATTAGAAATAATACTTACGGTATTCAGTTTATTCATTAAATTTACCCTTAGTTTTAAATGAAGAAGGTTATTGAATTAGGTGATAATATTTGATATTAAACATATATCATCTTCTCTTTGATCTTTATTTTTATGTGGTTAACTAATTTTTGCGCATGTATTTTTTGGAATATTTAAAAAAGGAAGAAGGTGGGCTGAATAAGAAGGAATACGCCTCGCTGCGAAGTTTAACGCATCTTGTGGACGTTTTTTTCTTGATTCAGGCAATCATTTTATTGACCACATATTGGGGAGAAATACAAACCGTCAGTACGGTTTTGGCATTCCTGATGTTACTTCCAATGGTTACGTTACTTCTAACGCATTTGCGGTTCAGAAAGCCGTTGTTAACTATACTATTGTTGGCAGGGCAGGGAGTGGGGCTGTCGGCGCTGTCAGTGGTTTTGATCACTGCTGGAACAGTTTCTGTCCTTGTGCTGCAGGCGCAAGTCATTTTATTTTATATCTTCAGCATGTTGTTTCCTGCGAAAAAAAGAAGTCTGGAGTTGTTGTTACAGTTGCTGATTATGGCGGGAATAGTATTGCCTTTTATACTTGGAGAGGCATTCGCAGGGGCAGATTTGCGTTGGAGCAGTCCTGTGCTGAGCATCATGATATTGACGGCTCTTTTTATTCCGATTGTATCGCTTGCGCATCGCATTCAGTTGGTGCTTTATAAGGTTGAGCAGCGATTTCGGACTGAATTAGTGGCGGTGAAGAAAACGGTTGTTGAAAAACAACAGGAGTTTGATCAGCAATTTCAACGGGTAAAGGAGCAAAAGCAAAAAGATGAGAAAAGGCAGTGGGTGATTTCTGGTGTTGCTGAGGTAGAGGATATTCTGCGGCAGGATGCGGAATCCACCGAAGTGGAAGGAGAGGTGATCAAGGCGATATTGAAGTACCTTGATGCCACGCAGGGGGCATTGTATTTGGTGGAGGATTTTGAAGCTGAGGAATCCATTTTGGAGCTGACCTCGTGTTATGCCTACGGTCGGAAAAAATTTGTTAGCGATAAGCTTGAGCCAGGGCAGGGGCTGGTGGGGCAGTGTTATCTGGAACAGGAATATATCCACCTGACCGAGGTGCCGCAGAATTATATGAAAATTACTTCAGGCCTTGGCGCTGCCGAACCAAGTTCAGTATTGATATTTCCTGTAAAGTGGAATGAGAAAGTGGTCGGAGTGCTTGAGATGGCTTCTTTTGGAGCGTTTACGGCGCATCATTTTGAGTATGTAGAAAAAGTATCGGTGGCCTTGGCTTCTTTTGTTACTAACCAAAAGGTCAATTCTAAAATCAAGAAATTACTGAGGGCTTCACAGATTGCTGCGGAACAAATGCGGACACAGGAAGAAGAGGTGCGCCAGAATATGGAGGAATTACAGGCGGCTCATGAGCAGATGGAAAAACTTCAGGCAACGCAAAAGGAACAGCATGAGAAAATGCTCAGGGAGATTGATGAGCGCAATAAAGTCTTTTTGAAAATTATTGATGAAATGCCTAATCGGGTTGCACTGAAAGATAGTCAGCATAAGTTTGTACTGGCCAATAAGGTGGTATGTGAGCTGCACAACCGTACGGAAAAGGAGCTTCGTAATTTGACTGAAGTAGATGTGGCGGGAAAAGAAATCGGTGAAAAAATTCTGGCACTCGATCAGGAAATTATGAATGGCACGGAGCGAAAAATCTATGATAAAGTGGAGTGGATTGATGGGCAAGAGCGCCATTTTAAATCCATGAAAATGCCCTTTTTTATCGATCACCTGAAGGAAACGGGCTTGTTGTGTATTCAGTACGAAACAACGGAAGTACAACAGCTGAAGGCGAAACTTGAGGAAATAGGTGCTGAAGTTTAGCTTTGGAGCGTATTTAAAAATTGGCCATCCTACCTCAAATTCGGGTGATTGGAGTTGATTTTAAATGATTTATCACTTCTGCAAAATGCCAAATTCTTGTTACGAATTTAAGGCTTAAACACGCCATGAGTTATGTGCCGTGAAAAAAAAGTCAGTGGGTTTTCCACTGACTTTTTTTATTTCTTTTCGGCTTCGGTTGGCCAGTCTTTAAAAGGGTAACTGATCAGCGAAGCATTGTAATACTTCGGGTCGCCAGTTACTTCTGCGCCAATCCAGTTTGGTTTTTCAAATTCGGTATCTTCTGCAGGGAGTTCAATTTCCGCCACAACCAGCCCTTTGTTGTCTCCGTGAAATTCATCAATTTCCCACAGGAACCCCGCCCAGGGTAATTTGTATCGATGTTTTTCTATCGTTGGACGAAGGCACAGGTCATTCAGGATTTCCTCGGCCTCTTCAAAGGGGATTTCATACTCAAATTCTGGTCGGCTGGCACCTACGGTTGGCCCTTTGACGGTCATGAAGGCAGTATCTCCAGCAATGCGGACACGAACAGTTCGTTCGGCCTCAGCGCATAAGTAGCCCTGGTGGTAATAAACCCCTTCAGCAAGTGATTTATAGGCATCAGTATCTACTAAAAATTTACGTTCAATTTCTTTCCCCATAATGGTTCTTAAGGTTACGAAAGCAAATAAAGAAAAAAAATAACAGACGGCGAAACCTTCGGGCGATCAATCAGCAAAAAGCCCCTTTCCGACACGGTGGTCAGTAAGGGGCTTCCTTTTTTGCTGCGTGATTCAGCAGCTCATTGTTGATTTATTATTCAGCATCCATAAATGGGTAGCGAATGTCTTTTGCTGGTACGAATGTTTCTTTGATAGTACGTGGTGAAACCCAACGTAACAAGTTGATCATCGATCCCGCTTTGTCGTTCGTTCCTGAAGCACGGCCACCACCAAACGGCTGTTGCCCTACGACTGCGCCAGTACACTTGTCATTAATGTAGAAGTTTCCTGCAGCATTTTTAAGCGCTTTTGTTGCTTTGGATGCCGCATAGCGATCCTGCGAGAAAATAGCACCAGTAAGTGCATAAGGAGAAGTTTGGTCGACGATTTCCAATGCCATATCGAAATCATTGGCATCGTAAACATAGATCGTCAATACAGGACCAAAAATCTCTTCTACCATTGTAGTCGATTGTGGATCATGCGAAAGGAAAACAGTCGGCTCTACGAAATACCCTTTGGATTTATCGTAGTTTCCTCCAGCAACCAATTCCACCATGGCATTTTCTTTGGCGCCATCAATGTATTTAGCGATTTTATCAAATGACTTTTCGTCAATGACCGCATTCACAAAGTTCGAGAAGTCTTCTGTTGGGCCCATCTTGATTGTTTTCAGGGTCGCCGTCAGTTTTTCTTTAACCTCCTCCCAGATCGTATGCGGGATGTAAGCACGAGAACATGCCGAACATTTTTGCCCCTGGAACTCAAAGGCACCACGAACAAGCCCTACAACCAGAGCATCAATGTCTGCAGACTCATGCGCAAGGATAAAGTCTTTACCGCCTGTTTCCCCAACAATGCGAGGGTAAGATTTATACTTGTGAATGTTTTCACCGATGGTTTTCCAGATGTGCTGGAATACGCCTGTAGAACCCGTAAAGTGAATTCCTGCAAACTCTGGATGATTAAAGATCACCTCTCCTGCCGTTGGGCCATCGACATGCACAAGGTTAATTACCCCGTCAGGAACGCCCGCTTCCTTGAAAACCTCCATCAATACATTGGCAGAGTAAATCTGTGTGTTGGAAGCCTTCCATACAATGGTGTTGCCCATCATGGCAGCTGAAGTAGGTAGGTTGCCCGCAATTGCCGTGAAGTTGAATGGCGTAAGGGCAAACACAAAACCTTCCAGTGGACGTTGCTCCAGACGGTTCCAAACTCCAGGAGCGGATTGTGGCTGTTGCTTATAAATTTCTGTCATGTAAGAAACGTTGAATCTCAGGAAGTCAACAATCTCACAGGCAGAATCAATTTCTGCTTGAAAAGCATTTTTCGACTGGCCAAGCATCGTGGCTGCGTTGATTTTTGCCCGATATGGTCCAGCAATTAAATCGGCAGCTTTCAGGAAGATCGACGCACGGTGCTCCCATGTCAATTCTTCCCATTCTGGTTTTGCAGCCAAAGCGGCGTCTATGGCTTGCTGAACGTGTCCTGCATCTCCTTCATGGTAATAGCCAAGAATATGCTGATGGTCGTGTGGGGGCGACATCGGGTGCTTCTTCTCGGTGCGTACTTCCTCTCCACCAATAAACATCGGAACGTCAACTTGTGTTGCTCGTGCCGCTTCAATCGCTTTTTTCAGGGTCTCGCGCTCGGCTGATCCTGGCTGATATGAAAGAATAGGTTCGTTGATCGGTGTCGGGACATTAAAAACTCCTTTAGCCATGCTTGTGGTATTATTTAGCTGATAATTAATTAAAAAAGTCCTTTTTCTGGATGAAAAAGGCGGTCTGTTGTTTGACAAGACCCTTAAAGTTACAGAAATGAAGTGAAAATCCGAAAACTATTTTTTCAGCTTAGGATTGTTTTTGTGTCGATTAATATCTCTGATGTTCTTTTTCTCGAAATTTTTTTGTAGTGCTTCCGTAAGGTCAATTCCCGTCTGGTTAGCCAGGCAAATCAATACCCAGAGCACATCGGCCATCTCATCTCCAAGATTTTTGTCAAGGTCAGATTTTTTAAAAGATTGATCTCCGTAGGTTCGCGCCATGATGCGGGCAAGTTCCCCAACCTCTTCGGTCAGGATGGTCATATTGGTCAGTTCGCTAAAGTAGCGTACGCCAACCGTTTTAATCCAGTGATCGACTTGCTCCTGAGCCTCACGGATGGTTATTGCTTGTGGTTCGTTCATATTATTCTTTATTTTTACTGTCGATCATGATCGTAACTGGGCCATCATTGGTGAAGTTTATCTGCATATCTGCGCCAAATTCTCCCGTGTAAACAGGCTTGTTCATAACACGCTGCGCTTCTTCAACAAAGGCTTCATAGAGTGGGATGGCGATGGCAGGTTTAGCTGCTTTAATGTAGGAAGGGCGATTGCCTTTCTTGGTCGAGGCGTGTAAGGTGAACTGGCTTACGATCATTAAATCTCCGCCAGTGTCCAGTAAGCTCAGATTCATTACGCCCTGTTCGTCGTTAAAGACCCTCAGATTAGTGATTTTTTTGACCAGCCACTGAATGTCTTCCTGACTGTCGGTATCCTCTATGCCCACTAAAACCACCAGTCCGTTGCTGAAACTGCCTCGGTCGATGCCATTGGCCACAATATTTGCATTTTTGGCTCTTTGTATGATAATCCGCATGCTAATAATTTTTATTCAAAACCGTTAAAAGTTCTTTTCTTCGTAAAGATGTAAGGCTTGGCGTATTTTTTTAGAAAAAAGCGCCAATTATTGATGAAATATATATTAAAAAACAAACAATTTAAAGAAGCCTTCGTTGAGTAAGATTATGAATTACAAACTCATTAAAACCCAAACGTTACAGGAAGAGGAAATCTTCATGAAATATCACCCCTCTGAAGGTATTCTGGAGGGGATAGCGACTGGTTACATGTATGAAGATGTATTTCAGGAGCGTGGAGAAGCGCTGCTCCGTATTGCTGAGGAACGAGGTGTAAAAAGGATGCTCCTCAGTTGCGAGGTATTAAATGTACTGAAGCCTTCAAATCAATTATATCTCAGGGATCATTGGTTTCCTGCACTTTACCGACTTGGAGTAAAAAAAGTAGCCATTGTTGAGCCGATAGATATGCTGAGCAATTGCTCCCTGAAACAGGCGGTGGATTTGATGGGTGCAATGAACACCAAGGAATTTTATCAGTACTTTTCAGCAAGAGATCAAGCCATTGCGTGGCTTAAAGCATAAAACAAAAAAGCTTGTCGTTTGACAAGCTTTTTTTTTAGGTTAGTAATTCTTGATTTTCATAGACATGGTTGCCCGAGGTTTCATATTGTGCCACCTGGTACATTTTTTCAGCAACCGTGGAGGCTTCAATAGCTCGGTACTTTTTTAGCGAACCCACCAATATCAGGTTGAGTACAGGGCTGAGCAGCTTGCCAATTTCTTCCATCAGTCTGGTTTCTTTCCTATCGCCAAGCAATAAAGAGGGGCGCAAAACACTGAACTGCTCGAAGCCGACTTCCTTAATAGCCTCTTCGAGTTCTCCTTTCACCTTACTATAAAAAGCCTTTGATTTTGGCGAGGCTCCGAGGGAGGAGATCAGAAGGAAATGGGGGCAACCTTTATGATGAGCTGCCTTGGCAAGGTGCAGTGGAATGTTATAATCCACTGCGCGGAAGGCCTTTTGGCTTCCCGCTTTTTTAATGGTAGTTCCAATACAACAGAAAACCTCATCGAAGTGTGCGGGCAATTCATGGGTGAGATGTGATAGCTGAAAATTGCTGGTCACAAAATGAATTTTCGGATGACTCGAGGCTGGTGGCCGACGGCCAAGCACCACAATTTCACGGTACTGATCATCCTGGATCAGGTGTTTCATTAAATGTCCTCCGATAAGCCCAGTGGCTCCGATGACTACTGCCGTTTTTTTACTCATGGGTTGCTAATTACTGTAAATTCTTCCTGAATGGTTTTTCCTCGATCTTTGGCATACCACTTTTGTACTTTTACCGCTTTCTCATTGGTATCTGTGCCTCCAGCGGCTTTCCAGTCGAGTACAATTTGTTGGGCAGCAGCGGGTCTTGGTCCCCACTGAAACTGTTCGTCCATGGTTTCAGCATCAAAAGCGATTAATTTAGGGATTGCGCGCCCACCGTTGGTTAAGTATTGATCCGTCAGTGGCAAGTGCTCATCTCTTAACAGAATGCGCAGTTGTATGTTGGGGTTCGAGGCCGCCATAGCCGCAATGTGTGGTAAATTAAGTGCGGCATCACCACACCAGGCTTCAGCGAGTACCACCCAGTATTGTGGTCGTTCAATACGACGGAGGGCAGCGACTGTTTCGTCCTGTAGTTTGAATGTTTTCGCTGCGCGGTGCATGCGTTGTTCATTCAGTTTGGTGTATTCAATTAAAGCTTCAGACTGATCCGTCCCTGAGGTTTTACCCTCTTGAGTTAAATGACTGACCAACTCCTGATACTGCTCGTAGGTATATCCTTTTTCAAAAATCGCTGCATTAATTGCCATAGTGGTGTTGATAAATTAAATGGGAATTGATTATTCTTCTCGCTCCAAAATTGTCGTCTTTTGGTTGCGTTTCCAATCTTTGTAACGTTCAATTTCATGGCGCAGGGAATGATACACCCATAATATGACAGATATGTCGTCTACAAGTCCAGCGACAGGGAAAAAGTCAGGAATGACATCAATCGGGCTGACGAAATAGATCAGGCCAGCAACGATCATCACAATAGAGCTCCACGGGATATCGCGGTATTCTCCCTTGGCGTAAGCGGCCACCATCTCGACCAGCAGCAGGACCTCTTGTTTGATTTCATTGATTTTCCCTTTTTTATCTGTCAGGTGAAATTTAACATCATCAATCAGGCTTTGGCTATTTTTATAGTCGGCTAAAATATGGGCGGCCTGCTGGAGGGCATATCTGAAGAATCCGCTATTGACCGCCTTATTTAGAATATTATTACTTTTCTTTCCCATATTAATTGCTTAAAAATGAAAAGAGGCGAAGGAATTCTCTTCCCTTCGCCTCCCTGTCCTATTATACGGAATAAAAGATCTCCATGTTGAGCTTAGAAGATGCTTCGGATTTCGTTTTTTACACTACTGAGCGCAAAGGTAATGTAATCTTCCTCCTTGGCCATACGTTCAAATACCGCTTTGGCAAGCTCCATGCTTGTGGCCTTTGGGGAAAGTTTTTCCGCCTCCTCGTTAATGAGCATGATCAGTCGGTCGGCAGTGGAACGAACAAGGTTCCAGGCGTCGTCACTCATATAAACTTGTTGGCTTAAATTGTGGTTCAACTCCTCTCGGATTTCGTGTCCAAGAATTTGCTTAAATTCGTTGGCACTCATGCCACTCTGGTTTACCCTTGGCAGTAGGTTATGAGGGCTGATTCGCTCTAAAAACAAGCAGATGCGCTCATAGGCCTGAAGGCGGTTAGGTAAAATAACCTCACTGTTTTTTATTTTCAGACTCAACAATTGTTTTTCAAAATCTTTTTGAAGGAACGACTGGGTGGTCAAATACATGGCGTAAAGCACCAAGGCTGCAGGAAGAATGATCTTTACGAAATCAAATAATAAATCCATGATTGAAAAATGTCTTTTTGGTGATGTATTTGCTTTTAATAATTCGTTAAATGAGCACTGAAAAGCTTATTTTAGCACAAATTTGGCTTAAAATTTTGAATTAAGAATATATGGAACCGATAAAAATCACCGAAAAAGCCCAAAAGTATCTGAAAGAAGCTTTAGCCACCAAAAAAATCCCTGAAGGATTCATGTTGCGTATGGGAGCAAAAGGTGGCGGCTGCCATGGTGTAAACACTTACCTTGGCTTTGATAAAGAAACAGAAGAGGACAAGCGCTATACCATTTCAGGTATTGAGTTGATTATCAAGAAAAAAGAGGTGATGTTTTTGATTGGTAAAAAATTGGACTATGTTGATGAAGGCGAAGTTCAAGGGTTCGTATTTCTTACGGCGAGTGCTGAGGAAAAATAAAAAAAGGGAATGCCTGATGAAAGGCATTCCCTTTTTTTGATCTGAATTATTTTAATTTTTTCAGCACGTCTTCAAACTGGTGCAATGGGATCATGTTTGGCCCATCAGAAAGGGCGTGGTCAGGGTCTTCATGTACTTCAAAGAAGAAGCCGTCAACGCCAACCGCTTTAGCCGCAGCAGCAATGTAAGGCGCGTATTCGCGGTTTCCACCACTTCTGCCACCAAGTCCGCCAGGCTTTTGCGTAGAGTGGGTGACGTCCATGACTACTGGGTAGCCCAGGTTTTTCATGTCGACCAAATTACGGATATCCACCACCAAATCACCATAGCCCATCAAAGTGCCGCGCTCTGTCAGCATCACTTTGTTATTGCCAGAATCAATGACTTTCTGCGCAGGATACACCATGTCTTTACCTGAAAGGAACTGTGCTTTTTTAATATTGACAATCTTGTCTGTTTTTGCGCAGGCCACCAATAGGTCGGTCTGGCGGCAAAGAAAAGCAGGGATTTGCAGGATGTCGATGACCTCCGCCAAAGGAGCTGCCTGGCAAGATTCATGCACATCGGTGGTGATCGGTAAATTGAATTGCGTTTTCACCTTTTCCAAAATGCGTAAGCCTTCTTCCAAGCCTGGGCCTCTGAAGGAAGAGATCGAGGTTCTGTTGGCCTTATCAAAAGAAGCCTTGAAGATATAAGTTAAATGCTGGCGTTCGCAAATTTCGGCAATTTGTTCCGCAAGTCGCATCACCATGTCTTCACTCTCGATGACACACGGGCCAGAGATAATGAATGGTGCCGATTTTAGTTTATTATATAGTTCCATAAAGGTATATTTTTACTTGTTTGGAGTCTCCATCAGGGATTTTACTTTTTCAAAATCCTCGAGGGTATCAACGCCTATAGGACTGTGTTGTGTTTCGATCATCTTAATGGCATAACCATTTTCGATTGCACGAAGTTGTTCCAGCTTTTCCACCCCTTCGAGGTAGGATGGGGCCATTTGTGCATACTTCAGCAAAAATGATTTGCGATAGCCATAAATGCCGAGATGTTTGAAATACTGAAGGTCTTCAGGGACATAGCCACTTTGCAGTTCCTCAATACGGTCCCTGTAAAAAGGGATGGGGGAACGTGAAAAGTAAATGGCATGACCACTTTGGTTGGTGATGACCTTGACGTTATTGGGATTGTTCAAAGTTTCGCAACGCTTGATGGGCGTCATGACGGAAGCCATCGGCAATGTACTGTCGGACTTAAATTCAGCAGCGAGTTGCGTAATGATTTCCGAAGGAATCTGTGGCTCATCTCCCTGAACGTTAATAATCACCTCGGCCTCCATTTGCTGTGCCGCTTCGGCGATACGGTCGGTACCACTCTGGCAATCAACGGACGTCATGATGATGTTTTCTGTAAAACTCAGGCAGCGGTCCCGAATTTCTTCGGCATCCGTAGCGATAAATACAGCATCAATGCCATCGGCAGCCAATGCTTTCTCATAGACCCATTGTACAATCGGTTTGCCTTGAATTTCCAGCAGAATCTTGCGTGGAAGGCGGGTGGATTGCAGCCGAGCGGGAATAACAACAATTGTTTTCAAAAGACTAAAGGTTAAGGTCGTAAATTTGGATCACCCCTAACAGCTGTTCGTCTTCAGTAACTAACAGGGAGTTGATTTTATGCTGATTCATCAATTGGTCCGCTTCACCAAGTTTGGCGGTTTTATTGATGGTTTTGGGATGAACGCTCATCAGGTCTTTTGCCGACATGGTAAAGAAATCTGCCTCGTGGCTTTCCATATTTCTACGGATGTCGCCATCAGTAATAATCCCTTCAACCTGTCCATTTTCAATCACGATCGCCAATCCCAGTCGTCCTTCTGAAACGCGCTGTACGACCATCAAAGAGCTGGTGTCAGGCGCAACGATAGGCAGGTTTTCTTTACGCATCAATGTTTCGACATTGGTGAGCAGCATACGGCCAAGGCTGCCTCCAGGATGGAAACGTGCAAAATCTTTGGCTTCAAATTGTCGCTTTTTCATCAGTGCCACCGCAAGGGCATCGCCCATGGCCAAAGTGGCCGTGGTGGAGCTTGTAGGCGCCAGGGCCAAAGCACAAGCTTCTTTCTCTACGGCAACATTAAGGTGGTGATGCACATTTTTTGCCAGGATAGAATCGGGCTTGCCCGTCATCCCAATCAGAAGATTGCCATTGTCCTTGAAGAATGGGATCAGGTTCAATACCTCATCGGTTTTACCGCTGTTGGAAATCAAAAGTACGGTATCGTTTGGGGTTACCATTCCGAGGTCGCCATGAAATGCTTCGCCAGGATGCAGGAAGAAACTCGGCGTACCAGTACTCGCTAATGTTGCAGCAATTTTTTTTCCGATATGTCCAGATTTGCCCATCCCACAGATGATGAATTTTCCCGTGCTTTTTAGGACGGCTTCCACTGTGGCGACAAAGTCACTGTCGATTTGGTTGGCAAGTTGCTTAACGGCCTGGGCTTCAATTTCAAAAACTTCTTGAGCCAGTGCCAATATTTCATGTTTACCCATGGGTGATCGATCTAAGAAATGATAATAGCTACAAAACTAAAAAAATAAGTTCAACAATTAAATGGTACATTCAATCCTTTTCAGGCTAATCCTTGTTATCTCAGTACTTAAGTAAAAGGAGGGGGATATGAAAGTTGTTGCAAGAGGGGTATTCTTATGGTTTTTTTTAGGATTGGTAAGCTGTCAGGGCCCTGCGGTAGAAACCATTCAAATCGGGCCTGTGCTGCCGCCACCACCACCACAAGAGGAGAAGCTGCCACTGGTCATTACACAGCTATTGGATGGGGTGCCCGACACTGTATTGGCATTCCGCTATGCGCAAAACGACCAATTTGTGCAGGCAAGGTGGCGGGATCGTCATGTTTTTTTCTTTGAGTTTGATCAGCAACAGCAGTTTAGGTCTTATACCTTGCGTGTGGATGGCTACGATGTGAAAAAAATTGACAAAATTAGCCAGCAGGACGATCAGATTTTTTTCAGGCAGGAAATTATTGATCAGGAGATTTTCTTGCGGTACAGGAAATCCAGGATGAAGGTACTTTCCGCAGATTTAAACATTATTGAAAGGCTTGATGAAAATAACCATGCGGAATCCATGACTTTCAGGGATATTGAGGCCGATACCATTGTGGGAATGGTGAAATTTGACCGTATGCCCAATGGTAATTTGCTGAAGCTGGAAGAAATAAGTCGGGCCCCTGAGGTCACGCAGCCTTTATTTACCATTAATTTTGAACATGATGATCGGCAAACTTATTTTGGGCGCTTCGGACAGTTGCCTGAAGTGGTGTTACTGGATATATTTGAAGAAACCCGTCTGAGTGCTTTCAGCATGGGAAATAATGCGACAAAACTGGCGGTAGAAACCCAAAGGCGGACCCGCAGATCGCAGGAGGTGAACCATTACGAATACATTTATGATGAGCAGGGTTACCCTTTGGCATTAGATTTTATCACGGATCGGTTTGGTGTTCTCGATACTGTAAGGTATTTTATAACTTATCGATAAAAATTACGAATACTGTTATATTACATAACGCTCTACCCAACATAACTTATGACCTTATTAAAAAATGTATTTGTTGCATTAATTGCAGTGGTGGCTTTCGCTGCCTGTAAATCTGATGACGCTGCTCCGCAGGAAATTGCTACACCAACGATGCTGACCATCAACTCTACTACTGGAGAGATTCCATTGTATGAGTTTGAGTATAATGAAGATAAATCGATCAAGGAGATCATATTAGAAAATTATGGTGTAAAATGGGCTTTTGAGTATGACGATCAGGGGAGGTATGAATCCCACGGACTGATGAGCCTTGATGGGCAGCTCACCCTTCAGCAGCACCAGGCAATTTGGGGGAATAATGAGCAAATTTCAGAAATTAAATATTTTATCAATATTGATAACAGTACCTCCAGGCTCAAAAAGAATTCATCGTTTTTGGGTATTAAGCAAGGAAAGCAGTTCTACCTCCAAAATTCAAATTTAAGAACATCGGAATTGGTGGAAGTTTTAACCTACGAGCCGTTTTATCAGGGAGGCCGCATGAAAGAGGCCAACTTCAACCAGGGGGAGTTTAACCTGGGGAAAATGGTTTTTGAATACGGGGATAACGGTCAGTTATTGTCTGCGGAACAGATTTACGATTTTAATGATGGTGAAGAAGATATATTTCAGTCTACTAAATTTGCTTTTACCTACGATAACCGTGTAGCACTTTTTGGCAGCTTTGGGAAATTACCGCAGATCGTTTCTTATTTTATCATGGAAACCCTATTGAGTAATAATATCGATTTGCTGTTGCCGAGTGCTGTAAATAACCCGACGACATTACAGTACACGGTATCAGATGGGAATGATGCTGACGGTTTTGTAGAGTCAATCGCTTATGAGTATGACGACAAAAACCAACCGATAAGAATCCTTATTGGGCCAGAAGGGCAGGAGTTTGTGAAAAATGCCGCTTATTCTGAATAATGAACGTGGCCGCTGATCAGCCTTGGGGCTTTGTAGCACATGCACTCCGATGGTCGATTCATCAGTTATTTTTTCAGCGCTGAAGTTCATGAGTGCTGAAAATGAATTTTTCGGGATTTAGCCTTAAATAAGAAAGTAAATATTTTCTGAGAAATCACACCACAGAAAAACCGTTTCAGCAGGAACGGTTTTTTTGTTTTATATGGGCTACCTGTTTGATTTTTACGATCTTTGTACAAATATCGAAACACTATGCAATCATTGAAATATAATATTAAAATGGTCATCACGGATGTGGATGGCACCCTTACCGACGGTGGGATGTATTATACCGAGCAAGGGGATGAGTTTAAAAAGTTCAATGCCAAAGATGGTATGGGGATGAATCTTCTGCGCAAAGCGGGGATCGAGGTTGGGATTATCAGCCACGGAAAAGCACCACACATGGTCCTGAACAGGGCCGAGCGTCTTGGACTGAAATATTGCTATGTGGGGCAGGAGCCTAAGATGAAGGTGCTCGAAGGTTGGTTGAAAGAACTGAACATTTCTGCGGCGCAGGTATGTTATATCGGTGATGATATTAATGATCAGGAAATCATGGAGTCTGTAGGTTTGTCGGCTTGCCCTGCCGATGCTGTCAAGGTAATTCGTGCCACCGCAGACATCGTTTTGAGCCGTGGTGGAGGCGATTGCGCTTTCCGTGAGCTGGTCGATGAACACCTTTTGGGTTAAGCGAAGCCTCGTGGGTGGAGGAATAGTCTGTCGGTTGGTTTTTTATTCTGCCAACTAAGGGTTATTTTTGCCATTCTTTTTTTAATGGATTAAAAACTGCTTTAATAGAAAGCTCATGAATATAAATAGTGCAATCAAAAAAGCCATTTCTGAGGCTTTTCAGGCGCAATTTGGTGCCGAATTACCTGTTGAAGAAGTGAAGCTTCAACCTTGTCGTAAGGATTTTGAAGGAACACATACTTTCCTGACTTTCCCTTTTGCGCGCATCAGTAAGAAAAATCCTGAGCAAACGGCGCAAGTTTTAGGGGAATACCTGAAAGAAAATAGCGAAGTGATCGCTGATTTCAATGTGGTGAAAGGTTTCTTGAACTTGGTGCTGGAGCAACAGGTGTGGGTTGATGCCCTGAAAACGATGGCCGCTGACGATCAATATGGTTTCGCCGCTTCGAATGGCAAAAAAGTGATGGTGGAATATTCTTCCCCAAACACCAACAAGCCATTGCACTTGGGGCATTTGAGAAATAACTTCCTGGGGTATTCTGTTTCTGAGATTTTGAAAGCGGCAGGTTACGAAGTGCAAAAAGTGAACTTGGTCAACGACCGTGGTATCCACATTTGTAAGTCGATGCTTGCCTACCTGAAGTTTGGTGAGGGGGAAACGCCTTCGACAGCAGGGATCAAAGGCGATAAGCTGGTAGGGAACTACTATGTGAAGTACGATCAGGAGTACAAAAAAGAAGTACAGGCATTGGTTGCTGAGGGGAAATCGGAAGAGGATGCCAAGAAAGAAGCCCCTTTGATGGTTGGCGCTCAGAAAATGTTGCGTGACTGGGAAGCTGGCGAAGAAGAAGTGGTTGCACTTTGGAAGAAAATGAACGGATGGGTGTACGATGGCTTTAATGCGACTTACAAAACCATGGGCGTTGATTTCGACAAGTTCTACTATGAGTCGGATACTTACCTTTTGGGAAAAGACATCGTGAATGATGGGCTTGAAAAAGGCGTTTTCTTCAAAAAAGACGATAACTCCGTTTGGGCTGACCTTTCGAATGAAGGATTGGACGAGAAACTGGTATTGCGTGGCGATGGCACTTCGGTATATATCACACAAGATATGGGGACGGCAGATCTTAAACACAAAGATTTTGCCTTCGATCAGTCTATTTATGTGGTAGGGAATGAGCAGGATTATCACTTCGATGTGTTGTTCCGCATTTTGAAAAATGTTGGTCGTGAGTATGCTGAAGGAATGTATCACCTTTCTTACGGAATGGTAGATTTACCTTCAGGGAAAATGAAATCCCGTGAAGGAACAGTGGTTGATGCCGACGATTTAATGCAGGAAATGTTTGATACTGCTGAAGCGCACACCAAAGAGTTGGGTAAGATTGACGGCTTTACAGAAGCAGAAGCTTCAGCACTTTATCGCCAGCTGGGCTTGGGTGCACTGAAATATTTCTTGCTGAAAGTGGATCCGAAACGCCGAATGATGTTCAACCCAGAGGAGTCTATCCAGTTCCAGGGAAATACAGGCCCGTTCATCCAATACACGCACGCACGGATTTCCGCAATTTCCCGCAAAGCGAAGGAGCAGGGGATCGATACGTCGAATATCGGTGAGTTGACTGACCTTCAGCCATCAGAAATTGAAGGTATCCGTCTTTTAAGTACTTTCCCTGACGTGATCAAGGAAGCGGCAAGCAACCATTCTCCTGCGGTTATTGCTAACTTCTGCTTTGAGTTAGCCAAAGAATATAACCGCTTCTATGCCGAGGTAGCGATCTTTAATGAAGAAGATCCTCAAAAACTGGCCTTCCGTGTCGCTTTCTCTGAGAAAGTTGCTGAGGTGATTCGTCGAGGAATGCAATTATTGGGTGTTGAAGCACCAAATCGCATGTAATTTCTAAATAAAAAAAACATTTTCATAAACCCTTTCGTAATAGCGAAAGGGTTTTTTGTTGCCAAGATCATCATTATCTTTGCGAATTGATCCTTATTTTTTGAATCAAACAATCAACAATACCAAACAATCAACAACACCATGAAAAAAGTAGCAATTGGGATTTGCTTAGTAGCCTTCGCGCTGGGGATCCTTACAAGTTGTGGCGACGCAACCGTAAAGTCGAAGCCTGCAGCAACCGCAACCACAGTAAATCCTGAAAAGGCAGCAGTGGTAAGCAACAGTGCTTTTTATGATTTCAAGATGAATGATATTGATGGCAATGAGATCGATTTCTCAAAATTCAAAGGAGAAAAAGTTTTGATTGTCAATGTGGCCTCAAAATGTGGTTACACACCGCAGTATGAAGGTTTGGAAGCCTTGAACAAGCAGCATGGCGACAAGGTGATTATCCTTGGGTTCCCTGCCAATAACTTCGGAGGGCAAGAGCCTGGTTCAAATGCGGAAATCAAGAAGTTCTGTACAGGTAATTATGGCGTTTCGTTCACCATGATGGAAAAGGTGAGTGTGAAAGGGGCGGACCAGAACGCACTCTACACCTGGTTGTCTGATAAAGACAAAAATGGCTGGAATGATCAAGCGCCAAACTGGAATTTCAATAAGTATTTGATCAATGAAAAAGGGGAGTTGGTGAAGTACTTCGGTTCGAAAGTGAAGCCTATGTCGCCAGAATTGGTGAACGCTATATTGGATTAATTATTATATTTGCATTATAAATGAAGTCAGGCATTTGTGTCTGACTTTTTTTTGTAGTGTGTTTAATACTTAAAATTCGCAACGAAAATTTGCCGTATTGTAAAAGTGATGAAGAATTATTTTTGAGTGCATAGCAGCGCTACTGTTGATCAATAATTCAAAATCAGTTCCAATCATTCGAATTTGCAGTAGGATGGTGAGTTTTTAAACATACGCTTATTCATTTTAGCATAAACAATTTCGATCTTCAACTTCAAATGAATCAAACCCATACGCCTCCGAGTAAAGCCAAGGCATGGTTATCTGCTTTTAGGTTACGAACACTTCCATTGGCCTTTTCAAGTATATTTTTAGGCAGCTTCGTGGCTGCATATCAAGGGGTGTTTCATTGGCAAATTTTACTGCTTGCCAGCCTAACGACCCTTTGTTTACAGGTGCTGTCCAATTTAGCCAATGATTATGGCGATAGCATCCATGGTGCTGATTCCGCAGACCGTACAGGCCCACAGCGGGCAGTTCAGGCAGGTTTAATTTCTGCCCAGGAAATGAAAAAGGGCATGATCGCCTTTGCCGCACTTTCTTTTATTTTCGGTCTTTTGCTGATTTTGGTGGCTTTTGGTGCCAATTTAAAATTACTTCTCATTTTCCTCGGGATGGGGGTGGCCGCAATAATTGCCGCAATTACTTATACCGCAGGCGTGCGCCCTTATGGTTATATGGGGCTGGGAGATTTGTCCGTATTTATCTTTTTTGGTGTGGTCGGGGTAATGGGCGTTTTCTTTTTATATGCCCAGCAGTGGCAAAATGAGTTGCTGCTGCTTGCTATTGGTGTTGGTGCCCTGAGTACAGGCGTGTTGAATGTGAATAATATTCGAGATATTGATTCTGACCGCAAGGCGGGGAAAATCTCCATTCCTGTGCGTATCGGCCGATCAAAAGCCGTTGTTTACCATTGGGTGTTGCTTGCTGTTGGTGTACTCGCTCCTGTATGGTATATGAAAGCTAATATTAATCATGTTTGGCAATGGGCTTTTTTGCTGGTGGTTCCTTTATTTTTTAAAAATGGAATAGCGGTTTCTCGATATCAGGATGCTAAAGCACTCGACCCTTATTTAAAGCAGCTTGCGATTTCTACCTTTTTGTTTGTGATTTTGATTGGTGTATGCCTTTTGTCATAAATCTACCTGTTAAGTATTTTGTGTAACTTTGGATAAATAGGGATTTTAGCATTAAATTTGTAATGTTGTGTATGACCTAAATGGGATATTGAAAATAAGAACATTAGGTCAGGTTGGTTGTAAATTTAAGTAGGTAATTGTGGCTAATAATAAAGTTCCAAAAAATACCTGTGACTCATGCCCTCGCTTGGAGGATACCCTTTTTAATGGTGTTAATGGCGACGAGTTACTGAAAGTATCGGAGAATAAATCTTGTATCAGGTATAAGAAAGGCCAGACGCTCTATTATGAGGGCACGCGCCCAATGGGGATGTTCTGTGTCAATTCTGGTAAAGTGAAGGTTTTTAAGATGAGTTCTGACGGCAAAGAGCACATTGTTCACCTGGCAAAAGCAGGCGATTTTTTGGGATATAAAGACCTTATCGGTGAAGAATTCTATACAACTTCAGCGACGGTACTTGAAGATTCGATCATCTGTTATATCCCAAAAACAAACTTCCTGAGTTTGCTAATGTCTAATCCCGACTTTTTCTCTAAAGTAACGAAAGCCATTATTCGCTCTCATGGAATTTTGGAGAACAAGCTTTTGAACATCGCCCAGAAATCTGTTCGTGAGCGTTTGGCGGCAACATTGTTAATGCTGAAAGAAACTTACGGTATGGATACTGAAGAGCAGGGGGTTTTGTTGGATATTGCTTTGACTCGTGAAGATTTAGCCAATATTATCGGGACAGCAACGGAAACGGTGATTCGTTTGCTCAGCGAGTTTAAGAGCGAGAAAATGGTCGCACTTCAGGGCAAGAAGATTAGGATTATCGACGAGCCTTCGTTAGTGAAAACGGCAGATTTTTACGAAACGCTTAATTAAGATATTCAGTCGTGTGATTGTTAAAAAAAGTGGATGCTTATTTTGTTAAGCATCCACTTTTTTTTTGGTAATATTTTTTGATAATATTCAATAGGTGGTCTGATAATTGTCAGTGCTTACGCAATAAAATTGATGTAACTTTGTTTAAGTAGGATTATATCTACCTGATAACAAGTGAGATATAATTTATGTAAGTAATAGAACAATCAATTGACCTTAAACAAGACAATCAATTTTTTTAATTAATTGTAAACAGCTTTTGTTGTGACGCTTCCTTGAAAAAGGAAGAACAATATTTTTTAAGAGAAACAATAGAGCTAACCATAGAAAGAAATTATGGCAAGAATATTAGTAGTTATAAATGACGACTTCGCAGCGCTCAATGGGCTGAGTGTGATCGTAGATAGACTTGACGGAGTGAAGGATTCCTACTTTGATATTTTACTGTTGTCTTCACCATCCCAAACAGAAGAGTTGCGCACTAAACGTCGAAAAGAAGTTTCCGCTATTATCGACGAGTCCCCACTGAATATCCGAATAAAGCCTTTGATGGTCAATAAAGCATCAGATGTTGTAGATGTTACCTCCTTCTATGATATGATCTTATTTGATTATAATGCGGCCTTTTCTTTCATTGATGATAAAGGCGATACCGCAAATTTATTGTATATCCTTAAGGGCTCGCGTTGCCCTGTCATGATTCTCCCAGAGGATTATAGCGAGTTAAAACACTTGATTTTTACTTATGACGGAAAAGATACTTCCGTATTTGCAATCAAGATGTTTACCCTGCTTTTTGGGGACCAGTGCAAAGATACTGAAATCACAATTCTTTCTGTTGTTCAGGAAGATGAGGACGAGTTGTTTTACTATGAACGCCACCTGATGGATTTTGTCAGAAGTAAATATAAGAACGTCGGCCTCAAGCACGTTTATGGTGAAGAGGCTTCAAGTGAGATTTATAAAGTAGCGCAGATCATGACGGATTCCCTGATCGTGATGGGGGCTTACGATCGCCAGCTGGAATCTTACAAAGAGCGGCCTTCTGCAGCACGTCAGATTATTTTAAAGCAAAATACCCCGCTGTTTATTGCCCATCATTAATGCTGTGAACAGCCATAAAAAAAGCCAAATGCGATCGTTCAGCATTTGGCTTTTTTTGTTTAACGGCTTTTTATCGTCTTCTCATTAAAACGTTCCCATACAATATGAATGGAGGGGAAAGTATTTTTTAGTGCAATATCAATCTCCGCATCGCTCATCCACCTTACATCAGTAATGTCCTCCTCAAGCTGTGGTTTCATCTTTCGGTCGTCAAGGCATTTCATTTCATACCAGTGGGATTTCTTCAGCACATTTTTGCCTTTATAAACATAGGTGTGCCAGGTGTGGCAAATCTTTTCCGCAAGTGCCACCTTAATATTGCATTCTTCCTCAACTTCCCGCAAGGCACCATCAGCAGCGGCTTCCTTTTTCTCCAGCTTGCCTTTGGGAAGGTCCCATTTGCCCAGGCGGAAAATCATCAGCTTTTTACCTTTATCATTCAGTACCAGTCCGCCCGCAGCTTCCACAATATTGAATTGCTCCTTGAAAAACGTCTTTGCAGGCGCAAGGTCCTCAAATTGCATCGTTACGCTGGTCCATCGCCCAGCATCTTTGCGTCGGCTGATCTCAATCACTTGCGAAACATGCACAAGCCCCGCATTTTTAATGAAGACCGTCCCCTGAAGCGATGTCTTGAGGTGTTCTTTGGTCCCATCGAGGATATGGTCAAAAGCACTTTGACGATATTCCTTTTTTTTGCTGATGAGCCGAATAATTCGATCGTTGATGAAAATCTTCATGCTTTGTAAGGATTGTGCTTAATTTTTTCTCAAAAGTGAATATAGAATACCAAAATTTGAATGGTTCCCCAAAAATAGTTTTTAAATTTGTACCATGAATATGGATCCTAAAGAAATTTCTCAAAAAGTTGCTTCTGTACTTTTAGAAGTGGAAGCAATCAAGTTAAGCCCAAGCAGCCCTTTCACTTGGAGCTCAGGCTGGAAGTCCCCAATTTACTGCGATAACCGTGTTTCTTTGGCTTATCCTGCAGCAAGAACCTTCATCAAGGAATCGTTGGCGGCGATGATCAAGGCCAACTATCCAGAAGTTGAAGCGATTGCAGGTGTTGCTACCGCAGGTGTACCACAAGGTGCCTTGGTGGCAGATGCTTTGGGAGTGCCGTTTATGTATGTACGTTCGTCGCCGAAAGGCCACGGAATGGAAAACCTGATTGAAGGTGCGCCTAAAGGCGGACAGAAGGTGGTTGTTTTAGAGGACCTGATCTCCACTGGAGGAAGCTCACTGAAAGCCGTTGATGCTTTGCGCAAGGCAGGTATTCAGGTGTTGGGAATGGCGGCAATTTTCACCTATGGTTTCCAGATTGCTGATGATAACTTCAAGGCTGCGGATGTTTCTTTGTCGGTATTGTCAAATTATGGCGATATGATTGAAACCGCTTTAGCGACAGCATATGTGAAGGCAGAGGATGTTGAGTTGTTGAAGGCGTGGAGAGTGGACCCAGCCAATTGGGGTGCATAAGGATTAAAAAAATTAAGGATTGAAAAAAGCCTGTTTTTGCAGGCTTTTTTCTGTTTGTGGCTACAGCTCGAAGTCGCCATTTTTTTCATTGACACCAATACCGAAAAGCGCGAGATCGTATTTTACAGGATCCAGCGGATCAAACGCTTTCAGGTTTTCTGTCAGTTCCACAGCCGCAAGCCAGTCGGTTTGTTTGCGGGTAAGTAGGTCCAGCCGTCGCGCAATGCGATCCACATGAACATCGCAGGGACATATAAGCTGTGCAGGGCTGATTTTTTTCCACAGCCCAAAATCGACGCCCCCTTCAGCACTTCTGACCATCCAGCGCAGGTACATATTAATCCGCTTGCAGGCGGATTTCCGCGCAGGGGTAGCGACATGTTTTCCCGTTCGCTGTGGGAAAGTGTCTCGCTGAGTAAAAGCCTCATTGAAATAGATCAGGCCCCGTTCTATATTGGGAGCGTCCAGGGCATCTTTCAGGCAAAACCACTCTTCCAGGCTGTTGTGTTCTTTATAGCAGTATTTCAGGAAATCAACAAAATAAAGCAAGTCTTCTTCATTGAATGTTCGGTGCTTAAAACCGAGCAGTTTTTTCAGGTCAGCAGACTGATGGTGAAGGATGAAATCATGAGGCGCATTGTCCATGCGCTCCATCAGTTCTGTACATTTATTGATGATGGTTTTCCGTTGCCCCCAGGCGAGCACGGCAGCAATGAACCCCGATATTTCTATGTCTTGTTTTTTACGGAAGCGATGCGGAATACTGATGGGATCATGGGGGATGAAATCAGGCTGGTGGAATTGCTCAAAGTGGGTGTCGAGCAATTGCTGAAGATCGTTGGGTGTTGCCATAAGGAAAGAGGTCGTCCACTGCCTTGTTTTGCAGTGGACGGAAAGTTTTTTTAAAGCTGATAAAGCATTTGTGTGGCGACTTCTTTGGATCGAAGTGCACAATCTTCAATCGATAGTCCATCGAAATAGTTTCCAGTAAAGAAAATCGGCAGCGCCTTGCTCTCTTGCTCAATCGTTCTGACGATGTCTTTATGGCCAAGTCTCAGGCTCGGTAAAATGTTCTCTTTCTTGAACTGATGAACGATATGATCTTTGCGGATTTTTAATACATCGCAGATGGTGTCGATCTTGACAGCATCGCTCAAATGCTGTGGCTTGAAGTGAAAGGTAAACCCTCGGTATCGGTCATCTTCCACCACATCGCGCGAAACAACCGAATAATAGCTGCCATTAGGCGCAAATATACCCGCCACTTCAGGGATCGAAAGGTCTTTCTTTTTTACCATCACCCCCATGGCTTCGCTTTTGGCTACGGGGATTTTGGCAAGGGCAATCGTGAGTGCCTGATGGTGGGGTGTCATGAGCCTTTGTGCCTCATCGGGAGGGGTGGCAAAGGCTAATTGTTGCGCCTCGAATACCTGCCCACTGTTCAGCGTAGCGGTAACCACCGAGCCTGTATAGCTGATACTATCGACGGTGGCATTGGTAATCAACTTAATATTGGGATGGTGCGCCAGGCTTCGGGGTACAGACTGAAGGCCGCTTTTCATGGTGAAGCTCCGTAAAATGTCCTTCCGTTTCTCACGTTTTTTGAACAGCATATCGGCGGGAAATTCATCCACAGGCTGGCAGGGAACAGCCGAAAATACATGACTGAAGTAGTTTTGGTAATTTTTTTTGCCAAGAATTTTCCCGTAGTATTCAGCAACCGTTTTCTCTTCTTTTTTGGCGAAGAAAATATTCGGTACAGCAGTAATGGCATTCAGCCAGCTCATGGGTTTGGTCACTCCTGCAAGCTTGTTTTTGTGCAATACCTTGTAGGGGACTTTCTTTCGGGCATTGAGCGCCGTAAGTCCCTGGCTTTTCTCAATAAGCTCAATAAATGCCTGATAAGAATTATAGGAGGTGTGCGCACCCATTTCCAGCCAGAAGGAATCATCTTCGGAAGAGGTTGCTGACCGTAAGCACCCCCCGACGTGATCTGACTGTTCTAAAACCAATACTTTTTTTTGGGCTTCAGCAAGATGAAAAGCCAAGCTGACTCCACTGATTCCCGCTCCAATGATGATTGCGTCGTACATGAATACTATGATGATTGATCTCAAAAATAATTGATCGACGCCAATAAAAAAATCATCGCTGTTAAATCCTACAAATTCTCTACGTAACAGAACACATTCCCTTGCCGATCAAGGGCAACAAGTGCCTGTTGTTGGTTAATCGTCATCTTGCCAGTATAAATCATTCCCATTTTTACCTGTTCCTCAAGGTGGTCTTCCCCTTTCCACGAAACACATTTCTTTTTCAGTACCTCACAAAACGACTGATTGTCCACGGGTGCGAGTCGCTCCCTGAACCGAATCAAATCCATGGGCTGATCAATTCTGAAATGAAAAAAAGAATGTTGCTGATCTTTATCGAAAACCGTAAAGTCCATGTGTTCATCAGGCAATAGGTGTGAAATTGCAGGCAGGATGTAAGACTTCAATTGATCGGAAGGCTGTTGCGCAAAAGCAAACGTCATGGAAGAAAACAGGAAGAGAAAACACAGGGAGAAAAGAACGAGATATGGCTTGCGGTCGATCATTGATGGCGGAAAAAAATTAAATTAAAGGCTGAGATTACATATAAACAAGGTAATCATTTACGATGTCTTAAAATAACAATTTACCATCCCAAATCGAAATAATTAACCCGAAATTATTCTGTGATTTAATGGAAGTTTCTACTTGTAAAATTCACATCAATTGGTCAAAATGCAATATTAAGCATGATTTTTGATAGTATTTAGCCGCATCAGCTGATAACCTGCATTGATTTTTGCATAGCACTGATATACCTCCTAAATTGTAAACAGGAGCATAATCCTATTTTTGTCTTTTTTGAAACTAACTATTAAATATCATACCGATGAATAAACCACTGGTAAACGCTACCTTCTTCGCAGGCGGTTTCCGCCCAATGATGCTTGCACTTGGGCTCTTTGCCGCAGCCTCCCTGCAATCCTGTAAAAAGAAACCTGCGCAAAGTGAACCTGTAGCTCAGGAGGTCAGTCAGGTCAGCAACAAAACTCAGGAGTTGGTCGAGCAGGCGCAATATCTTTATGATAATATGAATAAAATGTCTGTTGACCATGTTAAAAGTGAAGTCAGCAGAATTCGTTCCGAAGCCGCTGGTAATGCGCAAGTGGAGGCCATTCTCAAAAAAGTGGAGGAAAAGCTGTCGGTGAAAGAACAACTCAACCACGCGCAGTTACTGATAGATAATTTTGAAAATTACGACCTGGCTTACCTGAAAGAAGAAACGGAGAAACTCCACAACTCTCCTTACAGCGAAGTTAAAGCGCAAGCCAACCAACTCGACAGTATGATTACAGCCCGTGAGAAGCGTGCTTCGGATGCCCGCCCAACCAAAGTGAGGCTCAACGAGTACATGCGCAATATTGGCAGCGCAAGCTCTCCTGCCAAAGCAGACCAGGAGATTGAGAAAGCACTGAGCTTGTTCTCTAACCCAAATGTGGATGTGCTGATTATTATTGGTGTTTTCGATGGGGAAAAGGATTTTGACAAGCCAACCACCATTGGGCAATATTTGGAATACCTGAAATTACAGAAAAAAGCACCGTACAGCATCGAGAATATTGAAACAGATGCCAGCGGTAAAATTCGTTTGTTGGAACTTCAAAAATAAGTAGTGCATTATGATATCAGCAAAAATGATTAAGCAATTTTTTTTTATGGTGCTGCTGCTTACGGCGAGTGCCAATGTATGGGCGCAATCTGCAGAGCCAGACATCAGCCCCGACCGAAAGCAGGCCATTGATTCTCTCGCATTGGAGAAAGTGCGTGACCTGAGTAAGTACATCACCATCATCGGCGATAAGAAAACCCGTGATGTGGAGGCCAATGCGGCTATTGAGCGTGCAGTAGAGCTCTTCGATGCCGATGCGCAAATTGATGTCTCGTCATTGAATACCCAGAAAACCAAAGCATACGGCGTAAAGGATTATCTTAAAAGACTGAAGTTGCTCAATTACGATCAGGTGAATATTGAGTGGTTTCACATTCAGTATATTTCTGATTTGGTAAAACAGGCCGATGGCCGTTATGTGGGGGTCATCACCATTTATCAGCGATTTGAAGGGAAGCGCAAGGATGGGATGAAATATGTCGATACCACCAAGAAAGATATTACCGTATATGTAGAACGAAAGAAGACCACGATTCAAGGCAGAACGATCGGTTTTTGGGATGTGATGTTGGGTGATATTCGGGTAACGAACACCTATAAGTAAACATCTTTTCTGAAAAACAGGCAAGGCGTGGTGCGTTTTGCCTGTTTTTTTATTGGATGAAAACGATAATCAGTTATGCTATCTTTAAAACGCTTAATGCTATTGCTGCTGTGTGCCTGCTCGAATTTGCTGGCGCATGCCCAGATTGGTGATTACCTCAATGCGGAAGATTTTTATGCCCGTACAAAGCAGGTGAATCAGTTTATCCGAAGGTTTAACGGCGAGGAAACCTTGAGGGGGCAACGTTTACTGCCTACGGACAGGAATTACCATGGCGATCGACTGAGGAAGCGGTTTTTGCCACAGCTGATCGATCAGCAAAATAAGCAGGTGGCCGATCAGCTTCAGGCTTTTGGCGAGCGGGTACTTGATGCCAATGATCCGCAATTTCTCGATTTCTACAACCCCAACTGGTTTGCTGAAGTGCGCACGATGGTGGACTATCAGGGGAAGCAAATGCCCATGACTTTTTTCCTGACCCTCGAGGAGGTAAACGGAGGCTGGAAGTGGGTGATCGACAGGATCAATTTTGCCCCTTACGACAAACTGTTCAATATGAACCATGCGCCTAAAAAATTCCTCAATCCCATGAGTCATGAGCTTTATTTTATGCCTCTGGAGAAAGCGATGAACCACCCGGAGAACCTCGAAGACTATATTCAAAAAGGGTATCAGCCCAATACACTGACGGTATTTCTGGCGGATATGAAAAGAGGGTTGCTGAAGTTTGAGCGTGTCTCGCAGGTGAATCTTCACTTCTTTCAGGTGAAGGGCTGGTATTTTCAGGTCTCAGAGATTAACCGCGCCGGGAAAAATGCCGGTTGGTTGATGACCAACCTCGTGCAGGCCGATCAGCCAACAAAAGAAAAGCTCAAGGCTTATATACAGGAGCAGGAATAACAAGTGCCATTTTTTATTCCATAAAGAATCAATAGAGAATGCAAGGAAGAAATAAAATCTGGATCATTTTGATCCTTTGTCTGGGCATGGTGGGAAAAGGCTTTGCCCAGCAGGAGAAGCTCGATAAATACAAAGAAGATGCTGGCCGCCTGATTAATTACTGGCAGGTTTATGTGAATATTCTTGGCGATTCTACTGAAGCCATGGATGATAAAGAGCGTATTGTGTCGGAAAGTTACCTGCGGGTAATCCGTGATTCCAAAGTTCAGATAGAGGACGATTTGGATGCCAACCGTCTCGTTCCTTATTATAAAGATGCGCAGGCCTATTTAAAAGACATTACCTTCTTTTATCGTCAGGTGCAATTTAACTATACGGTAGAATCCATTGAACCATTAGTAAACGACCAGGGGGAGTATAGCCTGATCGTTAAAACCCAGCGCAACCTGCAGGGGATATTGGTGAAGGATCGGCAGGCGGTGGAAGATACCAAAACGGTATATTTTGAAATGACGGTGAATCAGAGTGATGAAACCGTGAAAATCGTCAGTGTATATTCTACCAAACTGAACGAGGACGAAGAACTTTACAAATGGTGGTTTGCCTTGTCGCCAAACTGGAAAACCATTCTTGGAAGCCATACCTTCCTTGCGGACAGCAGCAAGCTTGCAGACCTGCAGCCCTTTGTTGCCCCCGATTCTTCTGCCGTTGCGGAACAGGTGCCGGCATCAGCCACCGACAGCCTGAGCACGCAACCAGTCGATTCATCAGCAGTGGCCATCACGAAGGCTGATTACATCAATGCGATAAAGCGTGCAGTAAGTACAGAAGCTTTGGATCTATCAGACCATATGGAGCTTTATGATTTTGACCCGCTGAACAAACTGACCAACCTTCGTACCCTCAACCTGAGTCATACTTTCATCGATACGCTTTATATGGTTCGAAATATGACACAGCTCGAACGATTGGATATTTCCTACACCCGAGTTCGCGATTTGGGCAATCTGCGCTATTTGGCCTCGTTAAAGGAATTATCTGCACAATACAGCCCCATTGAAAATGCCCTGACCCTCAGTAGGCTTCGGGGGATTCAACGTCTGAATTTAGCATATACCCCTTTCGATTCCCTCAATATTCTAAAGTACAACAATCATTTAAAAGTGCTTGACCTGTCCGGAACGGCCAACTATGACCTCAGCCCGCTTGCCGAGGTTCACAGCCTGACAGAATTGCATCTGGAGTCAGATTCGCTGGTTGATTTTCAGCAGCTTGCCCAGTTCAAAAAACTTGAAAAATTGGAATTGACCAATACCAATATTGCCGACCTTTCGGTACTGAAACCACTAACGCAGCTACAGGTGCTTTTTATCAAGAACACCAGGGTTGCCGACCTTGCGCCACTTCAGGAATTGCCGTCATTAAAAACGGTGTATTGCGATAACTCTGGCGTAGATATTAATCATGCACAGAAGTTTATGCGTGAAAAAGCGGGTACACTGGTGGTGGCAGATTCAAAAATGCTACAGCAATGGTGGCAAACGCTTCCCTCTGCCTGGGCGGAGGTGTTCCATGCCATGCTCCCTGACAGCCTTCAGGAACCAACAGGGGAGTGGTTGCATCAAACGGTTTTTGGGGTGACAGATTTAGCGGTGAACGGTAAGGACATCATGGATTTGGAACCACTGCGGATGCTGGTCAACCTGAAAAAACTCGATATTTCACATACAGGGGTTTATCGACTTGACCCACTGAAGGATTTAGTCAGCTTGCAAGAGCTCAACCTCTCCGATACCAAAGTTACCAGCCTGAGCGCATTGAAAAGCCTCGGGCAGCTGGAGAAAATAGACTTTTCGGGGACACCGATTGCCACCATTACCGATCTGAAATCTTTGCATCAGCTGAAGCAAATTAATGGAGATGGAACGCAGGTTGGCGACCTGAAAGCACTGGACAGCCTGAAACAGCTTTCGAAAATCCATTTTGACGATACACGGGTGGAAGATCAGGACGTGAAAGAATTTCTACAGGTGCATCCCAAAGCCATGGTGATCTACAAAACCAAAGCACTGAAGCAATGGTGGTCGGGAATGTCAAGGGCATGGAAAAGTGCTTTTGATAAAAATACAGGACTGGGGCTGTTGCCCACCTCAGAGCAGTTGCATGAGTTGATTTTGAGCGATCAAATCGACCTCTCTAATATGCCTGATGTTCAGCGGCTCGATGCCTTGGCGCCTTTCGTAAACCTGAAGCGCCTTGTGGCTCGCAATACCCGCCTGATGGACATCAGTCCTTTGGCCAAACACCCCGGCCTGACCTATCTTGATATTTCCAATAATCCTATTGAAAATATTGAAACGGTTAGTCAATTGCAGCATCTGAACGTGCTGTTGCTTGAGAATGCACAGGTGCCTTTGTTTGACCCTATCGCTACGCTGCCTCAGCTGAAGCAACTCAACATTGCAGGTACCCGCATTAAGCGGATTCATGGGGTGGAGATGCTTAAAAGTTTGGAGGACTTCTCTTTTTACAATACTAAAATTCGAGGAATTTCCCGCTTGGCAGATTGCCCTAACTTGAAGAAAATTTCATGTTATAATTCAAAAGTAAGAAGCTCGGATATCGAGAAGCTTAAGGCGAAACACGCAACCTTGTCGGTGAATTATTATTGATGAACCCGACGAGTACAGGAAGCATGAATCGGCAGGCAATTTTTGTCTGCCGATTTTTTTTATATGCTTATGAAGCCGTAGTTTAGCGGGGTCAAAAAAATAATTCTTATAGTGGAAAAAGTCTTCTTAGTAACGGGCGGTTCTTCAGGTATTGGGAAGGCCATTGCGCTTCATTTAAAAGCAAATGGCTACCGTGTATTTGGTACCAGCCGTCGCATGATAGCGAATGATCCTTCGGGGTTGGAATTTATCCAGATGGATGTCAATAACGATGAGGCTGTAAAGGCGGGGATTCAGCAGCTGATCGAAAAAACGGGCCGATTGGACGGGGTGATTAACTCGGCAGGTTTAGGGACGATTGGTGCCGTGGAGGAAATGCCTATTGATACCATAAAGGAGGTTTTTGAAACCAACTTTTACGGCGTGCTGCGGGTTTGTCAGGCAGTGTTGCCCATCTTCAGGGCTCAGAAGTCTGGGCATATCATCAATATTTCGTCTATTGCAGGAGAGGTTTCTTTGCCTTTCAGAGGGTTCTATTCAGCCAGTAAGTTTGCCGTAGAGGCGATGACGGAGGCTTTGCGTATGGAGGTGAAAGGTTTCGGAATTGAGGTGTCGATGATTCAGCCAGGGGATTTCAATACCAATATTGCGAGTGCAAGAAAAAATGCCGATCTCGATGCCAACTCTCCTTATGCCAAGCTGATCGAGGAGATGAATGTCCTGATTAAGAAAGGGATGGACAGTGCACCAACACCTGAGGCTGTTGGCGTTGCCGCATTGAATATTGTGGAAAATAAAAAACCCACACTGCGTTATCCAGTGGGGGCTTTTGTAGAGAAAATATCGATTAAGCTGAGGAAATTTCTTCCAACAAAACTTTACGAGAAAATCATTATGGGGCATTATAATATGCTCGACGACCGCATGTATAAATAATCTATAGAAACGGGAGCATGGCTGCCATGGGGCGTTTGGTTTTCCTGATCGGGAGAGGCATGCTCCCGATGAGCAACAGCTCCCTTTTTTTATCACGTCCTTCAAATAGTTTCGGATTGCGCCTCGAGCTGCCGACGTATATGGCGTTTGAATGCAGGGTTTTCATCGACAAGCGATTTCAGCCGTTTGAGGCATTTGCTCTTTTTGTTTTTCAGCGCCTGAGCACTGCTGAAAGGGCTTTCGATCACGGCTTCTTCATAGCGGAGCTGATGAAAATAGTAATCCATCAGGACTTGTTTACAACCTTCAGGAAGGTGGTCGAAAATATTTTCTATCGCTTCCTGTTTATTAATGACGGGCAATTGCAAAGACTCGTCAATTTCATCTTCTACCCGTGGGATGATGACCTTCTGATTGACCAACTCCTCAAAATTTTCAACAGCGGTAAATCGCTCATTTTTTTTCAGCTGCTGTAGCCATCGGTTTCTTGAAATGGCATAAAGAATGGTGGTGATACTTGCCTTGTATTTGTAGTCGTTTCTTTTTATCAGGTCGATAAGAATTAAAATGGCTTCCTGAAAAATGTCCTCGGCATCTTCCACCCGACCATTATTATAGCATATCCATCTTTTTACACTCGGGAAACTTTTATGGTAAAGGGACAGCATCGCCGTTTGCATATTCTGTCCGTTTTTGATCTGCCTAAGCATATCTTTATCTGTCATGTCCTATCACTATACTTGGTTCTTTCAGACTAACGGAGCGAATGAACGGTCAGCTAAAAGGAAAGGTAACCCAAATATGTTAGGTTTTCGTCAGATTGCAGAGGAGTTCCTTACAGATGAAAAGAGTAGCCTAAAGTGAAGGTAAGCGCATTATTGAGCAAGGCATTGTTGTTTTCCCTGTTGTTGGTTACATCAGTCAGGCCGATGGAATAATAAACCGACATCAGGAAGTTGGGGCGAAGGGCATATTCAATACCAATATTGGCGGAAATATCCAAGGGGTTGAGCACCTTGGTGATATTTCGCTTCTGTCCATTTTCTACCTCTGTGGCATTGAGCAAAAAGCCAAACTGAGGGCCGGCAATCATGTTGAGGTTTTTTTGGTTGATCGACACTTTTCCCCACACGGGAATCTGAATATACTGCAAGTTAAGATCGAAGGTCGCGACCTCTGATTTGAAGTGCGCCCCCCCCTGCATATAAAATAGGCCGACTTTAGTATAGATGTCATTATTCAGGGGAAGTACAATCATGGACCCAAACTGTACGCCGACAAGTCCCGATCCACCTTCCTGCCCAACACCACTCATAAACGAATAGTTGAGCCCCATTTGAGATTCTACACTTATTTTGTGAAAGACACCATTGAACTTCCAAGCCCTTGCAAAGGAAGATAGGTGGATGACGACAAAGAAGGCAATCAGGGCAATTTTTTTCATATTCAAGAAATGAGAGCGGGCAGTTTATGCACAATCGTTTTGTGGTGCAAAGCTAAAAAAATATTGAAATGCACAGAAGAAAAAGGGCAATTAAAGGTGGGGTGTTTTAAAATTGATGGCTTTTTGGCCATGAAAAAAGGCCTGCCCTCATCATTTTCTGATAAGATACAGGCGTAATATTTTTCACTAATTCCATTTGGAAAGACGCTTTTTCCAATTAAACCTCCAACATCAGCTGTTCATATTCTTTTCTCGATCGGTCAATGGTGATCTTGGATCGGAAACAAACACCGCCAATGGGTGGGTTAAATTTAGAGATGACCACCTTGCATCGTTTTACGGCAGGGATCTTGGCCATAATTTTCATCAGTACCCGCTGGGCAACATTCTCCAGAAGTTTGGAGGGCGTAGCCATTTCTTCCTTGATAATATTGTAAAGCAGGGTATAATCGACGGTTTTCTGCAGGTCGTCGTCAATGGCGGCATTCAGCAAATTGGTGTCTACCACCACGTCCACGCCATACTTGTTGCCAATCATCTGTTCTTCCTTATGGAACCCGTGATAGGCAAAAAACTCCATCCCTTCTAAGCTGACTTGTCCCATGTTTTATAGCTGGTCAAAAAATGAAGTACTTCCTTCCTGCGAATGATCAGAAGCAGGAGGGGTCGCCTCTTTTTTAGGCGGAACACTTTGGTGGTCTGGGGCAGGCTCTGGGCTGTCAATCTCAGGCATGCCGTATTGTTCAGGCTTCTCAGCAATAATTTTTTCCTCTTCCTCTGGTACATTTGTAATCACTTCCCTGAGGTCGTTGTTTTTAATCAACTCACTGTTCAGGCGGTGCATATTGGCAAATACCTGCTCATGCTTTTTGCGCAGCTCCCGTTTTTTGAATTCCATTTTGCTGACACGAATCTGCAAATCTTCCATATTTGCTTTAATTTCAGCAATAAGGTCCTCGCTCATGCCATCTGTCGCGGCATAATTAAGCTGCATATTTTTCAGCTCCTGCTCAGCATTGAGTTTAAACTGATGGGTCTTTTGCTTCAGTTCATGATCAAGATTTGCGACATGCTCCTCGGCATCGTTCACCATTTTTGACGCCTCAAGCTGTGCCTTACCGATAATTTGCCCTGCTTCATTTTGCGCCTCACGTAAAATAAGCTCAGCCTCTTTGGTGGCCTGCTCCTTGATATTGGCACCTGTGTCCTCGGCGGTTTTCAGTGTTTTAAACAGCGAACTTTCCACCTCTCGGAGCTTCTCAACTTCTTTTTCCGCAGCCTCCATTCGGAATTTCAGCTCTTTGGACTCATCGAGCATTTGTTCCCACTGTACCGACAGCGATTTAAGAAAGGCATCGACTTCCTCTTTGTCATAGCCTCTGAAGACTTTTTCAAAGGATTTTTGTCTGATTTCGATAGGGGTTACTTTCATGACTTTTCGTTGAAGTTAATGTTCCAGATGGAAATGTTGCGGTCGTCGCTCCCAGAGATCAGTTCTTCAGAAGGCGTTAACCATATCAATTTATTTACCGAGGTGGCATGCCCCGCATGTCGGGACTTATCCAACACTTTAAGTAAGCGAAAATCTGAATATCGCCAAAGTTTTATAGATTTATCCATACTCGCCGAAGCAAAATAATCTCCCGAAGGGTCAAATGCAAGGCTATTGATGGCATACATATGTGCAGGAATATTCTTGACCATGCGGTACGCGTCTTCACTTTTCCACACCTTGATCTGCGCATCCCTGCCAGTGGTCAGCAGGCAACTTTCGTCGGGGGAGTACACCACACTGAAGACCGAACTGCTGTGCCCTTCAAGGGTGTGTTTCAGTTCGTGGGTATGGAGGTCGAAAATTCTTACCTGATGATCGCTGAAACCTACGGCCACCTCCTGATTTTTTGCTGAAATGGCAATGGTTCGGGCGGCCTTTTCAGTGGCTTGAATCCGTTCAAGTACCGTTACAGAGGGCAGGTCTATGAGGAGTAATTCCCCATTTCCACAGGCGACCCAGGCTTTGTCCTGATATACCTGAATATCGAAAATATTGGCATCGGTACATTTCAGGCTGGCAATTTCTTTGGCTTCTGCCACCTTGATCAAGTGCAGGCCTTCAAAATTGTGGCCAACAAGCAAAATATCCTGCTCGGGCAAATACCTCAGGGCGTAAACGGAGTTTTTTAGGCGGGCGACCAGTTTGCCTTCATCAGGCTGGGCGATATCCCAACCGACGACCATGCCATCTCCTGCACCACTGAAAAACTGCTGTTCGCCAGGGCCTTTTTCAAGGGAATAAACACAATCTTTATGACCTGAGAAGGTGTATTTTTTATCGACTTGTATCAATTTATTTTCCTTTTGATAGATTATTCTGATGACCTCTACGGTTAGTTTACAGAATTCTGTAATTTTGAAGCTCACCAATAATGCTTGATTCAAAATGTTGGATGCTAAGATAAAAAAATTAAAGCAAAACCTGTTTTATAGTGTCGTTGAAATTACGGATAAGATTGAAGTGGACTTGGTGGACTTCCCTGAACTCGAGCGAATTCGGCATCAGGCAAGGCAGCGAGAGTCTTATGCGGTTCGTTTGGCGCTCAAAGCACTGATCAGCAAGCTCGGTTTGCCCTTTTTGGGGCTGAACTACAACGAACGGCGGAAGCCTTTCCTGAAAGGGTCAAATGCGGGGATCAGCCTGACGCACGGGCATGGGCTGGCCATTGCGGTATGGCTTGAGGGGGCAGCTGTTGGTGCTGATTTTGAGAAAATTTCTCCCAAGCTGCTGCGTGTGGCCAAGCGATTCTGTAATGAGGAGGAGTTGGCCTACTGTGGGGAAGACCTCGATAAATTGGCAGTACTGTGGACGGTGAAAGAGGCGGTTTACAAATGGTATGGCTTGGGTGGGGTAGATTTTCAGCAACACATTCATGTGCCCCCTTTTGAACTGGTGGCCACGGGTGGCGATCTGCTTGCCGAACTGAACTATAAATCGTTTTCAATTCCGCTGCAGGTGCATTATATGCCAATAGGGGAAGGTATGTTTTCGATCTGTTATCAGCAGAAATAAAAAAAAGCAACATGCGTTTGGCACGTTGCTTTTTTTGGGCTTAGAATAAATCTTGCCAGCTTCGGGTTCTGTTGATTTTCAGATCTCTCAACAAAGACGATTTGGCGTTGATCGTGATATTGTAAGACTGATATGCTCCAAAAGGAATCCAGTTGAAGGACATCTGCCAACAGTGTAAATCCCTGTTCACGCCAATGTTGGTCTGGGTCATGGCCATGGCCTTGAAATCGTAACCTGAGCTGAAGTTGATCTTCCAGTGCTCGGTCAGGGTCAAATCTCCAGACATCCTGATGGCCTGCGTGGTGGTGGCATCTGCAAATCCCCGCTTATTATAAGTGAAATCATAATTCAGCCTCAAACTCCACGGAATGTCGAAGTCCACATAAGCGTCGGGGTTGGCAATCAGCCAGGCCTTGTCAGCAATATCGAGGTCGGAATCATCCACCCCTTTCTGGAATTTCTGTTCTTTCTCCCGCGCTTTAGGGTTCAGGTTGGTACTGAAACTCGCCCGAAAGGAGGACAGTGAACCAATACCATTACCAGATTTCCAGGCATATTCATTAATTCTTACCTGATCGACCCTTCTTTCACCAGTGTTGTCGACGTATTCATCGAGTAACTTGTAGGTGTATGGATCGACAGTGGCATTCAAACTGATGTTCAGTTTTTTGTTGAAAATAGCCGTCCTTGCCGCAATATTGAAGTTCGACAGGTTAAAGGAGTCGGCAACAAAGTTGTAACCCGAACTGAACGAGAAGTTGTCCAGAATAGAAACCTTCTTGCTTTTTACGCCTGTAGAATCCTTTTTGTCCAGCACCTTGGCTTCGAGAGTATTGGATAAGGAGAAGCTCATCGAGGCGGAATTACTCGCACTCGGTGTGCCGTAAGCATAACCCTGATAGCGGGACAGCTTGCGGAATTCTCCTGGAGCAACCTGTACATCCTGATAGTACCCGTAGGAATCGTCTGTAAAGTCAGGTGCAGCACTAAAACTCACCGAAGGGGTCATCACGTGGCGAATGGCCTGTAAATTTCCACCTTTAAAATATTTGGTTCCATACAGACGGGTATTTACCGATACCGAAGCACTGTAATCATATACCCTGTTGAAACCGCTCAATGTATCTACCTGTACCGCTTCCTGGGCAGGGATATAAGTGTAGTTCAGTGAGGATGCATAATCCCTTTCTGTGTAGTTCATCGACGGCGATACCGTGAAGAAATTGAACAGATTAAAGGAGGTGGACACTGGAATGGTGTGCTTTACCCCAAACTGCCCCCTTGCCAAAAGTTGCGAAAGGTTATCCTGGTTGAAGTCAATAATATCACCCGCATTAGGGTCTTCGTTCGCTATCGTAAACCCTGGGTTTGAACTGATCGCCTTATTGCTGAGCTGGTTGGTCATCACCCCGTTATAGTTCAGGTTGATTTTCTCATACCAGGTATCTCCCTTGCTGTTTTTTCCACGGAAGGGATAAATACGGTTCATTAAACTCCACGAAAGATCGGGCAGGGTAAGATCCGTTTGTTTGGTCTGCACATTCTGGTTCACCCTTGCTGATGAACTGAAGTTGAAAACATTACCAATTTTACCAGAATACTGCACACTCGAGGTAAAGTTCTGGCTCAGGTTATTGTCCAAACCGCCCTGCCCGTAGCCAGGGTTAATTTGGTTGTAGTTATTCGACATCAGGTTTACATTGGCAGAGAAACGCCCCTGTCCTGGTCGGGATTTTGGACTGTGTCGCCACTGAAAACGGAAGGTGTTGGAGCTCCCTCCGTCGTTCAGGATACCATCCAGGCTGTTGTTTACCTGATATTCTATATTTACACCACCATCATAGCGGTAACGGTCACGGTAAGTGGATTCGGCACGGAAACCCCAGTCGCCTCGGGAATAAATTGTTCCGTAGAGGGTAAGGTTGACGTAATCACTGATATCGAAGAAATAACCCGCATCCCTCAAAAAGAAACCCCGGTTACGCTCTTCCCCAAAAGAAGGAATCAAAATACCTGACGATCGCCGGTCGGGCATAGGGAACATCCCCAGCGGGAAAATCGCCGGCGTAGGAATATCCATGATATACACTTGGAAAGGTCCCGAAACGAGTTTGTTTCCCGGGATCATCTTAATCTTATTGGCCTCAATATAAAAGTGAGGGTGTGGTAAGTCACAGGTGGTGTACCGGGCATGATCCACCATCAGCTCATCCTGAGGGTTTTTCATGATCGTGTCGCCATGAATAAAACCATCCTGCTGCTTGGTGATTACGCCGGTAATCATCGCTTTTTTGGAACCAAAGTTATAGGCCATGTTTTCTGTTTCGTAAACCTGCCCATCATCACTGAATACCGGTTTACCCTTCATGTTGCCCGTGGTGTCTTCCGTTCCTTCGGCACGAACTAAATTTGTTGAATAATTGAGCTGAATATGATCTGCATCGAGCTTGATTTTACCATAATTAACGGCTCCTTCGCCGTACATTTCTACATCTTGAGTACGTAAGTTTAGCACCAAAGAATCCGTCGCACCATAATCAATCTTGGTCTGGATTGGCCCTTTGGGAATTCTTTGAAGAGAATCCGCCAAAGCGAGCGAGTCCATCGCAAGGCTGTCTAATGAGAGCGAGTCTGCAAGGGTGGAGTCAACAACAGTTGAGTCACTACGTAAATTATTTACAGGAATCTGGTAGCTTGTGTCGCTAATTGCTGCAATATTGAGCAAGGAGATCAAAGCTAACAGACATAGGTATTGGATTTTTTGCACTCCTATTTTTCCGTTTTTAGAAAAATTCACAATTTTGTGTAAAGTTAATGTGTTTATGCCATACCAAGCGAAAAAAATTGAAAAATCTTAGCATACTATTTTTACTCTCTATAGGATTTGTCCTGATGTCCTATACGACCCTGAACACACATAGATACAGTGTGAAGACCGTTGTTATTGATGCCGGTCACGGTGGTAAGGATCAGGGAACCCATGGTAAACTCTTGAAGGAGAAAGATGTAGCGCTGAGTGTTGCATTGAAACTCGGCAAGATCATCAAGGAGAATTTACCCGATGTGAAGGTCATTTATACCCGGGATTCCGATCATTTTGTAGAATTAAACGATCGGGCGTTAATTGCCAATAAAAATAATGCTGACGTATTTATTTCTATTCACTGTAATTCTTCGCCTCATAACGATGGGGTTCACGGTACCGAAACCTACACGATGGGGCTGCATTCCAGCAAAGGCAACCTGAATGTGGCCATGCGGGAGAACAGTTCTATGCTTATGGAGGATGATTATAATAATAATTATGATGGTTTTGATCCCAACTCTCCAGAATCGTATATATTATTTAACCTTTACTTGAGTGCATATTCGGACAATAGTCTTAATTTAGCATCGAAAATTGAAGGTCAGTTTAAGCGAAGGGTTGGAAGACATAGCCGGGGAGTAAAACAAGCCGGTTTTGTAGTGTTGTGGAGAACCTCGATGCCGAGTGTTCTGGTGGAGACGGGATTCCTGAGTAACCCCAAAGAAGAAAAATATTTGGGAGACCCTTTGGGGCAGACCTATATCGCATCAGGTATCTATCGAGCCTTTCGTGATTATAAAAAAGAGATAGAATCAATTTAATAAATTTAGTTTTGAGTAAATTTAAAAGTAAAGAACTGAAAGTGGGCGCAATGGTCGTCATTGCTTTTGCTTTATTATATGTCGGCTTGAGGTTTCTCAAAGGCATTAATTTCTTTTCCTCATCGAGGACCTATTATGCTGTTTATGAAAACGTAGATGGCCTGGTAGCTTCCAACCCTGTGATGGTCAATGGCCTGAATGTGGGAATGGTTTCTCATATCGACATTATGCACGATGAAGGCAATAAGCTGAAAGTAGAGTTATTGATAAAAAATGATGTGGCTATTGGCCCCAAGACCGTTGCTGAACTTTCCAGTAATGGACTGCTGGGCAGTAAAGTGATCAATCTAAATATTGAGCCTAATATCACCCAGCCTTTAGAGGATGGTTCGCGAGTGCTCTCGATGGCCGACAAACCTTTTACCGCACTGGTGGCTGATCAAGCCGCGCCTTTGGTGGAAAAGCTTGATAAACTCATGACTGACTTTCAGGGCAGTGGGGCCGAAGCGAAAAACATGATGCACTCCTTTACAAAAACGTCTTCGAGTGTTGATTCTCTGATTGTGGCAAACCAGGTAAAAATTACGCAGCTGGTGGGCAATTTGGCGCAAACAACCTACCTGCTGAACCGTTCCTTGGCGGATCTGCAACCTACTTTGGAAAACCTCAATAAGCTGAGCACTGATATGGCCAAAACAGACCTGTCGAAAACCGTGGAGGCACTGGATAAAAATCTGGCATCCTTGCAGGCAGTACTTGATAATGTGAACAACGGCAATGGCAGTATGGGTAAACTGATGAAAGACGAACAGTTGTACAACAACGTCAATCATACGGTACAATCGATGGACAGCCTGCTGATGGACCTTAAAGCGCACCCAAAACGCTATGTACATTTTTCTGTTTTTGGAAAGAAGGATAAAGCACCCAAGGAAGTGAAAAGCGCCGTTGATACTGAAGCCGCAGAATAAGGCTTGTATTTGGCTTTAACGCATTTAAAATATTACATTAAAGGGTTTCTTGTCGTAAAGAAACCCTTTTTTGATTACATTGTTCTTTTTAATAAATGAGGGAGAACGACGGACTACGGTACAATGGTGAATGAGCAAGAATTTAAGGCGATGGTATCGCTTTTGGATGATGAGGACCTGACGATCTCAGGGCAGATTTCTGATAAAATTATGTCGATGGGCACAGATGTGTTGCCTATGCTGGAACAGGCATGGACCGATGCGCCTTTTGATTCTCCTTTGCAAATGCGGGTGGGCGATATCCTGCATCAGTTACAGTTCATCGCCGTTACGGAAGGCATGGCTGCCTGGAAAGCGGGAGATCAGAAAGATTTACTCGAAGGGCTTTACTGGATTGCGCGCTATTCCTATCCAGATGTAGTATTGGAGGAACTCAGGGATGATATTGACATGATCGTTCGTGCTGTACGGCACCAGTTCAATCCCGATGGTCACCCCATTAAACAGGTGAAAGCCATCAATGAAGTGCTCTTCGACCAAATGGGTTTTGGCCCCAACAGCCGTAACTTTCACAACCCGGCCAACTCGATGATCAATCAGGTGTTGAACCACAAAAGGGGGAATCCGATCAGCTTATGTGCCGTGTATTATCTGGTAGCTAAAAAACTCGGGATGCCGATTGCAGGGGTCAACCTCCCCAACCTGTTTGTCCTGATTTACCCGCACGAAACCACACCTTTTTATATCAATGCTTTTAATAAGGGACTGATATTCTCCAAAGAAGATCTACAGGAATATGTCCGCCATCTTCATATCAAGATCGACCCCGTGTATTTCGAGCCTTGTTCACATCAGGCCATCATTATTCGCAGTCTTCGAAATTTGATATTTTCTTTTAAAAAATTAGGGGATACTGAACGCACCAACGAGGTTAGATCGTTATTAGATATTTTTGTAGGAAATTAGATCATTTCAGGACTTTTTGACTTATCCGTGGTTGAATAAGAGGCTTAATTTGAATTATTGAGGGTGTTGTCATGGTTTTTTTAGACTGTTTTGGGATATAGTTTGAATTTATTCTTTAATGTCTTTTTAAAGTGTTGATTTTGGCATATTATGTGTAATAAATCAATCATAAAACAACAACAACCCTGTATGAGTACAATAAAACCCACCGCATCGAGTCAGCGAGTAGCGTCGGTTGATGCACTAAGAGGCTTTGCCATTTTAGGAATTTTGTTTGCCAACATCCTTTCATGGAGTGGTTACAAATTCATCCCCTTTACTGCTATGGAAGGGTTGAAATGGCACGAATTTGACTCCTACATATCGACTTTCCTGAGTGTGTTTATCGACACCAAATTTTACACGATCTTTTCCCTTCTTTTTGGTATTGGTTTTTATTTTCAGTTTAAGAAATTTAAAAATCAGGCAGATCAAAAGCCATTTGTCGATGTTTACCGCCGAAGAATGAGCTTTCTGATTTTATTCGGATTTATTCACATGACTTTCTGGTCGGGAGATATCCTGATGCTTTATGGAATGATGGGTTTCATCTTGCTTGAGCTAAGAAATCTGACCAAAGAAAATTTGTTGAAGGTCAGTATGATTTTGCTGATGAGCTCTTTGGTGTTGGATGTGATCTTGATGTATGTCGCTCCCGGTTATGGAGTGCCTGATGTGGCGCTGGCGAAAAAGCACTATATAGATATGGCACCTGAGGCAGTTTCTGCCGCATTTATGTCTGGCGATTGGTTGACAACACTGAAAGTAAATGCCCACAATATTATGTGGCGCTGGTTCGATTTTGTTCCTATGGGCCGACCAACGAAAGTGTTGGGCTTATTCCTGATGGGCTACTATTTGGCAGAGCAGAATTTCTTCAATACTACCGCTAAAAAAGGCGTCAATTTCTGGAAATTCTTCATTCCTGGTATAGCACTTACTTTAACCGGTAAATACCTTATCGGAGGCAGCATGTCAGCTATTCCTACGCAGTGGAGTGATATTCTTTTCAAAGCGATTGAGGTGCCCGGACAGGTATTGTTAAGCTTGTCGTATGTGTGTTTGTTGGTGGTTACTTACGAATCAAATTTTGGAAAAAAAGCATTGCAGGGACTGACAGACGTTGGTCGGATGTCTTTTACAAACTACCTTTCACATACTATTTTCGGAATTGTTTTATTCTACGGAGTAGGCTTTGGCTACTTTGGGCAGTGGAGCCTGACACAAATCTGGATCGTGGCCGTTGGTTTTTATGCCTTCCAAATCGCCTTCAGTAGAATTTGGTTGAAGGTTTTCGCCTTCGGACCATTGGAGTGGGGATGGAGATGCCTGACTTATAAAACCATGTTCCCTATCCGCAGATCAACGATTGCTGAACAAAAACGCATGGCACAACAAACGGCCTAAAGCGAAAAGATAATTACATAAAAAAGGCGTGTTCCTGTTCGGGGCACGCCTTTTTTTCTTTTAAACTTTCTTTACTTTTAGAGTATTACTTTCCTGACTGATGACCTCAATGGTACTATTGGCTTCAATATAATCGCCGCGAGTAAAAGCATCATAAATCTTGCCCTCAATTTCCACTTTTCCACTCGGCCTCAGGATGGTGTAGGCTTGCCCCTGTAGGCCTACCAAATTATGCTCGTAAGTATTTACGGTGTATCCCTCATCAGAATCCTGGGTGTCCTGCAATGCGATTTTATGAATAAAAGATGATTTGTGAAGCCTGAAGCTCATCACCAAAAGCAGTAGGGTCGTCAGCCCAAAAGCAAGCAGCACTGCGGTAATTGCATTATTGATTTGTGTGGTCGGGACGTGGTCAAAGTTAAAGAAATCGTTGCTGACCATCCCAAGCCCGAGGGCTGCAAGAATCAGGATCAGGCCAGAGATCCCCGCAAAACCAAAACCTGGGATCACAAATATTTCCGCCGCCAGCAAGCCGACGCCAATAATGAACATCAGGATCTCCCAGTATTGTGCCAGGCCATGTAAATAGTGAGGGACCAGGTAGAGGGTCAGGGCAATCGCACTTGCCGCTATTGGAAAACCAACACCAGGCGTTTGGAGCTCAAAATAAATGCCTCCTAAAATGATCATGATGAGCACACCACTGATCATAGGATTTAAAAAGAAAGCAATGATTTTTTCTGTGGCAGAAAGTTCATAATGGCTGAGCTGATAATCATCAATACCAGCCCTTTCGAGCAGCTCGGGGATATTCTCTGCCTCACCAGTCGCAATTTTCCACTTGATAGCTTCTGAGGTGGAAAGCGTGAGCACTTTTCCCGAGTCTGAAAGGTCCTTGATATACAGCGACTGATCAACCATCGCTTCCGCAATTTTTGGGTCGCGGCCCTTGGCTTCTGCCGTGGAGCGCATAATCGAGCGCATATAGGACTGATATTTGTCGGGAGCAGCCTCGCCAGTCTGTACCACAACGGTGGCCGCACCAATACTTGCGCCCTGGGTCATGTAAATGCTGTCGCAGGCCAGCGAAATAAGCGCCCCAGCCGAGGCAGCATCTTTATTAATGAATACATAAACGGGCTGTTCGTAATTTAGGATCCTCGTGCGGATATCGTCAGCATCATTCACCGCCCCACCGTAAGTATCCATTTCAATAACGACCACATCCGATTGTTGGGCATCAGCTTCTTTGAAAGCGAGATCAACATAGCGGTTCATTCTTGGGTCAATTTCGCTGTCAATTTTCATGACAAAAACTTTCGTCTGCGCCCAGCAGCTAAGCTGAACAAGCATGAAAAGTAAAGTCAGGGAGATGGGCCTGAATCGGCCTGTTTGGTTGAATTTCATGAATATAAATATCAGGTGGTTGATCTTATTAAGTGGATACCTGTTGAAAGGGTACTGAATTCTTTATTATAATGAATAAAAGTATTATCCTTGAATAATCTAACACAACGTTAATAAAAATGCTCTTTTGAGCAGGATAATTGTTTTCGGTTAAAAATCGCCAATTTTGAGCAAATTACAAATCATTGAGCTGCCCGCCAGGTTATGGAAGCTTCAGGCAGATGTGCATAGTGGTACGATCGGTTTAGAATTCAGGGAACAGGACAGCCTGCAAGCTAACTTTGCACTCATTACCCCTGAAGGAGAAATGCATGGCCCTTTTGAGATGCCCGAAAAGTGGTGGGTAACGCTTGATGCGGTCATTGGGGCAAAATTATTGGTGCGCAGCTATGAGGATCATGCCAATCCGCAGACCAAAAAACTGTGGTTGCTCGATACGCATGCGCAGGAAATTCTCTGGGAGGTGGATAAATTCTTGCCCAACAGGGTGGATCAGCCTTGGATTTATGGGCACTTTATTGAAGGGGATGAGGGGAAATTCGCCAAAATAAACATGGATACCGCAGCGGCGAGTTATTTATCGCAGGAAAAAGTTGCTGACCACGAGAATGGTGATAAATCCGCCGAAATATCGCATTATGTGGAAGGGACTACCCACTTTGAGCAGGTCCACCGCTTTTTGTCGAAAAAAGTTGGCGATTTTGCGGTAAAAGCAATCGATTATTTTCAATCTGATGGACGAATTATAATTTCTTACTATATTTACGAAGGTGAAAATTTGATTAATAAACTTCACATTTTTGATCGTGAAGGAACAGTGCTCCACCATGATATTTTAGGTACTTCGCTGCCAACAGTAGCACTTCAGAGTTTTTTTGTTCTTTTCGGTCAGTTGATTTTTGTCAACCGTCATAACCAGTTGTCTATATATGAACTGTAAAAAAATAGCAGTTGCAGTTTCTGCATTCCTACTTGCATTCACGTTTAATGTCGCCGATGCCTCAGCGCAAGCGATAAAAACCCATACGATTCAAAAGGGGCAAACCCTTTACTCCATTGCCAGACAGTACCATGCTTCTGTTAAGGAGCTTGAAGAGCTGAACCCTGGCCTGACCAATAATATTGCGGCTGGCCAAACGATTAAAGTGCCCGCAGGCACCGCACAGGCGACCGCATCGAAGAAAGTCCATGTCGTGAAATCTGCGGAAACATTGTACAGTATTTCAAGACAATATAATGTCAGCGCTAATCAGTTGATTCAGTATAATAACTTGAAATCTACTGCGCTAACTGCCGGACAAGCACTTAAAATCCCATCTGATGGTGCTGATGCGGTAAAGGTGGCGAGTGAAATTGCCAAGGCGAACAGTAAAAAGCATAAGGTACAGCGAGGAGAAACCCTCTATGCCATTGCTCAGAAATATCAGGTTTCGGTAGCGAATATCAAATCGTGGAACGCCATGAAAGGCAACTCGCTTGATGTGGGGCAGGAGTTGATTGTTGGTTTGGGAAAAGCAGAAGCCAGTCCAGTTGTAGTGGCTGAAGTTAATGTTCCTGCCAAGAAAGAAACCGCCAGCCCAACGAAAACATTGCCAGCAACAGCGGCAAAGAGTGATAAGCCGGTGAAGGAAATCCCTTATTCCCGCGAAGAAATTCAGGATGGCTCGGAGTTCAAGAAGGTGGTTGAACGCGGAATGTCAGGAATTATGACAGGCTCTGAGGACACTAAAAAATATTTGGCCCTGCACCCTACGGCACCCGTTGGAACAATTATGCAGGTAAGAAATGACATGAACAATCGCAGTGTTTTTGTTCGTGTGATTGGAAAGTTGCCTCCTACGGGCGACAACAAGAAATTGGTGATCAGCCTGAGTAAAACAGCTTATGAGCGATTGGGCGCATTCGATCAGCGGTTCCCTGTAGAGGTAACCTATGTGCCTTAATCGATCCAAAAATATAGATCTTAAAACCCGCCTCGTGCGGGTTTTTTTATGCCCAATGGAGATTTATTTTCCCTGTAATAGGTGCTTTTTTGGATACTAAGCGCTAACTTAATGGAAACTGCGTGCTATTGTGTGGTTTTATTTGCGGAAGTAATTTAAACTTAGCAGGTATTATTGGTATAATTAAAAGGTATTTGATGGGCGAGGGTTGCAGGTGGTTTTTTTTGAATAATGAAAGATTTATCTTTGTAAAATATTATAAACTTATTGAAATGAACAATATGAACTCACTTAAACTATTTTTTGTCGCTTTTGCGATGATTTTCGCTTTTCAGGCAAAGGCGCAGAAAGAGGTTTCAGGCGTGAAATTACCAGCAACCACAACTGTTGACGGGCAGAAACTCACCCTTAATGGTGCGGGAACTCGCTCTAAATATTTTATGGATTTATATGTTGGTGCGTTGTATTTGGGCGCTTCATCCAAAGATGCCGCTGGAGTAGTTGGCGCTGATGAAGTACAGTCGGTGAAATTGACCATCATTTCTGGTTTGGTAACCCGTGATAAATTCAACAGCTCTACCAAAGAAGGGTTCGAGGCATCAACCAATGGAAATACCGAGGCTTTAAAGTCGGAGATCGATCAGTTTATGGGTGCCTTTTCTGAGGATATCAGTAAGCAGGACGCTTTCGACTTCAATTATATTCCAGGTAAAGGAACACAAGTATTGAAAAACGGAAAGTTATTAACGACCATCGAAGGTATGGAATTCAAGAAAGCTTTGTTCGGCATTTGGTTAGGAAACAAACCAGCAGACAAAGGATTGAAATCTGCGATGATGGGCAAATAATAAGCCTTGAAAAATAAATACAAAGGAGCACACTTCAGCAGTGTGCTCCTTTTTTTATATCATTCCCCATCGTGATCAAAAGGGATATTCAGAAATTGATTGAGCGGTGCCATGGCTCGGAAAATCTCATCACATTGCGTCAGGATGCGCTCTTGCATGAAATCCTGTATGGGCATGGGCTTCATCGCCAGGAAATCTTTATGGCGAAGAAATGCAATCAGTGGGTCATTTTTGTCATAACCACGTGGGGCAGTTTTAAGGGTGTCGCCTTGCAATCCGCCAAATTGTGCCACAAAATCGGGGGCTTCAACAATTTGCCGAAAGGCATCACCATTATAGTAGATTTCCTCCCGAATGCTTTTCAGTCGTGCACCCTGCGGCTGCCAAACGCCTCCGGCAATCATACATTTTTCAGGTTCGAGGTGGACATAAATCCCCGCACGGTCAGATTTTCGGTTACCGCTGATCCATGCGCCTAAATGTGTTTTGTAGGGGCGTTTGTCTTTAGAAAAACGAACATCCCTGTAAATTCTGAAAACGCTTTTTTTGGGGTCTTCCAGGGCAAGCAAGGGGTCGTATTTGGCGGCAATGGGAATCAGTTGTGCCATAAGTGCGGCCAGTTCGTCCTTGGCACTAATGTATAATGCTTTATGCTCCTGAAACCATTCGCGGTTGTTATTGTCCTGAAGCTGGCTCAGGAAGTCAAAAGTTGAGCGAGAGATCATGGGGTCATTTTTTGGTGAACAAATTGTTTGTCAGTATAAAGATACAGCCTAATGCTACAATCGGTAAATCTGTGGATTAAAATATAAGGTAACTTTTGAGGGTTTAGGTATTAATTCCCTGCGATGCTGGCAGCTGTGGCGTAAAATGAACGGCAGAGCGGGTACAGGGAGGAATCGGTAAGTCTTTAAGTGTCAATTTGGGAAAATTTCCGTAAGTTTGAGAACTTTTGAATCATTAAGGAATTTAGGAATTTGGATATATCAGTCATTGTACCGCTTTTCAACGAAGAGGAATCGCTGCCAGAGTTGACCGCATGGATTGACCGTGTGATGAAAGCCAACAACTTTATCTACGAACTGATAATGGTAGATGATGGAAGTAAAGACCGATCTTGGGAGATCGTTAAGTCTTTGCGTGGGCAATATCCCGCTATTCAGGGAATTAAATTCAATCGAAACTATGGGAAATCTGCGGCCCTTAATCGTGGCTTTGCGGCTGCGCATGGCGAGGTGGTCATTACCATGGATGCCGATCTTCAGGATAGCCCCGATGAAATCCCTGGCCTGTACCGTAAAATCGTCGAAGAAGGCTTCGATTTGGTGTCTGGCTGGAAGGAAAAGCGCTATGACCCGATCTCCAAAACCATTCCGTCAAAATTCTTTAATTATGTTACCCGAAAACTTTCGGGCATTCAGCTGAATGATTTTAATTGTGGACTGAAAGCCTACCGCCTCGAGGTGGTCAAGAGTGTGCAGGTGTATGGCGAGATGCACCGTTACATTCCTGTGCTGGCCAAATGGGCGGGCTTTTCCAATATTGGCGAGCAGGTTGTACAGCACCGTGCACGGAAGTACGGAGAAACCAAGTTTGGCCTTGAGCGGTTTGTTCATGGCTTCCTGGATTTGCTCTCAGTAACTTTTGTGTCGCGCTTCAAGAAAAAGCCAATGCACTTTTTTGGGGTCTTTGGTACGCTCAGCTTTATGATGGGTTTTTTCACCACGCTCTACCTGATCTTCAATAAAATTTATTGCCTGTATCAGCATATGCCCGTCCGCGAGATCGTCGATCAGCCTTTGTTTTATATTGCATTGGTTGCCGTAGTGATCGGTATGCAGTTGTTCCTCGCAGGATTTATTTCTGAGTTACTCGTGATGAAAAATGATCATTCCAACGATTATTTGGTTGCTGATGTGATTGAAAATGAGGTCACCACTGAAGGCCCCGTTGAAGGTTAATTTAATATTTTCGTCGTTAAAGAACCATGAATACGTTTTTTTCGATTATCGTTCCCGTGTATAATCGTCCGGAGGAGATTACAGAATTTCTGAATAGTTTGCTCACGCAGACTTACCACGATTTTGAGGTCATTATTGTGGAGGATGGTTCTACGGAGGATTGTAAAGCGATTGCGGAGCAATTTGCCGACCGCCTGCAACTTCAGTATTTTTACAAAGAAAATACAGGGCAGGGGCCGAGTCGTAACTTGGGTTTCTCCAAAGCAAAGGGCGATTTCTTCCTGGTCTTTGATAGTGATGTTATTCTGCCCAAAACTTATCTCAGTACGGTAGATGCCGAGCTGAAAATCCGTAAACTTGATGCTTTCGGTGGACCCGATGCCGCACACCCAGGATTTAACAGCCTGCAAAAAGCAACGACTTACGCCATGACCTCCTTTTTTACCACTGGTGGCATACGTGGCGGAAGTAAGGCCGATGAGAAATTTCAGCCGCGCAGTTTCAATATGGGGATGAGCAGAAAGGTGTATGAAGCGACCCACGGTTTTCATCTGGATCGTTTGAGTGAAGATATTGAACTTTCGATTCGTATGCGTAATCTGGGTTTTAAAGTCGGCTTAATTCCCGAAGCATGGGTGTACCATAAACGCCGCACTTCCCTTCGGCAGTTTTTCAAACAGGTGTTTTCTTTTGGGCATGGCCGATGGATACTCAGCGGTATTCACCATGGGCAATTAAAGGCCATTCATTGCTTTCCTTCTGTTTTTGTGCTTGGGCTGATTTTTACCTTCACCTCATTTCTGTGGAGCATTCCATTGGGGAGCTTCTGCCTGTCGGTATTGTTGCTGTGGTATTTTGCGATTTTGCTGGATGCCTCCCAAAAAAACAATAGCCTGACGGTCGGCTTGCTCAGTATGGTTACTTCAACAATCCAACTTTCAGGCTATGGCTTGGGCTTCCTTCGCGGTGGCTTCCGAAAGCTCCTGGGCATGAAAATCTATTAATTCTTTCGGCAGAAATAAACAATTTCTTCAGCAGGAAAGCCGTATTTTCGGACTTCCTCTTCAGGCAAACGCTGAACGAACGTGTCTTCGAGAACATCGAAACCAGCCTTTTTCAAACGCTGGCCATAATCCCTGCCAAACAGGCGTACGTGGTCCGTTTGTCCGTAGGCATCCTCTCTTGCCTGTGGGCTCGTAATGCTTGGGTCCTCAAAAGTATGTTCGAGGCTCATGTCCTGTGGCGACTGCAAAATGGCAAAGCCTCCTTTTTTCAGGACACGGAAAATTTCCGACATCGCCTGGTGGTCATCTTCCACATGTTCCATAACATGATTGCAGAATACGGCATCAAAGTGATGGTCCTCAAAAGGGATCTGATGAACATCCATCTTCACTTTTGCCAAAGGCGACTCGAGGTCTCCCGTGATGTATTCCAAATTGCGCATTTTTTCAAATCGCTTGATGAAGCAGAGCTCAGGCGCAATATGCAATACCTTTTTTGGGGCAGTAAAGAAATCGGTTTTGTCTTCGAGGTATCGCCACATCAGGCGGTGACGCTCAAGGGTCAGGCAGTTGGGGCATAGGGCATTGGCCCTCGGAGGGGTTCGGCCGTAAGGTAAAAATTCCCGATATTCATGATCGCACACATTACAGTGAACGCCATGTCCACGGTAGAATAAACCCAGAAATTTTGCACCAAAATGGGCAAAGTGTTGGAGGTATTTTCTTGGAATATGTTTGATGACAAAACTGATGAGTTTCTTCATTGTCTGAGCGAAATTGTTGGCGCTTGAAAAATTGTTTACGGTGCCAAAACTGATCAATCAGTGAGCACGAAAGGCAAATATAGCCAAGATTTTCATTTCCTCAATTTACATTTGGGCCTCGCCCTGAGATAAAGTCTGTTAAACTTTAATTTTTGCCCAAATTTTAAGAGTTTTAGCTTTAGTGGCATCAATTCCTCTCCTAATCTAAATATGCGGTATCTTTTATTTTTTCTACTGATCATTTTCCTTTTCGCCCCTGCGCAGGTATGGGCGCAGACGAAGGCCTCAAGAACCAGTGCTACCGAGGCACAGTCGAGTAAATATTTAGCGAAAAAACATCGATCAAAGCAAAATCAATACTCGTATATCATCAAGAAGAACAGCAAGAAAACACTCTATGGAAACCCTTGTTTTACGCAGGCTACTCACAATATGGGCTTTGAATATTTGATTATGCCCAAAGGTAGAAAGCCTTATAAAAACGAATGGCAGCGGTTTTGGCAGAATTTTGGCGTGAAAACCAAGCTGTTTTTTACCCGTGGCCCATGGTGGAAACTCAAGCTGAATAAGCAGTTTAAGGAGTGCCAGATACAAACAGGGGACTACAACCCAGGAATATAATTTTTGATATTTTACCATCTCGATATGAAAAAGCTAATTTTTTCGCTTATCGTCCTGACATTTTTTGTTTCCTGCAAGAAAGAAAGTCTGGACATGCAGTCGTTGAAGCTGAACATTCAACACCAGGTGGGCGATGAGCCACTAAAGCTGAATCAGTACCTGTACACCAACCGTAGTGGAGAAAAATTTGAAGTAACCAAGCTCAACTATTATATCAGTGAAATACAGCTTTTAAAAGATGAAAAGGTCATTTTTGTGAAAGACAGCCTGTGGTACACCTCTCTTTCGGGTGCGCAGACCGATCAGCAGATTAGTCTGCCAGAAGCACCCGTGGGACGCTTCGATGCGGTGCAGTTTACTTTCGGATTACCTGACCAGTGGAATGCGGAAGATAAGGTTCCTTTGGATCAGTTCAGGGCGATGGTGTGGCCTGCCCATATGGGTGGTGGACTTCATTTTATGAAATTTGAAGGGAATTATTTCAAGGCACCACAGGGAGAGGAAGAGGCCAATGGTTTTGCCATTCACAGTGGTAATTTATTGAAGGATGGCGTTGTTCACGATCATTTTTTTACCGTTCATGTGCCGATTGCTTCCTCAACAGAGGCAACCAGGGAGGTGAATTTAGTATTCGATGTGTCGAAATGGGTAGATCAGCCAGCACAAGCCTACCCATTTGCGGAATTGTCAGGTATTATGGGGAGCGTAGAAAAGCAAGCCATATTGGTGAAGCATGGTCCGACCGCATGGCGTGAAAAATAGTAAGCAGATGAGAAAATATACATTTTTGTTGATTGCACTGACCGCCATGGCATTTTCGTGTGTGTGGCAAAAAGAGCCTGCACAGGAAAACGTAGCGACACCCTACGCATTGGAAGCGCCTGCAAAATTTCCCAAAATCAGTATCCCTGAAGATAATCCGATGACGGTGGAAGGCGTGGCAATGGGGCGAAGAATTTACTACGACAGGTCATTGAATACCCAAAAGGTGGGGGTGGCCTGTAGCGATTGCCATCAGCAAAAAGCAGGATTTAGCAGTCCTGGTGAAAAAGGGCAGTTGGCAATTATGCCTCATGTAAACTTGGCTTATGAGACCTCCTTTTTATGGAATGGCGCAGAACAGGGGATTCTCGAGGATGTGATGCTCTTCGAGATTAAAGATTTTTTTGCCGCAGACCTGAGCTATGTTAATGCCGATGCGGAATATAAGCGATTGGCCAAAGTCGCCTTTGGGAAAGATGATATTGATTATCAGACGATGGCTTATGCTCTGGCGCAATTTTCAAGAACGCAGCTGAGTGGTAACTCAAAATTCGATCAGTACAATCGGGGCGAAATTCAGCTTTCTGAACAGGAAAAACGGGGGCTTGAGCTTTTCTTCAGTGAAGATGGCGACTGTTTTCACTGCCATAGCACGGTGCTGTTTTCTGATAGTGATTTTCATAATATTGGCTTGGACAGCACCTTCAATTTAGGGAATGCTGGGCGGTATGTTATTTCTCAGGACTCCGTTGATATCGGTAAATTCAAAACCCCAAGCTTGCGTAATATTGCCGTTTCTGCTCCTTATATGCACGATAACCGCTTTGAAACCCTGGAGCAGGTGGTTGATTTTTATGCCGAAGGTGTTCATTTTACCAAGTACACCGACCCTTTAATGAAGCATGAGGGAGGGATTAATCTCAACCAACAACAAAGGGTGGATTTGATCGCTTTCCTGAACACACTGACCGACGAAAGTTATCTTTCGAATGAGGAACTTTCGAACCCCTTCAATACGAATGAAAAAAATTAACAATTTTCTCAACGCTATCCTTATCTTTGCCCTTAAATTCAGCCATTTGAGGCATTTTTAGAAAGAAAGCGTTCGTTAAGGTGTTAAAGAAATTTTGGAATAAGTCCCACTTTGGGAAAGTAGTGATTGTCGGGCTGGCAGCAGCTTTGGCTGGTGTCATTTTTATTGTAGGTTTTGTGTTGTCCATAAAAATGGGCGCCTTTGGGGATTTGCCCACAGCAGCAGACCTCAAAAAAATTGAGAATAATCAGGCGGCATTGGTGTACAGTGCCGACGGAAAAATATTGGGGAAATACTTCGTTCAAGAGCGTACCAATATCAAATATAAAGATCTTTCCCCTGATCTGGTACATGCTTTGGTGGCCACGGAAGATGCCCGCTTTTTCGAGCATGATGGTGTGGATTACCGTGCCTGGGCGCGGGTTTTTGTCAAAACATTGCTTTTAGGTAATCGCTCCTCGGGTGGAGGCTCTACCCTGACGCAGCAACTGGCCAAAAACCTCTTTCCAAGAGCGGGAGGCAGCAAGCTGGATTTGGTGGCTTCAAAAATCAAGGAAGTCATTATTGCCCGCACGATCGAAGATCTTTACACCAAAGAGGAAATCATTAATCTTTACCTGAACACGGTGCCTTTTGGCGATAATAGCTATGGAATTCAGACGGCGAGCCGTAAATTCTTCAGTTGTGAGCCCAAAGACCTCAGCACCCAGGATGCCGCGGTGTTGATCGGCATGCTCAAGGCCAATTATTATTATAACCCGAGGGTATTCCCTGACCACGCCTTCAAACGACGTAATATTGTGCTTTCGCAAATGCAGAAGTACAATTACCTTACATTGGCGCAGGAGGATTCTTTGCAACGCCTTCCCCTGAAAACCAAGTATCGTTCTTTTGGTCAAAATACGGGTATTGCCACTTATTTTAGGGAACAACTCAGAAGGGTGGTACTGGCCAAACTCGACAGTATTAATGAGGGATTTCCCAAAGAGCAGCAATATGATCTCTACCGTGATGGGCTGAAAATTTATACGACCATTGATTCCCGCATGCAAACACTGGCAGAAGAAGCCATGAAGGAGCATATGGTGAATTTACAAAAATCGTTCAATCAGCACTGGAAGGGGCGTACTCCATGGAAAGGGCACCCTGCCGTATTTGAACGTGCAAAAAGAAACAGCCAGCGCTATAAAAGCCTGTTGGCAGCCAAGGCAAGCCCTGAACAAATTGAGCAATCTTTTGCGACGCCAGTAAACATGGAAATCCTGACCGATGACTATGAGAAGAAGCTGGTGAAAATGAGCCCGAATGACTCGATCAAGCATTACCTGCATTTTCTGAATATGGGAATGGTGGCCATGGAACCCCAGACGGGCGATATTAAAGTTTACATCGGTGGGGTAGATCATGAACACCTCAAAATTGACCATGCAAGCAAATATTATAAAAGACAGGTAGGTTCTACCCTCAAGCCGCTGGTTTATGCTACTGCCCTGGAGCAGGGGGCAAAAGCCTGTGATTACTATCCAGTGGCTAAGCAACATTACCTCAACGATGCCGAAAATGGCTGGCATGCGGTAAAGCCTGATGAAAATGGCGCATACCCTGAAGATACCTGGGCGCCAGGGAATGCTGATGGCAAATACGATGGTTATTATTCAATGAAAGGCGCCCTGACCAACTCGGTCAATACGGTGTCGGTGCAGGTGGAACTGGAGGCAGGCCTGGACAATGTGGCGACCTACCTGAAGCGTTTTGGTATTTCGGGGATTGAAAAAATGGAAAATGATGAGGGGCAGATTCCTCCTTCCACGGTTTTAGGTACGCCACAGGTTTCTATTCAGGAGATGGTTTCAGCTTACAGTGCGCTGGCCAATGGCGGCTATAAGGTAAGCCCTCGTTTTCTGACTAAAATTGTGGATGGGCAAGGCAATGTTCTTTATGAAAATGAAGGCGCAGGCAGAGGCGATAGAATCATTAAGTCGGCTACGGATCATCAGATTTTAGCCATGATGAAATCGGTAGTCAATCAAGGAACGGGAAGCAGGTTAAGAAGAGTTTACGGGCTGAACAATGAGCTTGCAGGAAAAACAGGAACGACGCAGTCCAATACGGATGGCTGGTTTATGGGGGTGAGCCCTCGACTGGTGGTAGGGACCTGGGTAGGAAATGATGAGCCTGCAATTCGGTGGAGAAGCACCCGACTGGGACAGGGAGCCAATACAGCGCTGCCAATTTTCGGTAAGTTTATGCAAAAGATGAACCGTACACCTGAATTTGCCCTGATCACCAAAGCGCAGTTCCCTGCCCTGACCAGCTATGAGGTGAAAGCCATGAATTGTGCCGACTGGGTGGAAGAGCTGCCGAATGATAATGTGGTCGACACCATCAAAGACCTCTTTAAAATTGACCCGATCAAGCAGCAGGAACGCAAAGAACGTCGGGAGGAAAAAGCCAAAACGCGCAAGAAGAAAAAGCGCAAAGGTTTCTTCAGGAAGCTGTTTGGCAAGGATTGATAAAAAAAAGCGTCAGAAAAGAGATTTTTTCTGACGCTTTTTTTGTGAAAGATAAGAAGATCAGCGTGGCAAAACACTGATCTCCTGACTAAAATTTACCCCATAAAGTTAATTGGTGCAATTCTAAAGTATTGAATAACAGCCTTTAACTATAATGGTAAGACCTTCTTAATATCAATGAATTAATTGAATAATCAAATCAATCATCAGCTTTTTTAGGGTGGAGTTTTACTCAATTTCTATCACTACTCCTGCGCTTTTAGGATGGCTCACGCAAGTCAGCACATAACCGCCGTCAAGCTCATCTTCTGAAAGCCCATCATCCTCTTCCATCACCACTTTTCCTTCGGTACAACGCCCGCGGCAGGCGGTACACAAACCACTTTGGCAAGAGAAGGGCATGTCAATATCCTGGTCCAGTGCAGCCTCAAGAATCGTCTGGTCAGGATTAACCTCCACTTCATGTTCTTCGCCATCCAGGCGGATTTTTACCAGCTGCTTCACAATCTCTTCCGATTCCGACTCCGTGAGACCTGTACTTGCCGTGAATCGTTCCTGATGAATGGCCTGTTCAGCAACTCCCGCTTTTTGCAAAGTTTCAGCCACTAAATCCATCATTGGCGCTGGCCCGCAAGAGTACACATGCAGTTGGTCCTTTGCAGGGAATTCATTGTAAATTGCCTGAATATCATCGGCATTCAAACGACCTGTTTTTCCTTGCCATTCCGCCGTTGGGCGCGTTAAAATGTGAATGACCTTGAAGTTTGCATGCTGCGCTTCCAAGGCTGCCAATGAGGTCTTGAAAATAATGCTGTCCTCATGTCGGTTGGTGTAAACGAGCGTAAGGTGTGCGTCCGCTTCCTGATGAAGAATAGTCTTGATCATCGAAAACAATGGCGTAATGCCACTGCCTGCACCAAAGAAAAGAAAAGCATTTCCTTTGCTTTCTGGCAGGGTAAATACCCCCGCAGGCGCAATGACCTTGATGTGGTCGCCTTCCTTGACTTGATCATTGATATAATTCGAAATCAGCCCGCCTTCAACACGCTTCACAGTAACGGCCAAATCCTGATCTGTATTGGGTGCGCTGCACAAGGAGTAAGATCTTGTTTCTTCTTTTCCATCGATCGGGAAACTCAAGCTCAGGAACTGCCCCGACTGATATTGCCAGTTTGGGTTTTCGAAAACAAGGCTGACAGTATCAGTGGTTTCCTTGATAATCTGTTTGACTTTCAGCCCGTCATCTGTCGGGTTGTTGGTCTCGCTGTTCTTTTTAAAAAATGAAAATGCCATGGAATGTGAATTTTTTATCGAGATTTTGTTTGATTTTAACAGGGTGTTCAAGGCAGAAAGTTAAATAAAGTCCTTTCAATAATAAAATTATTTTCATAAAACCACGCCTGTTTGCCCACCATTAGGGATTTGTGCCATTTTATGCCTTTCACTTAGTTATTCTTACTTAGGAATTGTATTTTCGCAGCTGAAATAAAATACTACTTACGTTTATTTTTGATATGAAATTGAATCGTCTTACAGCTGTTTCTCCAATTGATGGCCGTTATGGAGCCCAATCAGCGCCATTATCACCTTATTTTTCTGAATTAGGCTTGATTTATTACCGAGTTCGTGTGGAGGTCGAGTACTTCATTGCCTTATGTGAATACCCACTTCCACAGCTTGAGGGCGTGGATGCCAAAATGTATGATTCATTGCGTGAAATTTATCAGAATTTCACTGAAGAAGACGCGCAAGGGATTAAAGAAATTGAGAAAACCACGAATCACGATGTGAAGGCGGTTGAGTATTTTATCAAAGGTAAATTTGATGAATTGGGTTTGTCGGAGTACAAAGAGTTTATCCATTTTGGTTTAACTTCTCAGGATGTTAACAACACCTCAATTCCTTTGTCTTTGAAAGAAGCGATGGAGCAGCAAGTGTTGCCTTTAATGGATGAGGTACTGGCTTTGATTGTTGAGAAGTCCAAAGAATGGGAATCGGTGTCAATGTTGGCTAAAACACATGGGCAACCAGCCTCTCCGACTCGTTTGGGGAAAGAGATTGAAGTATTTTCTGAGCGTATTACCCGCCAGATGGTGCTATTGGAACAAGTGCCTTTCGCAGCCAAATTTGGTGGCGCAACGGGTAACTTCAATGCCCACAATGTTGCTTATCCAAATATTCACTGGAAGTCTTTCGGAGATCAGTTTGTGTCTGATTACCTTGGATTAGTCCGTAGTCACCCAACAACTCAGATCGAGCATTACGATCACCTTGCGGCTTATTTCGATGGCCTCAAGCGTATCGATACCATCCTGATTGACTTCGCAAGAGATATCTGGCAATATGTGTCAATGGGGTATTTCAAGCAAAAAATCAAAGCTGGTGAAGTCGGTTCTTCAGCGATGCCTCATAAGGTTAATCCTATTGATTTTGAAAATGCAGAAGGAAACTTGGGCATTGCCAATGCTGTTTTTGAGCACCTTTCGGCGAAATTGCCTATCTCACGTTTGCAGCGTGACCTTACGGATTCTACCGTATTGAGAAACATTGGTGTACCTATCGGGCACATGGTGATTGCATTGAACTCTTTGAAAAAGGGGATCAACAAACTGGAGTTGAACGAAGCGGTTATCCGTAAGGATCTGGAAGAAAACTGGGCTGTTGTGGCGGAAGCTATCCAGACGATATTGCGCCGTGAGGCTTACCCAAATCCATACGAGGCACTGAAAGCACTTACGCGTACCAACGAAGGGATCACAGCAGATTCTATCGGCAGCTTCATTAATGAATTGGAGGTATCTGATGCCATTAAAGAAGAATTGCGTGCTATCACACCTTGGAACTACACAGGAATTTAATTTCTGAAATCATAAAAATAAGTGGCAGGCCGTGAATATTTGCGGTAGTGCACACTGAACATCCACCGAGAGCATTGCGCATTCGGTGGTGTTGATCAAACAAAAAAGCCTTGGATCTCTATCGATCCAAGGCTTTTTTACTTTACAGTAGTTTATCCTACTTAGCCCAGAAGGTAAGAAAGGTCACTGTTTTCGTCAATCGTTTTATTTTCTTTGGCATTGATGAATAGTTTTCCTGCGTGGCCACCGATGTATTTCATCGATTTACCGTGAATCTCCAGCATACAGCCTTCAGGAAGCCCCAAAACGGCCATGTCGGTGTTCTTGGTTAAAAACTCCTCAATACGCAAAGGGCGAGTCTCGCCACCGTGGTTTGGAATGCGCTCTTCGGTATAATGTGGATTGATCTGGAAAGGGATCAAATTCAGGGCATCGAAGGATTTAGGCATCGTAATCGGCATGTCGTTGGTCGTTTTGATCGTCGGGCAGGCCATATTGGATCCTGCACTCCAGCCAATATAAGGAGTACCCTTGCTGACTTTTTCGTTGATCAAATCCACAAGTCCATTCTCGTAAAGTTGGTGTAGAAGCTCGAAGGTGTTACCTCCGCCCACCATAATGGAAGCAGCCTCAGCGACGGCCTTTTGCTTGTCTTCCACCGTGTGAATCCCAGTAACCTTGATCCCCAGCGGGCTCAATGCATCAGCGACACTTTTGGCATAGTCGTCATAAGAAAAAGTAACTCCCGCATACGGTACGAACAATACTTCTTTGACCTCGCCTAAAAAAGTGGCGATATTTTGTTTGCAGTAACCCAGGTAGGCCTCTGTCGGCATGGTCGAGTTACTGATCAATAATAAATTTTGGTTCTCCATCATCATAATATTCTGCTGAACTACAAAGATGCAAAAGCAGCATCAAAGCCCGAAGTTGAAATCAAAAATTCTTTGACCCACCAGATCAGATTTATGGCTGATTCATCAGTGCCTGAAAAGCATCCACAAACAGGCCTACATGGTAACCATCCATCAGGGCGTGGTGCACATGAATGGAAACGGGCAGCTGTTTACGCCCTTTTTCTGAGCTCATTTTTCCGAAGGAAATTTTTGGGCAACTGTCCTTGAATGCGGAATTTGAAGCATGAGAAAGGGCGGTGAAATTCACCCACGGAATTGCTGAATAATGAATGACATTTTCTCCGGCAACCGAAGGCGCAAGGCCAGTGCTTTGCTGAATGCGTTCAATCTCGGTTGCGGCAGCAGGAAGGAAATCATCAAACTGAGGGAAATAATCCATATAGGCAAAGCCGAAAGTTCCATTGGGACGATTAATGGTCGGCGAGGCATTGACCTGATCGTAGACAAGTACTTTTCCTTCATGAATCCTGTAGCTGAAAGGTTTGATCTGGTTGGCGGCTTTCAGGGACTGATACAGATAATAAAGGAAAAAAGAATGGCCATTTTCCTTACATCGCTGGTAGGCAGTGGTACAGTCAATTGTTGTGGTAACGCCAAAAAACGGCTGGTCGAAATCTTTAAAGAAATGAAAATGTTCCTTGCGATCCCATTGGTCAATGTTTAATTCTTCAGGCATAAAATTCATTGATGTTGTACAGGTGGTAGCTTGTGATTGGGGTGTAAATACACTCCGGTACTTTTATAGCATGGGCTTATTCAGAAAGTACAAGGCACTAAAATAATGATTTCTGGAGCTGAAGCATCGATTTTTGGGCATAAAAAAAGAGGTTGTAAAAAATACAACCTCTTTATCGGTGTGCGCACGAGAGGATTCGAACCTCCACGATCGTGAGATCACCACCCCCTCAAGATGGCGTGTCTACCAATTTCACCACGTGCGCTTTTGTTTGAAAGCGATGCAAACATAAGGGCTTTTTTACAAATAGCCAACAGTTCAAAGGATAAAAAATAACAAATTTTGATAAGCGGTTGAGGGTTAGATGATTTGAGTGAAAAGTTTTTTTTCGCCCCTCAGTGGCGATAGGGGTGTTTTTTGTAGCGATTAAAAATATGCACGGATATTACATTGGTGATCGGTAGCCAATACCTGACGGGTTATGGAAAACAGGAGGTTTTCAGGTGTAAGTTTTAGCATTCAATGAGTATGTATAAATTCATTGCTATTCCTTAAACTAACGATATGCTATGTATTAGTACATTAATTTCCTCCGAACTATGCCCAATCGATTAAAGCGTTTAAATATTATTTTAGCTTATTTCCTTTTCATCCTTTTGGTGGGGGCGCAGTTAGTGTTATTTTTTTATTCACGCAAGCAACACCAACAAGACCTATTGATCGAGGTGGTCGATCAACAGCTTAAAAGGATTCAGTCCATTCATTTAAACGCAAGCCCATTGCGATGGAAGGATATTGAAGCAGGTTACCGACAGGTGATGCAGCAGTCTGAAGGCATCGCTTTTTCAGGGGAGTGGCAAATGATTATCAATGCCATTGAAAATGATATTCAAACCCTCAATGAGTTAAAAGCGAATGGCTCACAATCCGAAGCGAAGGCCCTGATAAAAATCAGCCGTATTGAAAATCATCTGCTGGATCTTCGGGATTTTCTTTCCCTGCGTTTTAAGCTGCAAAATCAACAGCTGATCCAGCTGACCATCGGCCTGATCTTCTGTATCTTTTTTCTGCTCATTGTCGGCTATATTTTTGTTACCCGCCCATTGATCGCTAAAGTGAAGTCTAAATCCAAAACTTTGGAAGACAATAATAAGCAGATTTTGGCCCGTGATATGGAGCTTGAAGAAGCCATGGCGGTATTGTCAAAAACCAAAGACAGCTTGATGTTGCAGGAGCATCGTTTTCGGTCGATCAGTGAAAATATTACAGAGATTATTGTGCTCTTGAGTGCTTCGGGTGTGGTGGACTATATCTCGCCCTCTTGCTCGGATCAACTGGGTTATGCACCAGAGGATATCGTCCGTGGTACCGTTACTTCAATTATCGCCAGCAAGTATCACCCTCCCTTTGAAGAGGCCTTGCAGCGGGTAATGGCAGGTGAAAATGAGCAGGTTACCCTCGAGTGTATTTGCAGAAATGAGGAATTAATTTGGATGGAAGCCAAGCTCAAGTGTATTAAATTGGATGAAAACGCAGTTTTTCTGATGACCTTGCGCAATGTGGAAGCCGAAAAACAGATGGAAACCCTGCTAAATGGTACACAGGCGATTGCGGGTATTGGTGGCTTCGATGTTGATATTGCCAAGCAACAGGTGAGGTGTACCGCTCAGGTATATCATATCCTGAAGGTAAGTCAGGGAGGGCTGCGCAGCCTGCAAGAATGGCTACAAATGTTCTCTATCGCCACTGTGGAAGATTTTCTGTCGATGTTGCAAATCAACGACCATTGTTTTGATAAAGAACTGCAATTGTCGCTGGGCAGTGGTGAGCAGGTGTGGATAAAAATTGTGGGGGAAATTAGTGAAACAGATGGGCAGGTGTCGGCACTTCGTGGAACCATTCAGAATGTGCAGGCGCAAAAAGATACTGAAGAACGGCTGAAAAAGCAGGACCTTGCTGTGGAGCAGGTGATGAAATCTTCCCCGAATTTGATTGTCGTGATGGACATCAAAAAGTACAAAATTACTTATGAGAACCGCTCTTTCTGGAATGAGATGGCCTATGGTACGGAGCAGCCTGAAATGGAACGCTGGCGGAAGTTGTTGTCTCGTGCCGATCTTGAATTGTTACAGTACGAAGTGAATAATGTGGCCTCTTCGGGAACAGACAGCAAGGTGTCGATAGAAATTCAGGTCAATAAAGGCTCAGGTGCCATTCATTGGTATCAGGTGGTTATTTGCCCATTTTCAGTAGAAAAAGAGAAAGTGAAGGAGGTTTTACTGACCCTCAACGATATTCAGCATAAAAAGAAAGCCGAAGAGCACCTGCGCAAAAATATGGTGTCGCTGAAGGCTTTTGTCGGGGATGCTCCCGCAGCCATTGCGATGCTGGACAATGAATTGCGATTTGTAGCGGTGAGTGATCGTTTCAAAGAGGATTATCGCACAAAAAAATTACAACTGATCGGGGAGTCCTATCATTCGATTTTTCCCGAAACCTCTCAGCTCATTGATTTTTTACTTACCCGTGGCCTGAAAGGGGTTTATGAGGAAGAAGAGGAAATGCAGGTGTTCAGGTGTGATGGCAAAGAGGAATGGGCCAAGTGGGAGATGCGCCCCTGGTTTACGGATGATTATGAAATCGGTGGGGTGCTGATTTTTTCTCAATTTGTAACCGAAGAAAAGCAGCGGAAAGAAGAATTGATTGAAGCGCGGCTGAAGGCCGAGGAAGCCTCGAAAACCAAGGCGCAGTTCCTGTCTACCATGAGTCATGAAATTCGTACGCCGATGAATGCCGTAGTGGGCTTGTCGCATATTCTGCTGGAGGAAAATCCGCGGGAAGACCAATTGGATTATCTGAGTAAGCTGAAGTTTTCGGGAGAAAGTCTTCTGGGGCTAATCAACGATATTCTTGATTTCTCAAAAATAGAATCTGGTAAGCTGGATATTGAGAAGGTTCCTTTTCATTTGAAAAAAGATATTGAAGGGGTGACAGACATGTTGCAGTTCAAGGCTATAGAAAAACGGATTGGCCTCAAGCTCAGTGTTGATGATAATGTCCCCGAGGCGGTGATTGGGGATCCTGTTCGGATTCGGCAGATTTTGGTGAACCTGATCAACAATGCCATTAAATTTACCGCTGTTGGTTCGGTAGAGGTGAAGGTGAAGGCGCTCAAAGTTACTGAAGAAACCTGCAAAATCCGCTTTCAGGTCGTCGATACTGGAATCGGAATTCCTGAAGATAAATTGGATACCATTTTTCAGAGCTTCAGTCAGGTGAGTACCGATACGACAAGGAAATTCGGCGGCACAGGTTTGGGCTTGACCATCACAAAACGATTATGTGAGCTGCAAGGTGGCGATGTGAAGGTAAGTAGTCAGGAGCAGGTCGGCTCGGTGTTTATGGTTGATATTCCTTATCAGATTCCTTCAAATATGGATCTGTCCATGGAAAAGCAAGCAGCAGCACAGGATGTGCCTGATGTTGCCAAGCTTAAAGGCTTGCGGGTATTGCTGGTGGAGGATAATGCCATCAATCAATTTGTGGCCACTAAATTCATGTCTAAATATGGCATCGTAACCGAGGTGGCCGAACATGGTGGCGAGGCAGTGGAAATGGTGCAACAACATCGTTATGACGTCATTTTGATGGACCTTGAAATGCCAGTTATGGATGGCTTCGAAGCCACCAAAGCAATAAAAAGCCTTGATCAGCCTTATTTCAAAGAGCTTCCGATCATAGCCATGACTGCTTCAGCACTGACTGAAATTCAGAAAAAGGTTTTTGAATGGGGAATGGTGGACTTTATTGCCAAGCCTTTTGAGCCCGCAATGTTCTATCGCACCCTGTTGAAGCATGGCCGACCGCAGGAATCTGACAAGGAGAATAAACTGATCGGGACCAAAGAATCCTAAGCAATAGACCTAATCCAAGCTGGAATGTAAAAGCACTGTTAAACAGTGCTTTTTTCGTTTTATTAATTTAATCATCAGCCCTGTTATTCTCATAACAATAGCTATATTTGCGGCTATCTATATGAAAGAGTACGATATTTTAGAGCTCCCTAATGGGATTCGGGTGGTGCACAAAGAAGTGACCCACACCAAGGTGGTCCATTGCGGATTTGTTTTGGATACAGGCAGCAGAGATGAATTGGCCCATGAGTTGGGAATTGCCCACTTTTGGGAGCATATGGCCTTTAAAGGGACTAAAAATCGACGCGCATTTCACATTCTCAACAGGCTGGAAGCAGTAGGAGGAGAGTTGAACGCTTACACCACCAAAGAAAAAGTTTGCTTTTATGCCTCCGTACTGGATGAGCATTTTGGCAAAGCCTTTGAATTGCTGACCGATATTACCTTTAATTCTACATTCCCTGAAAAGGAAATCGTCAAGGAAAGGAATGTGATTCTGGAAGAAATGGCGATGTATCACGATACCACCGAAGATGCCATTCAGGATCATTTCGATGAACTCGTTTTCCCTGAACATCCCCTGGGCTATAATATCCTTGGAACGACAGACAGTATTGCACAATTTCAGCAAGATGATTTTCTGAAGTTTATCGACAGGACCATGGATCCTGAGCACCTGATTTTCTCCAGTATTGGGAATATTCCCGCAAAGAAAGTTTTTGATATGGCCAAGCGTTACCTCGGGGATTTACGCCCCAAAGGAACCAAGCTTGACCGACAGCCGCCTTCGCTATATGAACCCAAGCGACTGGTGGTAGAAAGAAGGGATATTACACAGGCACATAGCGTAATGGGAATGCCCGCCCCGCACTTTGATCACCCCAAAAGGCTCGCCTTTTTTATGTTGGTGAATTTGCTCGGTGGCCCAAGCCTGAACTCCCGATTGAATTTGAGCCTTCGGGAAAAATACGGCCTGGTATATTCTATTGAGGCAAGTTTTACGCCTTATACCGATGCTGGACAGTTGGGCTTCTTTTTTGCTACTGATCCTGCAAGCCTCAAAAGGGCGGAAGCACTGGTGATTAAAGAGCTCCGATTGCTGAAAAGTAAAAAGCTGGGGCCGCTGCAGTTGCGTCAGACCAAAGAGCAACTGGTGGGACAATTGGCCATGGGCGAGGAAAATAATATGGGCTTGATGCTCAGTGTGGCAAAAGTGTTGCTCGATCAGAATAGAATTGAGCCTTTTGATCAGCTGATAAAAAGCATCAGGGCAGTAACGGCAGAAGAATTAATGGCGGTAGCCAATGAGTTCCTTGTAGAGGAGCAGTTCAGCTACCTGACCTACAAACCTGCATAGAAATAACAGATTGATTTTATGGAGTTTTTAGATCCTGAATTACAGGCGTATTGCGATGCGCACACGAATGAAGAACCGCAAGTCCTTAAAGAACTTGATCGGGATACAAATGTGAATGTACTGATGCCCCGAATGCTTTCAGGGCATTTTCAAGGGCGGTTTTTGAGTCTGTTTACCCAGATTTTAAATCCAAAACGCATATTAGAGATTGGCACCTTTACGGGCTATTCAGGGATTGCGATGGCCGAAGGGCTTCGTGAGGATGGCGAGTTGGTAACGGTGGACATCAATGAGGAGCTAAGTGATATGGTTCGTGAATATGCCGAGAAAGCGGGCGTGGCGGATCGCATCACGATACGCACTGGGCCCGCTCTGGAAGTTATTCCAACCTTGGATGGGACTTTTGATCTCATTTTTATTGATGCTGACAAAAGTAACTATGGCAATTATTACGAAGCCGTGATTGAACGACTGAACCCTGGTGGGATTATTCTGGCAGACAATGTACTGTGGAGTGGCAAGGTGCTGGAGAAAAATCGTAAAAAGCTCGATAAAGATACCGCAGCGGTGCTCGAATTCAACCGAAAAGTTCAGGAAGACCCGCGGGTAGATAATATTTTATTACCCCTTCGGGATGGCCTGATGATGGCCCGAAAAAAATAAATTTCCAAAGACTATTTTTCTTACAAAATAGTCTTTCTTTTTTTGTACTGAAATCGTTTGCTGCAATTACTGATTTGCAGCTATTTTAATATCTTTTTGGGAGTGAACCACAAAGGCATGGGCCTGTTGTTGGTTGCTCATACCCTAAGTTGAATTTTGAGTTTATGGCAAGGAAATACCCATTTTTCATTTTTGTTCTGTTATTCTGTATGCTGGGAGCTTTGGCTCAGGCAAAAGAGGTGCATATTCCGTCGGTCATGTATTTTGCGGGTATCAAGCTTGAACTTAGCCCTGCATTGCGTGCTGAACTGAAGCAGGAGGTGGAAAAGCTGCACACTGGTGGAATTTATTTCGACCAAAAGCTTAATCGGGTATATACTTATATGCCCATTATTGAGCAGGTAATGAAGGAGCAGGGCTTGCCAGATGATTTTAAATATCTACCCATTCAGGAAAGTTCCCTGCTCGGGCATGTGGTGTCTTCTTCCAACGCGGTGGGCTTTTGGCAATTTAAAAAAGCAACAGGCGTGGAGGTAGGTTTGCGCATCGATCACAATATTGATGAGCGCATGAGCATCATCGCCTCTACCCGTGGGGCGGCGAATTACCTGAAAAAAAATAACCGCTACCTGGACAACTGGGTGAATGCACTGCTCTCTTACTATGCAGGTTTGGGAGGCGCTCAGCGGTATATCCATAAGCGGGACAAAGGAGCGACAGTAATGAAGGTGACGCCTAAGTTACATTGGTATGTTAAGAAAACCCTGGCACACAAGCTGGCTTTTGAGCCATTTTTAGAAGCCATGCCTCCTCAGAAATATTATTTGCAACGCTACAAGCAGGGGCAAGGCAAAACCATGAAACAGGTGGCGCACAACCTTGGTGTGGATGAAGAAACGTTGCAGTCTTATAACTTGTGGCTGAAGCGTGGCCGCGTACCAACCCAAGGGGTTTATGAGTTTGTTTACCCCGTTGAAGGTCCTTCACGTCAGATGGATTATATGGCCAAGAAAACCCATGAGAATGGAGAGAATACGCCACCACAAATTAAAAGCTATCCGAGATGGCGGGGGATTGCCTCGAGGATTAAACGGATTAATGGCATTCGTGGGGTGGTAGCGCAATCAGGAGATGATATCACGGCGCTGGCTACGCTGGGGAAAATATCAGAAATCAAGTTCATTACTTACAATGATATTCCTGCCCACAGAACCATCAATAAAGGAGAAATATTCTACTTTAAGCGCAAGCACCGCCGAGCAGACAAAGGCGTGGAGTTTCATACCGCTCAGTATGGCGAAACGATGTGGGATATTGCGCAGCATTATGGTATCCGATTGAAATCGTTGCTGAAGTTGAACAGAATGCGTGATTTCGATCAGCTGAAAGCAGGGCGTGTGATTCACCTTCGGAAGAAAAGAAAATCCAGAGAGGCCATCATTTATCATCAGGTAGAAAAAAATCAGCCTGTGGTAACCGAGAAGAAGCAACAGGCAGCGCCTAAACCAAAGCAAAAGAAAACGACTTATCGGGAAACCAAAAAAGAAGTCGCTGTAAAGAAAAAGCAAAAGGCAACCCCAGTGGAACCTGCTCCTGCACCAGTTATTGATCGGTCCGTAACCACAGATTATTATACCGTGCAGAAAGGGGATACTTTCTATGCCATCTCCCGTGAGTTTGATATTCCTGTCCCTGAATTGTTGGCGCTTAATCAGCTGAGCTCAGGCGCTGTATTATCGATTGGGCAGCGACTGAAAGTTACTAAAACCAAGCAGGAGGTTGCCCCCAAAGCTGCCCCTGAAAAATCGGCCCAGCCACAGCAGAAAGTGCACATTGTTGAAAAAGGAGAAACCCTCTATAAAATTGCGAGAATGAACAATGTAAGTGTTCAGGATATACTGAAATGGAATAACAAGCCTACTGCGGAACTTGAGATTGGAGAGCGTATCGTGCTATTTTTACTACACGATTAGCAGGTTTATCTATTGTAGTTTTTGGAGTAAAAATTGTGCTTACTTCCGCTAATTGCTTATCTTTAACAAAACAGTGTACAGTGGTAAGACTTTGAGCTGAACCAAACTATTGGCTCACTTAAATTATATAAATAACAGGAAGATAGTATGCCTGATCAAAAAGTAGAACGCGTCTTATTGGTGGACGATAACGACACCGATAATTTTATCAGTAAACGAATTATTGAAATAGCAGGCTTTGCAGAAAATATAGAAGTAGAAAACTCTGGGAAAGCCGCCCTTGATCGGTTACATGAAGAGGCCAACACGCCAGACTTGTTGCCGAACATCATTTTTTTGGATATCAACATGCCCATCGTCGACGGCTTTGTATTTTTATATGAGTTTGAAAAGTACCCCGATGTGGTGAAAGAAAAATGTAAAATTGTGATTCTCTCAAGCTCGGACAATGAACGGGATATTGACCAGATCATGAGTAATGATAAAGTAATTACCTTCATAACAAAACCCCTGACGAGTCAGTCCCTTGAAAAGGTAAAAGAATTTTTGTGATTTTGATGAAAAGCTTGGTGAATGCCAAGCTTTTTTTGATTTTTGCGTTTCAATCAAAATTCAATATTTTTCAAATGAGATTGATCCTCCTTTTTTTACTTTTCCTTCTCCCCCTTTGTACGATTGCACAGAGTAATGATACTGATGCAGAGCAAATCGAGATTCTGAACTTTGGGCACAAGTATAAAGCCCGCATGGATTCGCTCAAGCAAATATCGGAGCAGTTAAAGTATGATTCCCTGTATTACCTTCAGGAGCCTGAGTATGTCGTGATCGCACCGACACGTATGCGGGACTCTTTGAAAATTTCCAATGTCGATACCCTGAAATTCTTCTTCCCTCCTAAAGTATTATTGGTCGATGTGAATCATTATAACGATTCCATTTCGGTCTATCAGGCTTCCCTGGATACCATGGAGCTGCGATTGAACCCCAAGTTTATGGTCGTCCCTTCTACCGCGCAGGTTGAAGAAGACAACAAACCACAATATTGGACTTACGGTGGTGGGCTGCGTGTTCACATTGCGCAGGTGTCACTCTCCAACTGGAACCCTGGGGGGGAAAGCTCCTTGAACGCCTCTACAGAGTTTCGTGTTTTTGCCAATAAAAAGCGCGACAATATGGAGCTTGAAAATAGGATGGAGTTACGCTACGGTGTTATTCGGAATGGGGAGAAGCTTGATAAAAACAGTGACCAGATATGGTTTGTCTCTCGGCAGTCGAGGCAGGTAACAAAATCCTGGCAGCTTTCCGCCCTCGAGGATTTTCGTACCCAGTTTCAGCCAGGTTTCAACTCTGACAGAAAGTATATTTCCAACTTCATGGCGCCAGGTAACTTGCAGCTCTCGCTGGGTTTCTCCTATAACCGTATTAAGAATTTGAACGTTCTGGTGTCGCCAATTAAGGGTAAGGTAACCTTCCTGCTCGATCAGGAATTGTCAGACGAAGGCGCTTTTGGTGTGGAAGCAGGCAAGCGGATGCGGAGCCAGCTTGGTTCGGGTCTGTCCGTCGATTTTAAGGAAACGGAGATTTTCCCAAATATCTACTATACTTCCAACCTTGAACTTTTCTCGCCTTTTCAGACTTTCACAAGGGTGGTAACCAACTGGACCAACAACTTGCGCTTTCAGGTGAATCGGTATATTTCCACTTCCATTCATTCGCAGATCGTCTATGACCATGATATTGACATCACCCGTGATGATGGCTCCAAAGGGCCAGCCCTGCAAATGCGAAATGAGATCAGTTTGGTGTTTGTCCTCGATTACTCGAAATAGCTAAAAATATGGCGTTTGAATACGCGCAAAAAAAAGCTGCCAACGTAAAAATTGGCAGCTTTTGTATTTTATATCGACATCAATTATTTGATGATGATTTCTTCTCTGATGAATGTTTCCGTACGGTCAGGACCAACAGAAACGATGTTGATTTTTACGCCAGTGAAATCCTCAATGTACTTCACGTAGTCTTTCAATTCCTGAGGAAGTGCCTCGTAAGAATCAAAGCCCTGAAGGGAAGTGTTCCATCCTTTCAGTGTTTCGTAGATTGGCTCAACGGTTTCGTTATCGATGTCAAATGGCATCTCTTCCGTTAGGGTACCATCCTCTAATTTATAGGCAGTACAAACCTTGATCTCCTCGAAGCCGTCCAATACGTCGGCCTTCATCATGAACATCTCAGTAACCCCGTTAATCATCGCCGCATATTTCAGAGCAGGCAAGTCAATCCATCCACAACGACGCTCACGCCCTGTAGTTGCACCAAACTCGTTTCCTACTGTCTGAAGCTCTTTTCCAGTCTCATCAAATAGCTCAGTTGGGAATGGACCTGAACCTACGCGTGTACAGTATGCTTTGAAGATACCATAAACACGGCCGATTTTACCTGGAGCAACGCCCATTCCTGAACAAGCACCTGCTGAAGTGGTGTTTGAACTGGTAACGTATGGGTAGCTTCCAAAATCGATATCCAAAAGAGAACCCTGCGCTCCTTCTGCCAATACCGACTGACCTTTGTTTAAGCGATCATTGATGAAGTAAGCACCATCCACCATTTTAAAGCCTTTGATGTACTCCACTGCTTCAAAGAAAGTCTTGTTCACCTGCTCCAGATCGTACTCAAAGTTGTAAGAATCCAAAATGCGGCAATGTTGTGCAACAAGGTTGTCGTAACGCTCTTTGAAGTTAGGGGCCAAAAGATCACCCGCACGCAAACCAACACGCGCGACTTTATCCTGGTAAGTAGGACCGATTCCTTTCAATGTAGAACCGATTTTTTTATCACCCTTAGATTGCTCGTAAGCAGCATCCAACAGGCGGTGGGTTGGTAAGATCAATTGCGCTTTCTTGGAAAGCACCAAGCGTTCTTTCACATCAAAATTGAAAGAAGCCATTTTTTTGATCTCATCTTTAAAGATTACAATATCAAGAACAACTCCATTCCCAACGATGTTCAAGATGTTTTCACGGAAAATTCCCGAAGGAATTTGGTGAAGGACATGTTTGATGCCGTCGAACTCCAAGGTGTGGCCAGCGTTTGGACCACCCTGAAAACGCGCAACTGTATCATACTTAGGAGCAAGGTAATCTACGATTTTACCTTTTCCTTCATCTCCCCATTGTAACCCTAAAAGGATATCTACCTTCATTTTTATTTATTTTTCAGTTCCATTATCGCTTCTTCTTCGGTATCTACAATCGTAAAAATCGAATTCAGTTTAGTGATAATTAACAATTTTTTTACACTCTCAGATGGCTTGATTAAAACAAGCTCACCACCAGCATTACGAAACTTCGTCAGCGAGGTAATTAACACGCCAATACCGCTACTGTTCATGTAGCGTAAATTCGAAATATCCATCGCTGAATTAGTAATTCCGCTTGAAATGTGGTCATTGATGTGCTCAATCAGGTCTAAACCTGCCTCTTGACCAATCAGATCTCCATCAACCTGAATTGTCAAAATACCATCTTTTACTTTAGAATTAAACTTCATAAACGGTCAGGGTTTTGCTTCTTACAGGAAGCGGGTTATTAATTGGACAAAAAAATGAGGGCAATACTTGCCCTCCTGCAAATATAGTCAGCTTTACGTACTTAGGAAAATATATTCTCAGTATTTGCTTGTTTTAGAGGAATATCACCAAGTACACATCGTATGTTACATCCTTATTTTAAATCTGTTCTGGTCACTTGAATAACACCATTTACATTGCTGAGATTTTTAATCAGCTGATCCAAGTGCTTGGTGTCTTGAACAAACAGCTGAATATCGCCTCGGAAAATGCCCTTGTCGGATTCAATAGAAACCGACCTCATGTTGACTTTCAAATCTTCAGAGATAATTTTCGATATATCGTTAATCAGCCCTACGCGGTCAGTGCCTTCAATTCTAAGTCCTGTAAGGAAAGATTCATCCTTTTGTGAGGCCCATCGGGCTTTAATTACGCGGTGCCCGTGGTTGGACATCAGCTCGACGGCATTCGGGCAAGAGGTACGGTGAATCTTAATCCCTTCGTTTACAGTGATAAAACCGAAAATGTCATCGCCAGGAATAGGATTGCAGCACTTGGCTGTTTTGTATTCAAAAATATCCATGTCCTCCCCAATATAGAGGATGTCCTCATCGCGTTCGCGGTTCTTGTTGGTAACGGCCTCTTTTTTGAAGGTGCTGGCGTCGGTAACCTGCGTGGTTGTTTTCTTTTTGCTTGAAACCTGTTCGCGGGCTTCCTGGAATTTTTTGATCTCTTTGGCGTCAATCTCTCCTTTGCCGATTTTATCCATCAGGTCGGGAATAGATTTCTGGTTGAAAAAGGCACGAAGTCGCTGCATGGTGACTTCATTATAATCCATTTTCATCTGCTTCACTTTCCGCTCCACAATTTCTCGGCCCATTTCAATATTCCGCTTGCGGTCTTCAGCGAGGGCTTCCTTAATCCGTGATCGCGCTTTTGAAGTAACCACATTTTTTAGCCAGCCTTCATTGGGCTTTTGCTTGGTGGAAGTCAGGATTTCTACCTGGTCACCAGTTTTTACCTTGTAAGAAAGTGGAACGAGCTTCTGATTGACTTTGGCACCAATACATTTGGCGCCCACCTCTGAGTGGATCTCGAAAGCAAAATCCAGGGCGGTGGCATTATGAGGCAAAATTTTCAGGTCGCCTTTTGGTGTGAAAATGAACACCTCCTCATTGAATAGGTTCGACTTGAAATCGTCCACAAACTCCATGGCACTCGAATCGTTCTGCTCGAGCATTTCCCGCACCTTGGCAATCCAGTTTTCCAGTCCTCCAGCACCATTTTGTTTGTTGGAATTTTCCTTGTATTTCCAGTGGGCGGCATAACCTTTCTCGGCAATCTCATCCATGCGGCGGGTACGAATTTGTACCTCCACCCATTGGCCAGGACGGCTCATTACGGTGGTGTGCAACGATTCATAGCCATTTCCCTTTGGGGTAGAAATCCAGTCGCGCAACCTGTCGGGGTTGGGCTTGTAGGAGTCCGTTACAAGGGAGTAAATCTGCCAGCAGGTGCTTTTCTCTTCTTCCATAGGGGTATCGATAATGATACGGATGGCAAAGAGGTCATAAACCTGCTCAAAAGGCACATTCTGCTTTTTCATCTTCCGCCAGATGGAATAGATGGACTTGGGCCTGCCTTTGATTTCAAAAGGGTAGTTCATCGTTCCAATCTTGGTGCGGATTGGCCTGATAAACGATTTGATGAAATTATTACGCGCCACCTTGGTCTGGTTGAGCTTGTTGGCAATTTCACGGTAAGTTTCCTGATCAGAGTATTTCAGGTAAAGGTCCTCCAGCTCTGATTTTATGGCATACAATCCCAGGCGGTGTGCCAAAGGAGCGTACAGGTAGATGGTTTCTGAAGCGATTTTCAGCTGCTTGTGTCGAGGCATGCTCCCGAGGGTACGCATGTTGTGCAGTCGGTCAGCGAGTTTAATCAAAATCACCCTGACATCCTGCGAGAGGGTCAGCAGCATTTTTCGGAAATTCTCCGCCTGCGCCGAGGTGCCATATTCAAACACCCCAGAAATCTTGGTCAGTCCGTCAATAATCTGTGCGACCTTAGGACCAAAGTCACGCTCAATGTCTGTCAGTTCAATGTCGGTATCTTCTACCACATCATGAAGCAGCGCAGCGACAATCGAGGTGGTGCCAAGGCCAATTTCATCGATACAGATCATGGCGACCTCAATCGGGTGAAAAATATAAGGCTCACCAGACTTTCTGCGCATGTCCTGATGCGCCTCCATGGCGGTGTAGAAAGCTTTTTTTATGATTTTAGCATCTCCATCCTTAAGCACGGGTTTGGCATGCCTAAGCATTTTGCGGTAGCGTGAAATAATTTCCTTACGCTCCTCTTCCAATTCAACTGTGGTCATATCTTAATATAAAAATTCTTCAGGCTCATTCAAAAGTCCATGAAGAATAATGTCAATTATCTTTGGTATAATTCACCATCGGTGGGCAATGGGAATAATGTCATTTACAATAAGGTCAATTTAAGCTGAATATTTTCAAAATTCAGCTAAAAATGCAAGCAAAAGCACCGAATATTCTGATGAATCTTGCCCAGAATTTGGTAACACTTTCATGGTCAGTTCTTATAAATTGAGGAAGGGATTTGGAGGGTCGCTCAGTCGAATAGTGCGGGGGATTTCCCCTTGGGATATTTCCCTGGTTTCCGTTCCTTTAAAATTTAATCTTCCTGCGGACGTTTTTGTTGCAGGGCTTATAATAATCGAGTATTTTTACAGCAAAACCGCAGCATCGCCCTTGAGAATACTCACCATCATATTGAGCCTTTACATTACCGCTATCAGCTTTGTGCCTTGTTCCGATGAGCCACCACATGTTGATGAGCAGGATGCGGGCCATTATTGTGCGGAGCTTTCGGCGCATGCTCATGAGGAGGATTTTGGGGAGGCCTGCTCACCATTCTGCCTTTGCAGCTGTTGCCAGCAAACGGTAGATCAGCATCGGGTAACGTTGCCCGCATTGTTTTATGTGGTAACGGCCACACACTTCAAGAACCCAGTCATCAAACAGCTGTCGGTGCAGCAACTCACCATCGACCTCTTTCGTCCGCCTCGGACAGCACTGATTTAAAAATTACTAAATTTTTTTAATCAGCTTTTAAAGCTGAACAGGCTTGCTGTGCCGCTATTTTTTTTAAGCGCAAGTTGCATGCCTGACAATCAGTGAATAAAAAATCAAATGATACAAAAAATAATTGACCTGTCTATTCGACACAAGGGGGTGGTTTGCCTTCTGATGGTCGCGTGGGTAATCGGTGGGCTTTATGCTTTGCGTGGTCTGCCCCTTGATGCTGTGCCTGATATTACCAACAATCAGGTGCAGATCATTACTGTCGCGCCCGATTTGGGTGCTGAAGATATTGAACAGTTTATCTCTTATGCCGTGGAGGTGAACATGGCCAACCTGCCTGGTGTGGAGGAAATCCGTTCCGTTTCCCGTTTTGGGCTTTCGGTGGTTACGGTGGTGTTCGATGAGGATATGGGGACTTTTTTGCCGCGGCAGCTGGTGAACGAACAACTGGGGAAAGTCCAGGAACAGATTCCTCAGGGGTTCGGTACGCCCGAGATGGGACCGATCACCACGGGCCTTGGTGAAGTTTACCAATATATACTGAAGGTGGACGACCAGTTTTCAGACCGCTATAACCTGACGGACCTTCGGGAAATGCAGGACTGGATTATCCGCAGGCAAATGGCGATGGTGCCGGGTGTGGTGGAGGTGAATGGCTTTGGCGGGGCGGTCAAGCAGTACGAGGTGCAGTTGAACCCTGACCAGCTCAACGGGATGAACCTGACCATTGCTGATGTTTATCAGGCTTTGGAAAAAAATAACGCCAATACAGGTGGGGCTTATATTGAAAGAAACCACAAGGCTAATTTTATCCGTGGGGAAGGGCTGTTGCGCTCGGTGGCGGATATTGAACAGGTGGTGGTGACCAATAACACGGGTTTACCCATACTGATCAAGGATGTGGGGAAGGTAGCTATTGGCCATGCGATTCGCTATGGTGCCCTGACGGCCGATGGGCAGGGGGAAACGGTTGGTGGCATGGTGATGATGCTCAAGGGCGGAAACTCCAATCAGGTGATTGGGGCCATTAAGGAGCGTATGGCGCAAATTCAGAAGTCGTTGCCCGAGGGAGTGCGGATTGTCCCCTTTCATGACCGTTCGGAACTCGTAGCGCAAACCACCTCCACAGTAATCCAAAACCTGCTGGAGGGAGGGCTGATCGTCGTTTTTATTTTGGTATTACTCCTCGGGAACTGGCGTGGGGGACTTATTGTCGCCTCCACGATTCCGTTGTCATTGCTTTTTGCATTTATGATGATGCGCACCTTTGGGGTGTGGGCCAACCTGATGAGCCTTGGTGCGATAGATTTCGGCATTATTGTCGATGGGGCTGTGATTATCGTGGAAAGTGCTGTTTTTATGCTGCATCAGCGGTTGGGGAGCAGGCAGGAGGAATCACGCGACGAAGTGGTGCGTAATGCTTCAGGGAAGATGATGAACGCCGCCTTTTTCGGGCAGCTGATCATCCTGATTGTATTTATTCCTCTGCTGGCGCTTGAAGGCGTGGAAGGGAAGATGTTCAAACCGATGGCCCTGACGTTCAGCTTTGCCATATTGGGCGCCATGATCCTTTGCCTGACTTACGTACCGATGGTTTCGGCTTACTTTCTGAAAGTCAAGGGACGGTCTACACCAAATTTTGGCGCAAGGGCGGTGGCTTTTCTGGAGCGGAAATTCGAACCGGTATTGACTTACGCACTGAACAACGGCAAGAAAGCCATCGGTATTGCCGTGGTTTTCCTGGTGGTGTCCTTTGGTATTTTCAGCCGAATGGGAGGGGAGTTTATCCCCAAACTTGATGAGGGTGATTTTGCCTTTCATGTGATTCTGAAGCCTGGTTCCGCACTTTCAGAAACCATTGATGGCACCAGCTGCGTGGAACGGCTGATTATGGAACACTTTCCCGAGGTCAAACATGTGGTCAGCCGTATTGGTGTGGCTGATGTGCCGACTGACCCCATGCCAATGGATGTTGCCGATGTAATTGTGAATCTTAAACCGAAGGACCAGTGGCGTGAGGGCATGAGTAAGCAGCAGCTGGTGCATGAGGTGGAAGCACTACTGACACAGGTGCCAGGCATTAATTTTGAATTCACACAACCGATAGAAATGCGCTTCAATGAGTTACTGACAGGGGTGCGTGAAGATATTGCCGTGAAAATTTATGGTGATGACCTGAAAGTTCTTGCCAAAATAGCCAAGGATGCAGGCGCGCTGATTCAAGGAATTGATGGCGTGGGGGACCTGAAGGTGGAGGCTACCGATGGGCAGCCGCAAATGCAGGTGAAATTAAACCGTGCCCATTTGGCCAAATACGGCGCTTCTGTGGAGGAGGTCAACGAGGCCATTCATGCTGCTTTTGCTGGTGGTGTGGCGGGAACCATCTTTGAGGGGGAGCGGCGGTTTGAACTGGTGGTTAGGCTGGCGAAATCCCACCGACAGGACATTACCGACCTTCAGCAGCTTTATATCCGCCTTGAAAATGGGGTGAGTATTCCCCTGTCGGAGCTGGCGACGATTAGTTACGAACCAGGCCCGATGCAGATCAGCCGTGACGATACCAACCGAAGAACCTATGTGGGCATTAATGTCCGTGGGCGCGATGTAGCCTCTCTTGTTGGGGAAATACAGCAGCGCCTTGATGAGCAGCTGCAAATGCCGCCAGGCTATTTTGTGCGCTATGGAGGTGCTTTTGAGAATTTCGAGCGTGCCAAGCGCAAACTGCAGCTTTTGGTGCCTATGGTCCTCCTGTTGATTTTCGTACTGGTGTATTTCGCACTGGGCAAAATCAAAGAAACCCTGATGATCTATATGGCCATTCCGATGGCAGTGGTCGGGGGGATTGTCAGCCTCTGGTTGCGCGGCATGCCTTTTAGTATTTCAGCAGGCGTGGGTTTTATTGTTTTGTTTGGCGTCGCGGTACTCAATGGTTTGGTACTGATTCAGGGCTATGAAGAACTGGCACATTTGCCGCTTCGGGAGCGCCTGATCAAAGGCACCACCCGACGGTTGCGGCCTATCTTATTGACGGCCTCCACGGATATACTCGGTTTTTTGCCCATGGCCATTTCAAATGGTGCTGGCGCAGAAGTACAGCGCCCTCTGGCGACCGTCGTTATCGGGGGCTTATTTACGGCTTGTTTGCTGACCCTGGTGATCCTGCCCATTTTATATCAGTTTATTCATCAATCTAAAAAAATGCAGGGATCCCATATCAAGGCCGTCATGGCTACCTTCCTGATGCTGGTATTGCCTTTCAGTCTTCGGGCGCAAGCCACTCAAACAATGCAAAATGAGCAGGATATCAGTCTTGAGCAAGCACTGGAGCGCGCAAGAAATAACTATCCAAGCCTCAAACAGGCGGCCTATGGTGTGGCTCAGCAGAAGGCGCTCAGGCAGTCGGCCTATAATTTTGGCAGTACCCAAATCAGTAGTGGTGGGGAAGAGATTGGGACTGACGGGCGTGGGGTTTACACTCCGGTGATGTTCAGTCAGCAAAATATCGATGTTTTCGGTATGCACTCCAAAGCCAAATATTTTGAGCAGGCAGGCAAAACCGCGGAAGCTTTTCAGCAACTTCAATGGCAAAACCTTAAAAAGCGGGTGAGCAAGGACTGGGTGTTGTCGTCGGTCGCTTATGCACGTATGGAGTGGATGAATCGCTTTATGGCGTTTAATCAGGATTTTGAGCAGCGTGCCAAATTAATGTATGAGTCTGAAGCCACGGGTAAGCTGGACTACCTGGCTGCGCGCAATAAAATGCAGTTGCTGAAAACACAGCAGGCACAAGTGCATCAGGATTATTACACGCAGCTTGCGGGCTTGCAACAATGGCTGATGACCGACACAATGTTTGTGGTCAAGGCCACGCCCGAGCAGTATCTGCAGCCCCTTTCGGTGAATGCTGCCGATGTGGGGGCGCATCCGTTGCTATTGTATTATCAGCAACAAACCGCCCTTGCGGATCAGGCAGTGAATGTAGAGCAGGCGAAATTCCTGCCCAAGCTGAATGTGCAATATGGCTGGCAGCGGATTGAGGGACAAAGTGGTTTTTATACCTGGCAGGCGGGGATTTCCCTGCCCTTGGTATTCAATGCGCAAAAAGGAAAAATCAAGGCGGCGAAAATGGCACGGGAGGGGATCCACGTCCAACAGTTGGAGCAGGCTGTGCAGTTGAAAACGCAGCTGAAACAGCAAAGCATGATCTTTGCCAAATGGCAGCGGTCAGTAGATAATTACCGCAGCGTGTTGCTCCCCCTTGCCGAAGAGCAGATCGAGACGGCCAGGTTTTCCTATGAAAAGGGAGCGGTGGATTATATCTCCTACATTCAGAGTATGGATGGTGCCATGCAGGTTTATCAGGCGTATTACGATGCGCTTGGGGCTTTGCTGGTGGCGCAGATCGACCTTGAATACCTGCTGACTCAATTATAATTTTTTAAGAAACGACCAATGAAAACGATATATCAATCTTTGTTAATTTTAGGATTGCTGCTGGCCTTTAGTGGTTGCCAGCCTGGCGAGGGGCAGCATGAGGCCGTGGCAACAAACAGTCACGAGTCCCATGACGGTCATACTGACCATGATGACCATGATGACCATGCTGATCATGAGCAATTAGCGGAAGGGCAGGTGATGCTGACCAACACGCAGGTTAATGCGCTGGAGATCCGTACGGCGCCAATGCAAAAGCAGGTGCTTTCGCAGGTGGTGGTGGCCAATGGACGGCTGGAAGTCCCGCCTCAGGGCAAGGCCTATATTTCAGCACCCATCGGGGCAAATGCCCAGAAAATTTTGGTGGTGGAGGGGCAGACTGTCAAGAAAGGGGCAGTACTCGCCTACCTCGAGCATCCCGAGATTATTCAGGTGCAGCTCGATTATCAGGAGGCCTATCAGCGGTTGCAGTTTGTGGCGCAGGATTATAAGCGGCAACAGGAACTTTATGAGCAGAAGGTAGCCTCGGGGAAGCAGTTTCAGGAGATCAAAGCGAATTATTTTACCCTGAAGGGGCGGGTTAATGGACTGAAAATGAAGCTGGACATGCTGAATATTTCAGCAAAAAAAGTGGAAAATGGCGACATCGTGCCGTTGGCAGCGGTACGCGCACCTATTGATGGGGCGGTTACGGTGGTTAATATTGCCACGGGGCAATATGTAAATCCTCAAATGGCCATGATAGAGCTGGTGGATCCCTCGCATGTACATGCCGACCTGATGGTTTACGAGCGGGATGTTTTTAAGGTGAAAGAGGGGCAGACGGTTCAGTTTGCGCTGAGTCAGCACCCAGAGATGATTTTTGACGCCAGGGTGATTTCCGTTGGGAAGAATTTCGAGGAGGAACGCAAAGCGGTGCATGTGCATGCCGAACCACTGAAAGACCATGCCCACCTGTTGCCAGGCCTTTTCATTAAGGGAAATATTCAGACAGGAACACAAGAGGAATGGGCAGTGCCTGAAGCTGCTGTGGTGGAGGAGGCTGGCAAGTATTTCATTTTTACGGCAACACCCGATGATGAGGGTGCGCGGTATCAGCGGCAGGAAGTGGCGTTGGGGGCCAAATCTTTGGGGCTTGTGGCGGTGAAACCTATGGCTGAAATGGATTCGGCGGCACAGGTGGTGCAAAATGCTGCTTATTATTTGCTTGCTGAAATGAACAAGGAGGAAGCGGAGCACGCCCATTAAGTGGGTGGTCAAGTCAGGTCTTTTTAAAGGGAGGCTGGTGATGGTGGATTTTTGGCCCACCGATCACCAGCCACTTTTTTTAGGGCGTCATTTTTACTGTTAAAGCACCTTTACCGATCGCCCATCGTCCAATTTTGCAGTGGAGGCATCGGTGAAGCTGGCAATATTGCTGCTCAAGGTGAATCAAACCCTGGGATTCCCGTGCATTTTTTGCCTTTATTCCGTGTGTTTTCCACCTGTTCAGGATGCGGTTGTCTTCTGCGGAAAGTTGCTCAAGCAATTCAATAGCTTCGTATTTCAAGGGTTCTTTTCCTGTGTTTTGCGCATAAGCCAGCATAAAGGGGGCAATGGCGTTGATGCTGATACTTTCAAGCATCTTTTTGCCAACTTTCGAGAAGTTTTTTGCGGAAGGTTTTCCAAACTGGTGGTGCTTCTGCCAATAGTCTGATCCTTGTAAACTCCAAGCCTCAGGGGCTGGATTTTTAAACGGTGAGGTGGTCAGGCTGTTCAGCGGAATCGGATGATGAGCGAGCCAGGTGGCCAGCTGTGCCAGCCGAATGGTCGGGAAGTTAAATGGCCGCGTTCGGGCAAAGCGCCAGGCCGTGGCAGGGAGGGGGTGAAGGTCAAGTTTTTTCTGATAGAAAAGAAACTCTTCCAGCAGTGCCGCCTCATAATTATCGCGTGGAGGCGACTGTAAAAGGCCTGCGGTTCCAAAGAGGATCGCTTCGGTGGTGAGGGGTTGATTGGCGGTTTTTGCAAGCTTCTGCCATGAAAGCCGCTCGACGAGCAAAGTCATGGCTTCTTTGTTGAGCTTTGAACCCAGCGCACTGGCCATCACCCAAAAGGCGGTTTGTTGCCAGTTGGCGCCTGCCTTATGGTGGTACTGAAGGATCAGGTCCCGCTTTCGGAGGAGTCTTTCTTCTGCGGCGAGTTCTATCATGCCCCATTTAAAATAATCGGGAACTTGCATCAGAAAAGGTTTGCAGGGGTGTTCCTGATCGGTCTGTAGAAAGTAACGGTATTTTTCCATCGCTCCTTTGGAGGTCCGATTTTTCAGGCTGAGGGTTGGGATGGTGGTGCCGTCGGTACGGTGAACGGGGCGGTTGTTCTCCCAGACCACATGCAGGATCACGTTGTCATAGGCTTTGTCGTGCTGATGCCCATGCTCATACCAGTCAGAAGATTTGAGATGGATTTCAACTTTTCCAAGCCACTCCAATTGCTGGATTTTAACCCTTGCCTGTTCAAAGTCGGGGCCCGCTTCGGTATTGATAAAACCAGGGGTAAACACTTGCAATGGCGCCCCGTCGTCGGTAGTCAGTTGCAGATGGCTGAACTGCTGACTTTGCCAGATATAATGTAAAAAAGCTTCTTGCATAGCCTTTAAAACTGTTTTCAGTAAAAAGGGCTTCAGGAATTTTGGTACATATATTACACAAAAAAAGGAGAAAGAACCCTGAGGTTCAATCTCCTTTAGAATATTTTTAGCCTTTATAATTAAAGGTATCTTTCCAGATAAATGGCCATCTCTTCTTGCAAAGCTTTAGCGGCCTCTCCTGCTTTCTCAGCGAAATCTGTGCCATTTGAAGCGTAAATGATGCCACGGGAAGAATTTACCAATAATCCGCAGTGGTCATTCATGCCATTTTCAGCAACTTTCTCCAAGCTGCCACCCTGTGCACCAACACCAGGAACAAGCAAAAAGTGGTTGGGAACAACTTCACGCACTTTTTTCATCATGTCTGCACGGGTAGCACCTACCACATACATCATCTGATCTTCAGTACCCCATTCCTTACCTTTTTTCAGTACACGCTGCCACAGGGCCTCGTTTTTGCCCAAATCGCAGTGCTGAAAATCAAAGCTTCCCTGATTGGAGGTCAGCCCTAAAAGGATCACCCATTTGTTGTCATATTGCAGAAATGGCTTCACGGAATCCTCACCCATATATGGGGCCACGGTAATGGAATCGAATGCCATGTTTTCGAAGAAAGCACGTGCATACAAACCTGAGGTGTTACCAATATCCCCACGCTTGGCATCTGCAATGGTGAAGATATTTTCTGGGATGTAATTCAGTGTTTTTTCAAGGCTTCTCCATCCTTCAGCTCCCAAAGATTCATAAAAAGCGATATTGGGTTTGTAGGCTACGGTAAAATCTTTCGTAGCGTCAATAATCGCTTTATTGAATTCGAAGATAGGATCTTCACTGTCCAAAAGGTGGGCAGGTATTTTTTTAATGTCGGTGTCTAAACCTACACAAAGGAAAGACTTCTTTTGTTGAATTTGCTCAAAAAGTGTCGCTCTATTCATCGGTGTATTCTGAATGTCAAAGTAAAATACTGATATTTTGCCGGTCAAAAGAAGAGCCAAGTGAACCGAGGCGCAAATTTAACACAAAATCAATAGATTGCTATTGCTTTATTATTTTCTTTCAATAAAATAAGTAGGCTGTAAAATGCTTTGCAGTCGGGGGGATTTTATCGTAAATCGACTACCTCCACATCTGGGTGTGCGGAAGTATCGAATTTAAAATCGGCCTCCGTTACCTTGGGGTTTTCCGTGAAATTATTGATGGTGTAGAAATAGTTGATCCCCGAACGGTCGAAGATTTCCCAGGCCATGAGCTGGTGGGTTTTCTGATTGATTTTCATTCTGATTTTGAAGATCGACTGATCGTGGTTTTCAGGAACCAAATCGACCACATCTACCGGTTTTCCATCTACGGCAGCTTTTTCAAGGTACAGGTATTTATAGCCTTTTTTGTACATGTCATAAATGCCGGCAATGTCGAAGCTGCCATCCTCTGCATCATTATTGGAGATGTTCACCTCTTCGTCTTCTTTGAGCCAGGTCCAGATGGTTTTTCCGTTGTTGTAAATCACCTGACCTGAGGCCTCCAATCGGTATTTGGTACCCGCCACAAGGATGTTCCCATTGAAGGAGTCTTTGATATCCTCCATTTTGTTTTCCAGCGTTTGTGTAAACGAGGCACTGAAGGCGTCCATCTTTTGGTATTTATTACTCATCGCATCGAGTACCTTTAAAGCTTTAGGGTCTTTTTGCGCATAAGCAAAAGAGGCCATCATGAAACAGAGTAAAAATGCAAAGATATTTTTCATGTTAAATATTAGTTTCAATATAGTGTTCAAGTTCTTAACTATAATCAATAACAAGATTACTCATTAAGGTTGAGAATTATAATTTAAATTTCAATTATTCGGTTGAATTGCGCAAATATCAGACTACATATTGTCTAATAACTGTTCGAGGGCATATTCATCATTGACCAACAGCTCGCGAGCTTTGGAGCCCTGAGCCGGCCCAACGATGCCTGCGGCTTCAAGCTGATCGATGATTCTGCCTGCGCGGTTGTAGCCCAGTTTCAGTTTTCGCTGAATCAGTGAAGTGGAGCCCGACTGATGACGGATAACCGTGTAGGCCGCTTCTTCAAAAAGGACATCACGCTCGGAAAGGTCCACACCGGCAGCACCGTTTTCCCCTTCTTCACCGACATACTCAGGAAGCAGGTAAGCCGTTGAGTAACTTCTTTGTTCACTGATAAAATCACAAACACGGTCCACTTCAGGAGTGTCCACAAAAGCACACTGCAGACGAATCAGGTCGCTGCCCTGCGAGAGTAGCATATCTCCACGGCCAATAAGCTGTTCTGCGCCACCCGCATCAAGAATGGTGCGGGAGTCAATCTTTGAGGTTACTTTGAAAGAGAGTCGTGCAGGGAAGTTGGCTTTGATAATCCCGGTAATCACATTGACCGATGGGCGCTGGGTTGCTACCACCAGGTGAATCCCAATTGCTCGGGCAAGTTGTGCCAGGCGGGCGATAGGCGTTTCGACTTCCTTGCCGGCGGTCATCATCAAATCGGCTAGCTCGTCAATCACCAACACAATGTAAGGCAGGAAGCGGTGACCGTCAAGCGGATTCAGCTTGCGCGATACAAATTTGGCATTGTATTCTTTGATGTTTCGGCAACCGGCATTTTTGAGCAGGTCGTATCGGCTATCCATTTCAATACAAAGGGAATTCAGTGTATTGACCACCTTTTTGGTATCTGTGATAATGGCTTCATCCTCATCGGGAAGCTTGGCCAGAAAGTGTTTTTCAATTTTATTGTAAAGGGTCAGCTCCACTTTTTTAGGATCGACCAAGATGAATTTCAGTTCCGAAGGGTGCTTTTTGTAAAGCAGGGAAGTAAGCACGGCATTCAGCCCTACGGATTTACCCTGCCCCGTGGCCCCGGCAATCAGCAGGTGGGGCATTTTGGCCAGATCAAAGACAAAAACTTCGTTGGAAATGGTCTTTCCAATAACCACAGGAAGGATTTTGTTGCTTTTCTGAAATTTGTCGGTATCGAGTACCGAACGCATCGACACCATTTCTTTCACGGTGTTTGGTACTTCAATACCCACCGTTCCCTTACCCGGAATTGGGGCGATAATACGGATACCCAATGCCGATAATGAGAGGGCGATGTCGTCCTCAAGGTTTTTGATTTTTGAAATTTTCACCCCCCGTGCCGGAACAATCTCATACAGGGTAACGGTCGGCCCGATCGTCGCCTTAATGCTGTCAATATTAATGCGGAAATTTTGCAGGGTTTCCACAATTTTATCGGAATTTTCCTGCAATTCTTCTTCGGAAATTTCCTGATCGTTGGGAGGGTAGGCCGTTAGCAGTTCTGCCGAAGGGAACTCGTAGGAGCCCAAATCGAGGTGGGGATCATAAGGTTCCGAATTGAGTACGTTTGTTGCCTCATCTTCGTCCTCTTCTGCCTTATCATCCACTTCAGCAACTTCCACGCTGAGTTCAAGGTTTTCCTCTTCTTCCGCAGTAATTTCCTGCTTTTTTTTCGGGAGTGGCAGGGGAATTTCTTGGGCTTCGGAAGCGTCATTTTCTGACTCCGGAGTGGCACTGTCCTCATTTGGTGTCAGTGCTTCCTCTTCAGGAACCAAAACCTTATTTCTCATGCTCTGGGGTTTGAGAACCACTTCTGGCACTTCAAAAGGCAAAGGTTCTTCCTCCGTTTCCTGCTGAGGTTCGGGCGGTGTCTTTTCGATCGTCAAGGCCACTTTTTTTGGCGCAGGGGCAGCGGGTTTGTTGTTCTTTGGCTGAAGTTCCTCCTGTGCGCTAACGGGCGGTATTGGTGCTTCTTCAGTCAGTTCTTCCTCCTGATCTGTGGCATCTGTATCTTCCGAATGTTTTCTTTTCAGGAAGTCAGGGGCAGAAAATTGCGGTAAGCGCAATGATTCCTTGATATCGAAAAAGTAAATGATGAATGTTCCGACAATAATGAGCAGAATGATGAACGCTCCCCATCCAAAAAGTTCATCGAAGAGCAGGGCGATTTCATGGCCAATGCCTCCGCCTAAAAACGACCAGTAGCCGTGATAAGTGCGGCTCTCTGACATGAGCAGGCACAGGGACATAAATGTCGCCAGCCACAGGTTGAAGAAGATGATGAAATTTCGGATTCTGCGCAGGTCAATTGTTACTTTGTCGAAAGTTATTTTTGCGCCCCAAAGAAAGATCAGTACCGGAATGGTGAAAGAGGCTACGCCCGTAAGGCGGTACATGAAAATATAAGATACCCATGCGCCTGTGATGCCGAGCCAGTTGGCGGCTTCAACACCTGCCGCCCGAACGCCGGTGGCCAAAAAGGATTCCATAATACTCTGGTCGGCGTGGCCGGTGAAAATAAAAGAGATCATGGCCAGGGTGGCAAATGCCGCGCCGAGCATCAGGAAAATTCCTGACGATAACTGGAAGCGCTTATCCTTATGAAAGGTAGGGCGTTTCAGTTTTGTTTTCTTCTTTTTGCTCTCGGGGGTTGCTTTCTGTTTTTGAGCACTGACTTTTGGAGCGGGCGCGCTATTGGCACTCTCCTTTGGTGTATTATTGGTAATGAATGTGTTCTCAGCCATAATGGGAATAGATCTTCCGAAGATGTACAGAAGTATTTTCGTTTGAATAAGCTGGGGCGCTTTAAACGGTCATCCTGCAAGTCAAAAATTGCCCCAATCTATATTTGCGAAGATAAGCAAAAATTGGGGAATGGCGATTGGTAAGGCAGAGAACATAAAAAAAGCACGAAAAAAATCGTGCTCTTATGGTTGCTTATTATCCTGAAGGGGCCTTTTTACAAGCCGGCTTTCAGGATGGCTTTGTTGATTTCTTTCATGAAGGAAGGGCCCTGATAAATGAAGCCAGAATAAATCTGTACCAGGGCGGCACCTGCTTTCATTTTTTCCACGGCATCTTCGGGGCTGTTGATTCCCCCTACGCCAACAATAGGGAATGCACCATTGGATTGCTTGTGTAAATAGCGGATCACTTCCGTGGAGCGTTCGCGCAGTGGCGCACCGCTTAAGCCGCCGGCACCAATTTCCTCAATACGGTTGTCGGTGGTTTGGAGCCCGCCACGTTCGATGGTCGTGTTGGTGGCAATCACTCCGTCAATGTTCACCTCCTGAACGATTTCAATAATGTCGTTGAGCTGCTCGTTGGTTAAATCTGGCGCAATTTTCAGCAGAATAGGCTTCGGCTGGTCTTTGGTGGCGTTCAGTGCCTTTACCTCAGAGAGTAATTTTTTCAGGGGTTCTTTTTCCTGAAGCTCACGGAGGTTAGGCGTATTTGGCGAACTGATGTTACAGGTGAAGTAATCCACATGAGGGAAGAGCGCTTCAAAGGCTAATTTATAATCCTCGAATGCTTCTTCGTTAGGGGTAACTTTATTTTTACCGATGTTCCCTCCAACAATAATGGAAGAAGAACGCTTCTTCAGACGCTCAATGGTTGCCTCTACGCCGTCGTTGTTAAAACCCATGCGGTTAATCAGTGCCTGATCTTCCGGCAAGCGGAAAATTCGTGGACGCGGATTCCCCGGCTGGCCCTTTGGGGTTACGGTGCCAATTTCAATGTGGCCAAAACCCATTTGTGCAAATTCGTCAATCAGTTTGGCGTCTTTATCAAACCCTGCGGCAAGGCCTACGGGGTTGGGGAACTTGATGCCGAAAACTTCGCGTTCCAGTTTGGGGTGCTTGAAATTGAACAGGGCACGGCAAATAGGGCGGGAAAATGGAATCGACAGGCTGCCTTTCAGCATTTTGACGATGGCATGATGAATGTCTTCAGGATCATGTTTGAATAAAAATGGACGAATGACGGACTTGTACACGTTGTTAGATAGAATTTATGAAATGGATGAAACGATGGGGCAGCCCAGAAGGGACTGACACAAAAAGCAATAAAAAACCGCTCCCCAATAAAAGGAAGCGGTTATCAATAATATTATTCGGCAGCCTCAGGGCTGTCAGCATCGGCACTCTCCTCGAAAACCTCAGGGGCTTCCGAAAGTAACGTTTTGTACCAACTCACTAATTTTTTAATGTCAGAGGTGTAAACACGCTCTTCATCGTGGTTCGGCAAAATATGGCGCATGAATGAACGCAACTCTTCAGTAGAAGAAGTACTGTTCACCCCTGGGTCTTCACCGAATTCCTCACGAATTTTCAACATTACATCACGCAAAGGACAAGCGCCTTCATCGTCAGTGGTGTAAATAGAAATCTCTTGAAGGATAGAAACGCGGCTGTTTGCGTTTGCTACCAATTTTTTTCCAGGCTCGTTGATACTCTCAACGATAACTCCCGCGCGGGTAGGTTTCAATACTTTGAATAGCCCACCTTTACCTGCAATCGCACAAATCTCTGAAAAGTTCATATTATAATATTTTTATCCAAATAAGGTATTTGTCTTTTTCTCAAACGAGGGCAAACTTAAAATATTTGCCATTGATATAAAAGAAGATTAATGATTTCCTACGCCCGAGTGGAAACCTTCGGCAATTTCACCGATGAAAGCAAGGAGTTCTTCCCTGCCCAGGCCACTTTCGGAGCTTGTGGTAATCATGGTTGGGAGTTCCTCCCATGTTTTCTTCATAATTTTGCGGTACTTCGCAATATTGGACTGTAGCTTGGTGTGCGATTGTTTGTCGCATTTGGTAAAGACAATCACAAAAGGGATTTCATTTTCGCCAAGCCAGTTCATAAAGGCGGTATCCACCTTCTGCGGCTCATGGCGTGAATCAACCAAAACGAAAGTACAGAGCAAATTTTCGCGTGCTTTCAGGTAGGTTTCGATCATTTTTCCCCATTTGCTGCGGCTTGTTTTACTCACCTTTGCATAACCGTAACCAGGCAAATCGACCAGGTACCATTCATCATTGATCTCAAAGTGATTGATCAGCTGTGTTTTTCCTGGCGTCGAAGAGGTTTTTGCCAAGCTTTTACGCTCCGTCAAGGCGTTGATCAAGCTGGATTTTCCGACATTGGAGCGGCCAATGAAGGCGAATTCAGCTTTGTTCGCTTTTGGGCATTTAGAGATATCAGTATTACTGATTACAAAATTGGCGGATTTAATTTTCATAGTTTCATTCGATCAAAAATGATGCGTAAATATTCCATGGCATGAAATTGTTCGCTGGAAGGCACCATCTTGCGGACTGCAAATTTACACCCTTTCTTTTATTAAGTCAAAGAGAATTGTAAATACACGGTTAAAGCGGTCAATTATCTGTCGAAAATTACCCGTGCCATATCCCGAAAATCCGAATTTTTTGGCAACAGACAGTGGTGATGGCGCGGAATGAAGCGATCATTGAATCGTTCAATATTACTGAAGATAGGTTTAATGTAAGATTATTGTTGATCGATATTATATTTATTGCCTATAAATGTCAAGATGAATATTTTATTTAGTATCATTGTATAGTTGAATATAAATTGGGGTGAAGTAAATTATATAATCCGCTCAGCCCAATTTTTTGTTTATCTCTATAATCAACCTTACATGATTTCAAAGCAGGTGAAGAATCATAGGAAATACCCATTTTTGTTCGCGTTAGTATGTTTGTTTTTTTCAATAACTGCCCAGGCCCAACAGGCAGACGCTAATAAAGAAACCGCTCGTCAGTTACTCGAGATGGCGGAGGAAATTAATCGGAGTACCGCAGTAAAAACACAGACAAGAGACATGTTTGTGCAGGTGGTGGACTTTGACCCCGACAATCAGCGCGCACTGTATATGGCAGGAAAGCTTTACCTGGAAACGGTACAGAAAGAGCGTGCGGTAAAATACCTCAAACACCTTTATGAGCTTAATCCGAAATATCGTTTTGATATTCCCTTCATGATTGGGGAGGCCTATCAGTATGCGATGGATTTTGACAACGCACTGCTTTATTATAACAAGTACAAATCTTATTATGAAAGCCATGTGAATTACCGTGGGCAGGATTTGGTGCCGATGGACTTGGTGAACCGAAAGATTTTTGAGTGTGAGAACGGAAAGAAATTTATGGTGAACCCTTCTCACTGGACGATTGTCAATCTTGGGAGTAACATTAACTCTGATTCCTATGATTTCGCGCCGGTATTTAACGAGGACGAAACCCTGCTGATTTTCACCTCGCGCCGTCAGCAAGATAATATGAACGAAAACGTAGATAAAGATAACTTCTACTTCGAAGATGTTTTCTATTCACGGAAGGTAGACGGGCAGTGGGAGCCGGCAAAAAATATCGGTGCAGGTATCAATACCCGATTTCATGATTCCAACCTCGCGCTTTCTGCCGACGGACACACATTGTTTTTGTACCGTGATGATAACGGAGGAGATATTTACCTGTCGAATTATGATGAAGAAACAGATTCATGGTCGATGCCCGAGCCGGTAAATGGTCGGGTGAACAGCTCTTATTCGGAAAACAGTATTTCGATTTCGCCGGATGGAAAAGCATTGTTTTTCTCCTCAGACCGCCCCGGAGGTTTAGGGAAGCTGGATATTTACGTGGCTACGAAAGACGATAAAGGTGTATGGTCGAGGGTAAGAAACCTCGGAGAGGAAATCAATACGCCTTATGACGATGACAGTCCGTTCATCGATTACGATGGCAAAACCTTGTATTTCTCTTCTAAGGGCCGCGATGGTATGGGTGGTTTTGATATTTTCAAAACAGTTTACGATAGTGCCGCAGGTGTATGGGGAGAGCCTCAAAACTTGGGGTATCCGATCAATACCCCTGATAATGATATTTACTTTGTATCTACTGCTGATGGCAAGCGAGGCTATTATTCTTCTGTTCGTGAGGATGGTTTAGGTTATACGGACATCTATATGGTGCGTGTGCCGGAAGAGTATGAGAAGGAAGAGCAACTGCTGGCGAAAAAGGCGTTGGAAGAAGCGGAAAATGCCAAAGCGCCCGAGGTGCTGGTTGCTGGCGTTGAAGAGGAAAATGTGGTGGCCGTTATTGCACCGGTACGGGTGGCGATTGAGGTACTGGATGCTGCTGATAAAGCGAACATGCAGGCAAAAGTTGTTTTACGATCTACGGAGTCAGGCATGAAGTGGATGGCGGAACGTCAGGAGGATGGCCGCTATGTGATGGAAGTGAAGCCAAGCGAGGGAGACCGTTTTACCCTGAGTGTGGAAGCTTCCGGCTATGTGTTTAAGAATATGAAAATTAAGTTGCCTGAAGCCACCATTACCGAGCAGAATATTGAGCGCACCGTGGCGCTGCAACGCATTGCCAAAGGACAGAAAGGAGTGCTTAGAAATGTGTACTTCAATACATCTTCGGCAAAATTGGAGGAATCTTCCTATGATGAGCTCAGCAAGCTGGAACGTATGCTTGCCGAAAACCCTTCAATGACCGTGGAATTTAGCGGGCATACCGATGCTGTCGGTTCAGCCAAAAACAATAAGAAATTATCATTACGCAGGGCTGAAGCGGTGGTTAGCTTCCTGGAGCAAAAAGGAATTGACCCGACCCGCATGACGGCCAAAGGGTATGGTGAAGAACGCCCATTGGCGACCAACGATGATGAGAAAGAAGGTCGTGAGCTTAACAGGCGTGTTGAATTTGAAATCACAAAGCAATAGTAATCATAGATTTTGATTTGAGGCGGGGGGAATCTCGCCTCTTTTTTTTGCCCTGTGCGAAATCGTATTACCTTTGTGTTTACATTCAACACAGGCAGGTAATTTCATAGCGAATGTATAATATTTAACATTCCACAAACTGTTACTTGACCTGAGCTAAACAAACACGGTAACCAATGAAAGTAGTCCCATATAAAGACCAAGATGGAGGGAAGAAGGCACAAGTGCGCCAGATGTTCAATAATATTTCCAAGCGATATGATCTTCTGAATCATGTGCTTAGCCTTGGGGTGGATATTTACTGGCGTAAGAAGGCCGTGAAGATCCTGAAGAAAGATCAGCCAGAACTGATCCTTGATATTGCAACAGGAACAGGCGATTTCGCTATCGAGGCCTTGAATGCCAACCCAAAGAAAGTGATTGGGGTGGATATCTCAGAGGGGATGCTGGATATGGGGCGCCAAAAAATTAAAGCCAAGGGTCTCGAAGACCGCATAGAGATGCGCCTCGGAGATTCCGAAGGTTTACTTTTTGAAGACAATCACTTCGATGCGGTGATCGTTTCTTTTGGGGTCAGGAATTATGAAAACCTGGAGAAAGGTTTGGCAGATATGTGCCGGGTGTTGAAGCCTGGAGGCCGTTTGGTGATTATTGAATTTTCAAAACCTCGCCATTTTCCTTTCAAACAAATATATAATGCGTATTTTAAGTTTGTGTTGCCGTTAGTTGGGCGAATCATCTCTAAAGATGACTCCGCATACACTTATTTGCCGGAGTCTGTCAATGCTTTCCCTGACGGAGAACGCTTCACAAGTATTCTTGATAATGTTGGCTATAAAGAAACCAAATGCATTCCTTTAACCTTTGGCATAAGCTCTATTTACACCGCAACAAAGTAGTCTTTGGGCTATTATTGTGTTTGTATTTAATGCCGGCCCAGCTGTTTGCTCAGCGGGCCAACGTTCATATTAATCTTCCGCATATTGATCAGAAAAAACTGCACTATGGTTTTTTTATCTCTACCGGGATGTCGGGTTTTAAGTTGACCACAAGCCCTGGGCTGGTCTCGGGAACCGGCATTGATGTGAATGGGAATTCCGTGCCACTGGATACCGTAACGTCCATCACCACCAATCGGCAATTGTCTTTGGGGGTGGGGTTCATTGCCAATTTTAAGCTGTTTGAAGCCCTGGACCTGCGGGTAACACCCAAGGCCGGTTTTTATGATTTCGGGCTGCAATATACCTATGTTACCGACGATGCCGTCGGGCAGCCTGGTGATGCACCCTTCAGGGCGCATAGCGACAATATTGAGAACGTCCGTTTTGAGTTGCCCATCCTGCTGAAGCTGAAATCGCAAAGGCGGGGGAATGTCCGTGCTTACTTTATTGGTGGGGTTAACCCTTCGGTGGAGGTGACCGGAAAGAAGGAGAAAGAGCGATCGTTTGAAATGAATGGCTTTGATATGGCCCTGGAGCTGGGTTTTGGCTTTGATTTATATTATCCCTTGTTCCGGTTTTCTCCGGAAATTCGTTTCTCGCATGGGTTGGTTGACATGAAAGGACCTAACCCCAACAGGCCGATTGCCACCGGCATTGACCGGCTTTCGACCAACAGTATTACTTTGTACTTTAATTTTCAATAATAGAACAAACCTCCCCTGCGGAGGTTTTTTTATGGACTATTATTAGTTCGTAAATTATTGATATGTATTCGAAGCGTTTGGTTTGGAAAGGTTTTTGATATTTTCAGACGTTGGCTCATAATGTCTAAGAAACGCTTAGATGCTTTAAAGTACAATAAACTTAACCATGTTAAAAAAACTACTTGTTATCGCATTAGTTGTAGCATCTTTGGGTGTTGCAGGGCAAGCCGTTGCCCAGGAAAATCATCATGAAGAAGAAAACTCCTTACTGAACTCCCTGAACATATATACAGGCTTCACCTTCATTCCCAAGAAGCACTATGTGGAGGCTGAAGGGCTGGACAATACCGGTAACTGGGTGCCTGCAATAGGCCTGGATTATTTCCGCAAGCTGAGCGAGCGCTGGAGTGTTGGATTTACTGGCGATGTGGAATTGGACCAATATTCTGTGCGTCCGGAAAATTCAACAGAAGCAGAAGAGGAAGTCAGACGTGAGAATGTCATGATCCTTGGTGTTGTTGGTAAATATGAGTTCCTGAAGGGTTTATCGGTATTTGCCGGGCCTGGTTATGAACATGCTTTTGCCGAGGAGGATGAGAATTTCTTTGTCATCAAAACAGGCCTTGAATATGAAATTGAATTTGGCGACGGATGGCAAATCACTCCTTCGGTAACTTATGATTACAAGGATGTTTACCAAACAATCTCTTACGGCTTCTCTGTCGGGAAAAGATTTTAGTGTTTATCACGACTTTCGATACTTTGGGCTGATTCTTTTCCGGAATCAGCCTTTTTTTTAAATCAAATTTTAATTTGAGTCATTCGATTTCCACCAAACTGTTTTTTTTCAGATAAATCGTCCTAAAGTTCTTTTGTTTATGCCTCGTATTTTGGAACTTTGAACTGTAAAGCCTTGAATTTAATATCGAAGCGTAACAGCAGGCCATTGCTTGTTGGTATTTTCAAGAATTCAGGGATAAAAAAGCAGATTACACAGCATACCCTAAGGTATTTTGTGTATTTTGTAAATTGGTAGGAAATTATATTTAATTCGTTTTATAAGGAGCATGGGCTTTTTCGACTTTTTAACAAGTGACATTGCTATAGACCTTGGAACTGCCAACACTCTCATCATATATAAGGATAAAATTGTCGTTGACGAGCCTTCAATCATTGCCATTAATCGTGACACCAATAAAGTGCTGGCGATTGGGCATGAGGCCATGCAGATGCACGAAAAAACGCATGAGTCAATCAAGACAATCCGACCTTTGAAAGACGGGGTGATTGCAGATTTCCACGCAGCAGAGCAAATGATTAGGGGGATGATCAAAATGATCGACACACGTAATCGCTTTATACCTTCATTTACCAATCACCGCATGGTGATCTGTATTCCTTCCGGAATTACAGAGGTGGAGAAAAGAGCCGTACGTGACTCCGCAGAACACGCAGGTGCTAAGGAAGTATATTTGATTCATGAACCTATTGCTGCCGCTTTAGGGATTGGTATTGATATCGAACAGCCCGTAGGGTCAATGGTCGTGGATATCGGAGGGGGAACCACCGAGATCGCCGTTATTGCACTTTCGGGAATCGTTTGTGATCAGTCGATTCGTGTAGCAGGTGATACCTTCAACAGAGATATCCTGGATTATATGCGCCGTCAGCACAATTTACTGATTGGGGAACGCTCCGCAGAAAAAGTAAAAGTGGCTGTTGGTTCAGCGCTTACTGAGCTGGATGAGCCACCTGAGGATTACCAAATCCGTGGACGTGATTTAATGACAGGTATTCCAAAAGTGGTTTCGATTTCATATTCAGAAATTGCTTTCGCGATTGATAAATCAGTATCTAAAATTGAAGAAGCCGTATTGAAAGCCCTGGAGATTGCTCCACCGGAATTGTCGGCAGATATTTATGATAATGGTATTCACCTTACTGGTGGTGGAGCCTTGCTTCGTGGCCTTGACAAGCGTTTGGCGTTAAAGACCAAATTGCCGATTCATGTGGCTGACGATCCATTAAGAGCGGTTGTTCGTGGTACAGGAAAATCATTGAAACATATGGATGGTAACCGTGCCGTGTTGATGACCTAATCTTTACAAGATCCCTGGGGCGATAAGTTACTGCGGTATGTTATCGTCCTACATTTAAAAAATTACAATTCAACATTTGGCCACAATTGCGGGTCGGGTGTTGAATTTTTCATTTTTACGCTTTTTGTCAATTCGTATTATCAATGCGTGAACTCTTTTTCTTTATTTACCGCTTTCGGGGGCTGGTATTATTCTTAATACTGGAACTGATTTGTGGTTGGCTTATCGTCTCCAATAACTCTTATCAGAGTATTGCCTTTTTTCATACCTCTAACCGGGCAATCGGTACGGTGTATGAAAACAAAAAGGAGGTGTCCGATTATTTTAATCTCAAGGTGGTTAATGAACAACTTGCCGCTGAAAATGCCCACCTGCGCTCGGCGCTGATGATGGCTGAGGCGACCAATTATTTTTGGTCCAATGAGTTTTCAGCAGATAGCGTGCGCCTTAATCAGTATAAATTTACACCGGTACAGGTGATCAATAACTCTATTGATGTTTACCACAATTACATTACCATCGACAAAGGTGCGATGGATGGCCTCAAGCCCAATATGGGGGTGATTGGCCCTAATGGGGTGGTCGGTAAAGTAAAATCTGTGAGTCAGCACTATGCGACGGTGGTTTCGATGCTGAACAACAAATTCCTGGTGTCTGCCAAATTGCAGCCGGCCAATGCGCTGTGTTCTGTTAACTGGCCTGGGGAAGATTATGAGATGGCCGACCTGAACTATGTGCCGCGGCACGTCAGGTTGTCGGTAGGTGATACGGTTCGTACTTCTGGCTTCGATGGGATTTTTCCAAAAAATACCATGATCGGTACAGTGGCCTCTTTTGAGGTGCCCGAGCAGGCGGTATTTTACCGTATCCGCTTAAAGCTGGCCACCGATTTCTCTTCTTTGAGTTACCTTTATGTGGTAGAGAACAAGTTGAAAGAGGAGCAAAATGCTCTTGAACAAGAAAGTAAGAAACAGTAATGAAAGGCAATAATATTTTACAGATCGTTCACTTCTTTGTCTACCTGTTGATTCAGGTGCTGGTGTTCAAAGGGGTTGCCTTGTTTGGCAGTGGCTTTATCATGATTTATGTCGCTTTTCTTCTTTTATTGCCTGTTGATACCGATAAATCAACCCTGCTGGTGTTGGGTTTCCTTTCTGGCCTTGCAGTGGACTGGTTTTACGATTCTATGGGAATTCATGCAGCGGCAATGGTGGCATTGGCGTATTTGCGCCCAAAATGGATGGGGATGATTATGCCCAAAGGTGGTTATGATGCCGGCACTTTGCCTTTGGTTTCAAACTATGGCTTCAACTGGTTTGCGGCTTATGCCCTGCCGCTGATTTTTGTTCATCACTTCCTGCTTTTTGTTATTCAGGCAGGAGGGTTCGCCATGCCCGTCAATCTGCTGGTCAAATCATCGTTCAGTATGTTGCTGACCTTCATTTTGATCGTGTTGTCGCAATCATTGTTCTACCGCGTAAAACGAAAGTCTTATGAATAATAGCAGGAGAATAGTCATTCAGTTGTTGATTGCATCAGTGGCGATTTTGTTCTGCAGTAAGTTGTTTTACATGCAGGTGATTGATGATGACTACAAATCTGCCGCACAAAACAACGTGATGAAACGCTTTGTCAGTTATCCCTTCAGAGGGATGATCTCGGACAGGAATAATCACCTGATGGTCTATAACGACCCTGTTTACGACATCAAAATCGTTCCCAAAGAATTTAAGAATGTGGATACGGCAGCCTTCTGTCAGCGCTTTGATATTCCGCATAAGGATTTTGACAAGCTATGGAAAAAGGCCCGACGCTATTCCTGGGTGAAAGCTTCTACGCTTAAAAAACAGCTGACCAAGGAAGAGTTTGCCGAGATTGAAAGTTACCTGATTGACTTTCCCGGTGTGTATGTCTCTCCGCGTACGGTCAGGGGCTACAATTATAAATCCGCAGCCAACGCACTGGGTTATATTGGTGAAATTCCTCCGCGGCAGCTAAAAAAAGACACCCTGAAGTATTACCGAGAAGGGGATTATGTCGGCCGTAGTGGGCTGGAATCTTATTATGAAGAATACCTGCGTGGACAACGCGGAGCAAGTTATAAAATGGTGAATGTCCGTGGGGTGGTGAAGGGATCATTTCAGGGCGGAGAGTATGATACGCTTTCGGTTCCTGGTAAAAACCTGACCTCTACAATTGACCTCGACCTGCAAGCCTATGCAGAGAAACTGATGAAAGGCAAGGTGGGGTCGCTGGTGGCTATTGAGCCAAGCACCGGAGAAATTCTGGCCATGGTATCAGCACCTGATTATGACCCCGGACTGTTGTCGGGTCGGTTACTCGGGAAAAATATTGGCAAGCTTTACGGCGATTCTTTGAAGCCGCTGTTCAACCGTCCAATAATGGCTGCCTACCCTCCGGGTTCCATCTTTAAAACGCTTCAAGCGCTGGTGGCTTTGCAGGAAGGAGTGATTCGGCCTGGTGAGAAAATTTATTGTGATCATAAACTGATCGGTGACCATGCGCCTATCGGACTGTTCGATATTCAGCGTGCGATCAAATACTCTTCAAATAACTTTTTTGTAAAAGTGTTCAAAGAGGTGCTGAACAGGGGAGTAGATTCCAATACTTTTGTGGATTCCCGCCTTGGGCTCGATAAGTGGCACTCTTATATGCTGCGGTTTGGGCTGGGGCAACGGCTTGGTATAGATTTGCCAGGAGAGAAGAAAGGCTATATTCCAAGCTCTGCATTTTATGACCGCTATTATGGGCATAACCGATGGAAAGCCTCCAATATTCAATCTCTTGCAATTGGGCAGGGAGAGGTTTTGGTGACGCCGATTCAGATGGCCAATATGGGGGCGTTGCTGGCCAATCGAGGTTATTTCTATACGCCACACCTGATCAAAGATGTTGATGGTAACGGCCCGCTGGAGAAATATACCATTAAGCATGAAACCAATATAGACCCTGCTTATTATGACGAGGTGATCAAAGGGATGGAACAGGTAGTGCAGGGAACGGCCACCCGGGCTTATATCAAAGATTTTCCGATTGCAGGAAAAACGGGTACCGTTCAAAACCCACACGGTCCGGATCACTCGGTGTTCATGGCATTTGCGCCTGTGGAGCACCCGAAAATTGCGGTTTCAGTGTATGTTGAAAACGCAGGATGGGGTGGCCGTGCGGCAACGGCGATCTCTGGGCTTGTTCTGGAGAAATATGTTCGTGGTCACATTACGCGGCCATGGATGGAAAAATATGTGTTGAAAGGAGATTTCTTATACTAATGGAAGATCAGATTCAAAGAAAAGGCAGGTTTCTGGGGAACTTGGACTGGCTTGCAGTATTGTTGTTTTTCATGCTGGTATTTGTCGGCTGGCTGAACATCTATGCCGCCGTTTATAACGAGGAAGCCCATCGCAGTATTTTTGACCTGGGACTGAATTCCGGAAAACAGTTGCTGTGGGTCGGAACGACCATCGTATTGGTAACGGGTATCCTGGCAGTTGATTTCAAATTTTTCGATTCTTTCGCCTATGTCATTTATGGGGTGGTCATGCTTACCTTGGTCATCGTTTTGATCTTCGGTCGCGAGGTGGCAGGCTCAAAATCTTGGCTGGAAATTGGTGCTTTCAGGTTGCAACCCGCAGAGTTTGCCAAATTTGCCACGGCCCTTGGTGTAGCGAAATTCCTCTCCTCCCCCTCCATGAAGATGGATAAACTCATGACTTATGTAAGGGCGGCGATGCTGATTTTACTTCCCATGGCACTGATTGTCCTTCAGGGAGATGTGGGTTCGGCGATGGTATTCCTGATTCTGGTACTGGCTTTTTACCGCGAGGGATTAACCGGCCTGGTCCTGGTGATTCCAACCGTTATTGGGGCGGTGAGTTTGCTCTCTTTGCTGTATCCCGTTGTTGCCGTAACCCTGGGTTTGCTGGCTGTGGCGGTACTCATTATTGCTATTGGCGAGAAAACCAAAAAGCGGATAGCCATGGTGGTGGTAAGTCTGGGCTTTCTCTGTATGGTATCGGTAGGGGTGCATTATGTGGTGTTCAACATCTTTAAGCCTCACCAACAGGGGCGTGTGAAGGCATTTATTGACCCTGACGGGGATCCGCTCGGTGTTGGCTGGAATGTAACGCAAGCCAAAATTGCCATTGGTTCTGGTGGTTTTTGGGGCAAAGGTTTTTTACATGGGACACAAACGAAGTTTGATTTTGTCCCTGAACAAAGTACTGACTTTATCTTCTGTACCATCGGAGAGGAACATGGCTGGGTAGGTTCGGCAGGGGTAGTGCTGCTGTTTGCCTTGTTTATGTTTAGGCTGATATTTTTAGCCGAACGACAGAAATCCCGCTTCGTGCGGGTGTATGGTTATTGTGTGGTCTCGATTATATTTTTTCACTGGTTTGTGAATGTCGGCATGACCATCGGCCTGTTTCCCGTAATTGGGATTCCGCTGCCACTGGTGAGTTATGGGGGCTCCTCCCTCTGGGCATTTACCATGCTGATATTTATCTTTATCAAGCTGGATGCACACCGTATGCAAATGATGGCCCGATAGCTTGAATGAAAATAAAAAAACGCCTGCTTGATGTTATTTGAACACTAAAGCAGGCGTTTTTATTTATAATTTTTGAAAATCAGTTGAAATTTGAATTAATTTAAGGAATCTCTACCTAATTATTACTTCAATATTTTCAAGCATATTTTTTCTCAGGAGGCATGGAATACAGAAGAATCGCTATTTTAATGAAATTGAGCTAATATAATTTAGTTTGTTTCTCATAGATGATTATTTTTACCATTATTTCTGTGTTAAAGTAGTCAAAATAGAAACAATTGCCTTTTTCTACTTTATAGAAATCTGATTAAATTAAGTATTGTAATTTCTGTTTTTAATCATTGCTTCAACCTATTGAGAAATTTTACCCAACCAACCATGATTCACTCAAAGGGCTTTTTTGCTGCCTTTCTTATCTGTTTGCTTTTTACATGGGCAACGACGGAAGTGCATGCCCAGACCAATAAAGTGGCACGTATTACTCTTGAGGATGGTAAGAAATATACCAATTCTACTTTCATAAAAGTCAGTTTTGAATTGGTGAAGCCTTCTACCAAAGGGTTTATTGATCAGATGCAGCTTTCTGAAGATCCAAGTTTTGCCAAAGCCAAATGGCATCCCTTTAAAATGGATGGAATTAGCTATCAGGTAACCGGTGGGGATGGCCTGAAGAAAATTCATCTTCGATTCAAGGATAAAGCAGGAAATGTATCTCCTTCTGATTATGCCACCGTAGTTATTGACCGACAATCTCCGGTGGGATCGTTAAAAATCAATGATGGCAATGAGTACACCAACGATCATCAGGGGCGGGTAATCCTGCAACTTGAAAGTTCTGAAGCTTCCCGCATTTATCTGTCAAATCATGATAATCCATTATCGGTGAAACCGATGGCCATGGAAAAAGTGATGCGGTGGAATCTTGATGCCAATAGTGACGGCATCAAGTCGGTGTATGCAATACTTGAAGACCGTGCGGGTAACCGCTCAGAATTATTGAAGGCGTCTATTCAATTGGATCGTCAGGCACCGACTGGTGGTGAGCTCATCATCAATGATGGGCAGGAAGTGACGAATGATCAAGAGGTGCGCCTGAAAATCAAAGCCATGGATTTGGACATGATCAGGTTGGTGGATCATGAAGTGGCAGAGGTATTGAAGTTCAAGCCATCGTCGAGTGGCTATATGGAACTGGACTGGAAGCTTAAAGGAGAAGATGGCTTAAAAAAAATAGCCGTGTTCTTTATGGATAAGGCCAAAAACAGAACGACCTCACCTGTGGTTGCTGAAATCAAACTTGACCGCAAAGGGCCTGAAGTGGTTACCTTTAAAATTAATGGCGGTGAACGATATGCCTCAAGCCCTAAAGGGCAGGTGGACCTCGGGATTGTTGTTAAGGAACCATCCAATGTTAAACATCTTGAGATTAGTAATGATGCCATGTTTGCGGTATCGAATACTTTCCCTTATCAGGCTAAAATTCCTTGGGAACTTGAAGCCAGTGAAGATGGTGTGAAAACGGTTTATGTGCGCCTTACAGATCTTCTGGGCAATGTTTCCGATGTTTATCAAACGAAAATATTCCTGAAAAGAACTTACCCTAAGGGGCTGAGAATTCAGGTGCAAAAAGGCGAGGAATATATCGCCAAACGTGAAGTTTCTGTACACATGAAGGCCATCGATGCCAAATTTATGCAGGTCAGCGAGTCACCTTCTTTCAATAATAGTGCAGAATGGTTGCCTTATGAAACCCGCACTCTACTGACGCTTTCTGCCGAGGACGGTCCGAAAACCGTGTTCGCCCGATTCAAAGATGAGGTAGGGAATGTTTCCGAGCCGATTTCCACAAAAGTAATTTTAGATCAAACGCCTCCTGAAGGTAGTTTGGTGGTGAATGGTGGGGAGCCCTTCGTAACGGCAAAAGATAAAGTAACTGCTTTGAATATTACCGCGGGCGCTGATGCACAGGCCATGCGTATCAGCAATATTAATGATTTTACCCGTTCACCGTGGCGCCCAGTTCTTGAAGAGGTTCGTCCATGGATTTTGGCAGGTGATGATGGTCTGAAGAATGTTTATCTTCAGTTAAGAGACAAAGCGGGGAATATTTCTGAAACGATTGTAGGTTCTGTTACTTTGGACCGTTCCAAGCCTACAAAAGTTGTTTTCAGGTTGAATGATGGCAGCAAATGGCACAATAGCATGGAGCCTAAAGTGAAAGTTTCGCTGGAAGTGGAAGGCGCCCATGAAATGATGCTCTCCAACGATGAGACTTTTGCAGGAGCGAAATGGCAGCCTTACAAATCAGAAGTATATTACACACTTCCTAAAGGCGAGGGGATGAAAATGGTTTATGCCAAGTTCCGTAACAAAGCAAAAATTACTACCGACCCCGTCTACGCAAGAATTATGCGGGACACCAAGGCGCCCGTGATTCAGGAAGTAAAGGTCAATAATGATGTCTTTTATGTAACTGCCCGGGATCGCCGTATTCCGGTTGAGGTGAAAGCCGATGGGGCCAATTTTGTATGCATTTCTGGTCAGGCACTGACACAGTCGGAATTGGAAGACCGTTCGGTGTGGAAAAATTACGAGCCGTTGAGCTCGTGGACGCTCTCGGATGCCGAAGGGGAGCAAGAGATTTATGTGTACTGCCGAGATTACGCAGGAAACATCAGTAAGCCTGTGCAGAAAAAAGTGAGTTTGGTTACCACCCAGGTGGAAGTGGCGAGCTTTAAAATTAATAACGGACAGAAATACACCAATAAGGAAGATAAAGCTGTGGAGCTGAACTTCGATGTGAAAGAAGCAGATGAGATGATGATCTCAAATTGGGAGCATTTTGCCAATGCCAAATGGGAGCCTTTCCAAAGCACCAAAACCATTAAGCTTGATGGGGGCGATGGCGTGAAAACCGTGTTTGCCAAATTTAGAAATAAGGCAAAAGTGGAAACACCTTCTTATTTTGGACGAATTATTCTGGATCGTGAAGCACCTGTTCAATGCCGTGTGCAACTGAATAATGACTCTACATTTACGACTCATCCTGAGCGTAAGGTAAAGGTTAAGCTGAGAGCATTGGGAGCGAAATACATGATGGTTTCAGAGCATAAATCTTTTGATAATGCCAAATGGGAGCCTTATAACTCGCGGATGGTCTATCAGTTCAAAGGGCCTGATGGTGAAAAAACACTTTACGCCAAGTTTAAAGATGAGCCAGGCAATGAGTCGGCGATCGTCTCGGCCTCTATTTATTCTGATGTTACACCTCCGGAAGGCGTGAACTTTGTCATAAATAATGGTGCTAAATATACCAATGACAGCAAGAAGTCGGTGGTGCTAAAAATTCAGGCGAATAAAGCCCGTCAGATGATGATCGATTATTCGCCCTCTTTCTCAAAAGGAAAATGGGAACCGTACCGCGAAGAGAAGAAGATTGAGCTTCCGGGAGGCGACGGCGAAAAAGTATTGTACATCAAATTTAGAGATGAGGCAGGCAATGAGTCCAAGCTGATGACCTCAAAAATATTATTGAAACGCAGTTTCAACTAAACAAAAAAAACTCCCTGAGATCAATCAGGGAGTTTTTTGTTTTTAAGGCTATTTATTGGCGCGTACACACGCTAATAGATTACTGAATTTCAATTCTTTTCACCAAGTCCACTTCTTCAATTTTGGTCATCTCTAAGGTTAGAATGCCATTATTGAAAGTGGCGGTAATGCTTTCAAGATCGATGGTTTTAGGGATTTTAAAAGAACGCTCAAAACCATTAAGGTGAAATTCTCGGCGAATCACTTTATCTTCATTTTTTGGTGCTGCTTCCGTTGCTTTATCAGTCTCGGCGGCTTCTTCCGCTTTATTTTCTGTGGCTTTTTCTACTTGCTGAAGGCTTGCCGATACTGTCAGTAAATTGTTTTTTACACTCAGGTTCAAGTCTTCTTTTCGATAGCCCGCAGTAATCAGCTCAATTCTGAAGCCGTTTGGCGTTTCAAAAACATTCACAGGCACTTGATATTGTACTTGGTCAGCGCCAAGTGGTGATCCGAAATTGCGGTCCAAAACTTTAAATAATTCATTGGCATTTTGAACCATTGTTCTTGGGTTGCTAATCGTCATCATATCTTTTGTTGTTTAGGTTTTATTATCAAATACAATTCATCCTGATCAACTCCTGTACCAATCCAATTTTTAAGTCAAATAGACAAACTTCGAGTCATTTAAGCTGACATAATGTCTTTAATTTATGTTTTTTTGAAAAATTAAGTGCCATAATGGCTGGTTTTTACTTGTTTTAGTTCCCTGTCTGTCGCAGTTCAGTTTGTTGTTCCCGATCTGCTATAAGAATCATGGGCCAAATTCGACCAAATTGAGCCAAAAAATGGGGCACAAAAAAAACACCCCATCACTGAGGTGTTGTAAGTTATTTCGTGTAGTATTTCCCTTGCCAGGTATCTCTCTCTTCCATTCGCTTCTCTATTTGTTCGAGCAAGCTGAAGCCGCGCATCATGCCCCAGTGCGGCGCGATCTTAATGCTTGGCGGAGCCTCACTGGTGAATCGCTGTATCTGCAAGTCTGGGCGCATTCGCTCTACAAAGTTGATCACAAAATCAATATAATCCTCCACCCCAAAAAAGTCGAATTGCTCCGGATAGTCCTTGTATTGTTTGGCCATCACGGTTCCTTTAACAATTTGAAGCTGATGAAATTTAATGGAATCCATCGGAAGTTCATTGATCAGTGTTACCTGTTCCAGCATCCTTTCGCGGCTGTCGTTTGGAAAGCCAAACATTAAGTGCCCCCCCACATGAAAACCTCGCCCAACAGCTCTTTGGATAGCATCCACGGCATCTTCAAAAGTATGGCCACGGTTTACGCTCTCGAGGGTGTCGTTGTAGCAGGATTCTATGCCAAACTCCAGGACGATAATGTATTTCTTTGCAAGCTCCTGCAGGTAGTCAAGTTGCTCATTGGTAATGCAATCAGGGCGTGTGCCAATCACCAGGCCGTCAATATCAGGATGCGAAAGTGCTTCATCATATACTTTTTTGATGGCCTCCAAACTTCCATAGGTATTGGTGTACGACTGGAAATAGCCGACAAAGTGCGCGGTGCGCTTATAGCGTTGTTTAAGGAATTTCAGTCCTTCATTCAGCTGGTCAGTAATGGAAGGGTGCTGCTTAACGTAACTTGGCGTAAAGCTTTCATTATTACAAAATGTACAGCCCCCCCTGCCGAGGGATCCATCACGATTCGGGCAGGTAAAGTCTGCGTTGATCGATACTTTTTGTACTCGTCCACCGAAAGTTTGCTTCAGGTGATCCGAATAAGCATTGTACCGTCGGTTGGTGTTCCAAAATATTGGGGCTTTTTGTTCTTCTGTAATCATTGCGCAAAGGTAAAAAGGTAAAGCGTGATTTGCATATAAAATCAGAGCAACTAAAGTGCCATGATATAAAATGTGTATTTTAGTCGTGCTGAAAGGGATCTTTACCCCACCGTGTAACCCCAATGTATGGGAAGGAGGATAAATTGAAGCCTTTGAAAAGAAATTTTTTGATGATGAATAACAGTTGTTGGATTGTATTTCTGGCTTTCCTGATCGGTGGGTCGGCCTACGCGCAGGGCCGTGCCAAAGGGTATGTTTGCTACCGCACAGATCAGCCTATAAATATTGATGGAAAAGCCGATGAGGCGGTTTGGAATAAGGTTCCATGGACCAATTCCTTTCGGGATATTGAGGGGGATTCACGGCCTTTGCCGAAGTTTGATACCAAAGTGAAAATGCTTTGGGATGATGAATACCTGTACTTCTACACTTATCTTGAGGAGCCTGATCTCTGGGCGACGCTCACAGAAAGGGAGTCCATCATTTATCTCGACAATGATTTTGAAGTGTTTATCGACCCAAATAATGACGGACAGCATTACTACGAGTTTGAAATCAATGCACTCGGAACCGAATGGGATTTACTGCTGACACAGCCTTATCGCTTTGGAGGGAAGCCCGTATTTGACTGGGATATTAAGGGGATGAAAACAGCCGTGCATCTGGATGGTACCCTGAATGATCCGTCGGATAAAGACCGAGGCTGGGGAATTGAAATTGCCATGCCCTGGAGTAGCCTGAATGAATTATCTGCCCGTCGGGCAAAACCAAAATCCGGAGAACAGTGGCGCCTGAACTTTTCGCGCGTGCAGTATGAATTGCATAAGGAAAATGGGCAATATGTGAAAGTAAAAGGGGACGACGGAAAGCCTTTGCCGGAGTACAACTGGGTTTGGGTACCTACGGGGAAAATTGATATGCACCGGCCTAATCGCTGGGGGTATTTGCAGTTTTCGGACCTGAAGGCAGGTGATGGGAAAGAAGATTTTATCGCTGATCCGGATTATGCTCTTCAGCAATATTTATTTACCCTCATTGATGAACAACGCAAATACAAAGCGCAACACGGGCATTATACCGAGTTGGCGAATTTGCAGGTTGAGGAATGGGCGCCGGAAAAAGCAGTGGCCGTCCAGTTTTATGACGGTCCGGTGTTGTCGGTAGGAGCTTCCAACGCAGCACGGACGAAGCGTTATTTTGTGACCATGGAAGGAAAACTGATTGTAGAAAATTTAAAATAACAGGATATGAAATTTTTTGATTTTTTGAAATTCCCAATCGGGTGGCTGGGATTGTTGGCAGGGATTAGTCTGCTGACTTCTTGTGGGACATCAACAGCTACAGAAATTGAACAAGCGAAAAACTGGGCATGGATTACTCCAGACCTCGAAAAAACAGATGCTCAGTGGCAGGCAGAATTTCAGCGACTGAAAGCCGTAGGTTTTGATGCCGTTTTGTTGGAGGTGTATGCCGGGAATCAAGCTTATTTTGGCTCCAAGCGTTTACCCGTAAAAGCCAAATGGCTCGAACGGATGCTGCCTTTGGTGCATGGCGCCGGACTGGAATGCCACGCATGGATGTGGACGATGCCGAATAATAATCCGGCCTATTATGAAAATCATCAGGACTGGTACAATGTTAATCGTAAGGGGGAATCTTCGGCGGTGTCACCGGCCTATGTGAATTATTACCGCTTTATGTGTCCTTCCAACCCCGAGGTGCAGCAGTTTATCCTTGGAACGGTTAAGGAGTTGTGTAATTATGATGTGGATGGGATTCATTTCGACTATATCCGTCACCCCGACGTAATTCTGGCCAAGGGGCTTTGGAAAAATTATGGCATTGTTCAAGATAAGGAATACCCGCAATACGACTACTGCTATTGCGACCGTTGCCGGAATAAGTTTAAGGAGCAATACGGCCAGGATCCCCTTGACATGGATGACCCTACAAAAAACGAAGACTGGCGACAATTCCGTATGGACCTGATCACTCATTTGGTGAATGATCTTTTTGTGCCAGAGGTTCATCAGCATAATAAAATGATCTCTGCGGCAGTATTTCCGAACTGGAGGAGTGTGAAGCAGGACTGGAAAACCTGGCATATGGACGCCGTACTCCCGATGCTTTACAATGGCTTTTATGAAAAGCCGGTTGGCTGGGTTGGCGAGCAAGTGGCTTGGGGTGTAAATCACCTGCAGGATAAAAACACCCAACTTTACAGCGGACTTTTCTTGCCCGACCTGAAAAAGAAGGCCGATTTTGAAGAGGCCATCCGTACCTCTTTGTCGCATGGCGCCAAGGGTGTTTCCCTGTTCTCGCTTGGGGGCATTACAGAATCGCAATGGGAAGTGCTCGAAGAACTGCACAAGGAAGGTACCTTGTAATTTCTAAGTCTTTTTTTAAAAAAACAGAAGTCGAAGTATTATTTTTCAGGGAGGTTTTCGTATATCGAAATACCTAAACAATCTACCTGTAATATGATGCTTCGATTTTTTTTGGTTACCGCTTTTTTCGTCTTTACTGCTTTTTTTGCCGAGGCGCAGCGGTTTCGGATGACTGCCCAGTATTCCATGGCGCAACCCCTGGGAACTTTCAATGATTATTACCCGAGTTACAGCGGCCGTGGTGGGCATTTTTCCCTTGAATATTTCATCATGCCCGAGCAGCTAAGTGTAAGCCTGACTGCCGGGGTGAATGATTTTAAATTACAAACCTCCATAGGTACCGGGCCGGGAGGTAATATTCCCATCGGGACTTCCACGAAGGTATTTCCCATGATGGTGCAAGCCAATTATTATCTTCCCCTGGATTGGGCGCTGAAACCTTATGTTGGCCTGGGTGGCGGGCAGTATTATTTTACGGAGGAGGTTTTTGTTGGCTACGACAAGGAGGAGATCAATGAGGGTTCTTACTTCGGTTTTGTGCCCGAACTTGGTTTTTATCATTCCCTGACAGAAACCATTGAGTTGAACTTGGGCTTCCGCTATAATCATGTCTTTGTAGAAGGCGAGAATTTGCAGTTTTTGCAGTTTAACTTTGGGCTGGCATATCGCTTCGTAAAATATCAGTATTAAAATTTATTCAAAATCATATTAAGAAGGTGGATTTGTTGATTTCATAATCGCTAAATCCACTATTTTTTTGCATTTTGCGCCGTAAAAATCTAGTGATATTTCAGTATCACACCATTTTTTTGGTTCGTTTATATGATTGATGAAAATACTTGTCAGCCGTGGCTGGCGCAATATGAAGAGGGAGTCCCGACACAAATTTCGGGTGATATGTATGCTTCCTTGGTGGAGATGTTGTCTGTTGCAATGGACAAATATTCCGACTTGGTGGCCTTTGAAAGTATGGGGGCCAAGATCAGCTATCAGGATCTTGACCGGTTGTCAGATCAGTTTGCGGCTTATTTACAGTCTCTTGGATTGAAAAAAGGAGACCGTATCGCTTTGCAAATGCCCAACATTCTGCAATATCCCATCTGTTTGATTGGCGCCATGAGAGCTGGGCTGATCATCGTAAATACCAATCCACTTTATACGGCAAGGGAAATGGAGCATCAGTTTAATGATGCCAATATTTCGGCTTTGGTCATCCTCGAAAATTTTGCTGAAACCCTCGAAAAAGTGATTGACGATGTGCCTTCACTTAAACATGTTATTGTGGCCAGCATGGGGGATATGCTTGGGGTACTGAAGGGGACAATTGTTAATTTTGTGGTCCGCAAAGTTAAAAAGATGGTTCCCGCTTACCACTTGCCCAAAGCGGTTACTTTCAAGCAGGCCATGAAAGCCGGACAGCAGGCAACGTTCACCCCAGTTCAAATCAAACCGGAGGATATCGCTTTCCTGCAATATACTGGCGGAACTACGGGTCTCTCCAAAGGAGCCAAGCTTTTGCATAAAAATATGCTCGCCAATGCGGAACAGCATGTGCATTGGATGCGCAACCTGCTGGAAGAGCGCACAGAAGTTGTTGTAACGGCCTTGCCGCTATATCATATTTTTGCATTGACGGTTAATTTCATGACCTTCTTTCAGTATGGCTGTAAAAATGTGCTGATTGCGAACCCGAGGGATATGAAAGCCTTCCTCGGGGAATGGAAGAAGCATGATGTTACCATATTTACGGCAGTCAATACCCTTTTCAATGGGATGATGAGCCACCCGATGTTTGATCAGTTGAAGTTCGATAAACTGAAATTATCAATTGGTGGAGGAATGGCCGTGCAGGAGCATGTGGCCACGAAATGGGAAGCAAAAACAGGCGTTGTTTTGCGTGAGGGCTATGGCCTGACCGAATGCTCTCCGGTGGTTTCCTGTCAGCCTTTCCATGATAATATTCGGCAGGGTTCTATCGGGATTCCTTACCCATCCACGGATCTGAAGATTTTAGGGGAGCAGAATGAGGAAATGCCTTTAGGGGAAAGAGGGGAGTTGTGCGTGAAAGGTCCGCAAGTAATGGCGGGCTATTGGAACAACGACAGCGAAACGGCCGAGGTCATGTATGGGGATTATTTACGTACAGGAGATATTGCCTATATTGCCGAAGATGGTTTCGTGTACCTGGTAGACCGAAAAAAGGAGATGATTAATGTTTCTGGCTTCAATGTATTCCCCAATGAAATTGAGGCGGTCATCTCTTCCCATCCTAAAGTGCTGGAGGTAGGCGTTTGTGCGGTCGCTGATGAAAAATCAACGGAGGTGCCAAAAGCCTTTATCGTGAAAAAGGACGACAGCCTAACCGAAGAAGAAATTCGTAGCTACTGCCGTGAACACCTGACGGCCTATAAAAGGCCAAGACATTTTGCCTTCAGGGAGGAGTTGCCAAAGTCGAGTGTTGGGAAAATCATGCGACGATTATTAAAATAAAAAATATTGTTAAAGGGCCGAGGAAGTTGAATCCTCGGCTTTTTTGTATCTTGTCGCTTAATATTTTTATTTATAATCACCAATGAAGTATTCTATCTATCTCCTGTCTCTTTTTTTAGGGCTGATTTCCTGTACACCATATGCCTCCGATGAGGGGGAAAGCTATCAGCAATGGAAACATATTCATGAGTTACAAAATAACCGCCAGGCTGATTCATTGCTGATTTATCTGCAAGATGACCATAGCGATATTCGGCGAATGGCTGCCACAGCGCTTGGAAGTGTTCAGGACCCGACCAGCATCAATGCACTGAAGTCGGCACTGGCCGATAAAAACCCGCAGGTGGTGAGTGCCGCCGCTTTTGCTTTGGGGCAGCTGCATGCAGTGCAAGCCGTACCTGCTTTACAATCGGCATTGTACAGAGCGAAAGAGGAGGCGGTAAAAGAGGAAGTTCGTATGGCATTGGGGAAGTGTGCGGAAAATAAGTCCGCGATTCCAATTTTAGTGTCTTCACCACCTACGGCAGGGACCTTCCGAGGACTGTATTACGCTGCTGTGCAGGGAAATGTGGAGATTATGGCGCAAGACAAAGCCATGAAAGCGCTGAAAAATGAGCAGTTGCCTGAAGAAACAAGAATTGCTGCGGCTCAACTTCTTGCGGACTATCTTCAGCCGCAGGCGCAGTTGCAGAAAGGTTTGGAGCTCATGCTTGCACAACCGATGTCGCAGGAGATTGAGGTGCCGTTGATCAAAGCATTTGGCAGAATAAAAGGGACTGAGGAAGTGCTGAAAAGTATGCTGACCAAAAGCCTGAAGCCCAATGTAGCCGTAGCCGTCATTCAGGCAATAAAGTCAGGCTGGAAAAGGGAAGACCTGCCGACGGTTCAAAAATATTTGTACAGCCCAATATTCACCGTGGCGCAACAAATGGCCGAAGGTACGCGCAATGCAGATTTCCTTGCCGTTACCGAAGCCGACAGTATTCAGAATGAGGTGGTAAAGGCTTATTTTATCGGTCAACACGCCCCACTTTCGGTACTTCAGCCTGTATTGGATACCTGCCAGAATATTTATCAGAAAGCGGCATTATACCGTGGTTTGGCAAAACATGAAGGTGGTTTTGTGTTACTGAAAGATGCCCTGACGAAGGCTGATACGTTGGCGGCTTCATTTGTATATGAAGCGATGAATCTTTGGGCATCAAAATACTGGGCAGAAAATCCGCTCAAGCAAACGGCCTTCAACAAGGTGATGGTGCAGGCGCTGGCATCTGGCGATGTGGGTGCCATTTATTACGCTGCAACCTTCATTGGGAAGCATAAAGAAAGTTTCCGCGAATTTGAAGGACAGCTGTCGGCAGCAAAAGCCAAATGTGTAATGCCGCGTGATCTGGAAGCCTATAATGAAATAGAAAAAGTATTGGCGAGTTATCAGAAGCGTAAGCCACAGTTTGCCGCTCCCACAAAAAAATTACCCATAGACTGGCAAGTGTTGTCTTTTCTGCCGCCACACCCGCAGTTTGAATTTTATACAACCCAGGGTGGCTTTGTTATGGAACTCTATCCTGAAAAGGCACCAACGGCGGTTACGGCTTTCATGAAATTGTGGAATGAGCAATATTATACAGGAAAAACATTCCATCGGGTAGTGCCGAATTTTGTGGTGCAGGGCGCCTGTCCGCGTGGTGATGGTTTTGGCGGAATGGACTGGGTACTTCCTTCTGAATTTGATGAGCACCATTACAGTACAGGCATGGTGGGCTTGGCCTCCGCAGGGAAAGACACGGAAAGCTGTCAGTTTTTTGTTACTCATCAGGCCGTTCCAAGATTGGATGGCAAGTACACGATTTTCGGGAAAGTTGTTTACGGCATGGAAACAATTAACCGATTGGGGGTTGGGGATAAGATTACAAAGGTGAAGCTTAAAAAGAAATAATTAAGCTTCGGCAAGGTGCAGGATAATCGCTTCCCTGAGGTTGGTCAGAATCCTTTTGTCAGAAGGGCGAAGCAGCCAGGACATGAGGGGAGCGAGGCTTTTCCACAGGGAATTTTTCCCTTCACAAACCACTTCAAGCGTAACTTTGCATTGCTCGAAGGAGTCAATGATCTGATATTTATACTCGATCAGAAAGCCGGCAATAACGGAGGAAATCGTGAAGCTCTTTTCTTCAATAACCTCTTTAAGCTGAAAGACCGAAACAAAAGACTGCCCACCTGTTTCCGACTGAATAAATACCTCAAACTGGTTGGGACTAATTTGCTGAATCTTGTTCACATCCTTGAGCCACATCGGCATGTTATTGAAGTCTATGATAAACTGCCACAAATCGTGTGGTGTGCAGGGGATGGTCTCATGACATGTAAAAGTTCTGTTCATAGAAATGTTCAATTTGTTATTACTTATAACAAATTAATCATTCTTGATACAAAGGGCAATAGTCAAATTATTCAATTGAGGTAATCTTGATCAATACATTGCATCAACTGATAAGCTGATGTTTTCAATGACAAACAGACTTGTGTTTAATTATTTCGCTTTAATGTTATACAATTTAGGTAAAAGCTTACCTGCCCTGTTTTTAAATCCGGTGGTGGCTACCGGAAGGTGATCTTCCACAAGCACAATCAGTTCGTTGACCAATTCAGGAAAGTATTTCAGGAGCTGAAAAGCGGTGTCCATGGCAAATACGCGAATGGCTGTTGGCGTGGAGTTTTGCTCCAGGGCGTTGAAACAAATATTGGCCAAATCATCCCAAACAACTTTTGGAAGCTGTTTTTGGTGTTGGAGCATGGCCAGGATATTCCGCTGAACGACATCCTCAGGGTGCTTTTTCAGTAAGCCCACCAACAGCGGGATGTCTTTTTTCAGCAGGTTGGGATTCGCTTCATAAACTGATCTCAAGATCCAGATGGCATTGAACTGTACCGTCTTTAAGGGCGAGGCAACGGCATCAATTAACAGTTGAATTTTTGCGGGCTCACTGTTAATGCTTTTTGCCAGCACAGTGATTTCTGATTTGGGGATTCGGTGTGCTATTTGTTCTATTTTCATACAAATATTACTTAAGCCTGTTCATGTTCTTTCAGCCATAAATAAAGGTCGCCTTTTCGGTTCAGGCGGCGAATTTTCTCCATAAATTTATTTTTATGGTTTTTCCTGATGCTTTCATACGCCCTGAGCATGACCTGAAAACCGTTGTTCTGAACCATTATTGCATCAGCTTTTGGAAACTTCAGCTGGGTCATGGCCATGGCTGAAATATAAGGAATAATCAAATTTTTACTGATCAGCGGGTCTTTATCTTTCAGAATACCCTCAAGGTAAATGTCCTTCAGCATAATGCTGACGTCGGGACTGCCCTGAACATACTGCATGATAAAAGCTGACGCGAGCTCCCATTCTTTATCGGAGGTGCTGAGGGGTTGTTCGATCATCCATTGCATGGCATTGTAAGCATCCTGCCTGTAAACCTGATAGTCTTCAATGGTTTTGAATTGGTAGTTGGCCGGAAGGTCAAGTGGTGCCTGCTGTGCCTGAGCGGTACAGGCAATGAGCATAAGTAGGGAGAATAAAAGTGTTTTCATGAACGGGAAAAATAGGGCTCCAGGGAAGGAGCCCCGTTAAGTGATTTATTCGGCATCAGTTCACCCAGCAGAAGGGGGCGTGTTGCTGCCTGCTTTTTTGTAACATTGTGGAGGTGTACAATTAAATGTCCAGCTTTTTCAGTCGTTGAATGGCTTCTTCCAAATGCTGATCTGTGAAATCGTAATAGGTTACAAAGCGGATGCTCTGCCCGCCGAACGGTACCGCAGCAATGCCATGGTCTTCTAACTTTGCTAAAAATGCGCTGGGGTCAATAGTCGCTTTAAGGTCGAAAATCAGAATATTGGTGCTTGGCGGAACAACGCTTTCGACAAAGGAGAGCCCTTCAAGTGCTTCTGCCAAAATTTTTGCACTTCGGTGATCTTCTTTCAATTGGTCAATGTGATGATCCAGGGCATATATTCCTGCCGCCGCCAAAAAACCTGACTGTCGCATGGCGCCACCAAAAACCTTACGGATGCGCAAGGCTTTGGCCATATGTGCTTTGCTTCCCAAAAGCACAGAGCCTACGGGAGCGCCGAGCCCTTTGGACAGGCAAATAGAGATGGTATCGAAGCACGCTCCGTATTCGGCAGGGGTTTCTCCCGTTTCTACCAATGCATTGAAAAGGCGTGCGCCATCGAGGTGCAATGGTAATTGGTGCTGCTGACACACAGCCTGAATTTTTTTAATTTCCGCCAAATCATAGATTGCACCCCCACCTTTGTTGGCGGTGTTTTCCAAAGAAACCAATGCCGTCTTTGGCATGTAGAAAGCATCGGGGCGCAATTTTTCCTTAACCTGCGCTGCGGTAATTCTGCCCCGGTCGCCGGCAATCAAAGCGGGCTGAACGGCACTGTTAAATGCCATGCCACCCGTTTCATAATGGTAAATATGTGAGCGCTCATCGCAAATAACCTCGTCGCCCATTTGGGTATGCAGCTTAATGGCAATCTGGTTGGTCATGGTGCCTGAAGGGCAGAACATCGCCTCTTCTTTACCGAACATTTTGGCCATTTTTTCTTCGAGGGCATGTACGGTGGGGTCTTCATCAAAAAGGTCATCACCTACTTGCGCGTTCATCATGGCCTCAAGCATTTCGGGCGTGGGCTTGGTGAGCGTATCGCTTCTTAAATCAATCTTCATCATGGGGAATAGGGATCGTTACAGCAATTCTTTCAGTTCAATGAGATTGTGAATCTCATGCTGAATTTTTTTGCGGTGTTTTATTTTATTTGGATTAAAATACACATGGTCGATCTTGGCTTTCTTTGCACCTTCAATGTCTGACTCAAAGCTGTCGCCAATCATAATACATTCTTCGGCGGTGGCGCCAAGCAATTCGAGGGTATGGTTAAAAATGCCTTTGTGCGGTTTTTTATATCCGGCAAGTTCAGAGGTAACCACATACTTGAAATAATCTGTGAGCTTGCTGGAGGCCATTTTGATATGCTGAACTTCCTCAAAACCATTGGTAACAATGGCCATCGGGTAGCGGCCCTTCAGGTAGTCGAGGGTTTCATAAGTATTGGGGAATACATGCGGCATGTGGGGACTTTTTTCCAAATACTGAAGTCCGAGGCCCTGCGGTATGCGGTCGGGCTCAACACCAAGGTTGGTCAGTACTTTTTCAAAGCGGCTGTCGCGCAGTTCTTCCTTGGAGATTTCATCTTTGTTGTAAAGTTGCCAAAGCTGATGATTCACTTTAGTGTACTCTTCAATGAAGCGTTCAAAACTGAGGTCATTCCCCAGTTGATGAAGCTTGTGAGTTGTAAAAAGTTGCTCGAGAACGAGGGTGGAATTCTTCTCAAAATCCCAGAGGGTATGATCAAGGTCAAAAAGGACGTATTTGTATTTTTTCACAATGCTAAAGGAAAGTTCAGCCCCTAAATTAATGAAAAAATAGTAGATTTTACTTCAGGCTGATGGTTTCTAATTTTTTGGCCAGCACATTAGAACGCCCGAACTCATGTGTGGTTTGCAGTGCAGGGCGGATAGAGATTTCTGCAAAAATTTGGGTCATGGTGTCGGTGGGAGAGAATGGAACGATAACCGTCTGTTGGGCAGGGTCTATTTGCTGCTTAAAGATGTAAGTGGTATCGTTGATTAATTCCGTATTGCTGAGCATCAGGTAAAAGTGAGCAAAGCCTTCCGCCTGATAATCCACCTTGAGCTGATGATCTGTGGTACGTTCCAGCTTCAGAATGCTCGCGCTGTAATCGGGGCTGTCGGTGTTGGCACAACCATAGCCAAAGAGCGCAATAAGTAATAGTAGTGGGAGGTTAAGTTTCATGCTATTGTTCGTTTTATTTTGATAAATGCAAAAACTGGGCAAATTGTATTCCTCAGCGGAAAAATTATTCGAATTCCAGGGGAGGGGCTTGGGAAATATCCGGTGCTTTTTGGAAGCTTAAGGCACAATGCTTACTTTAAATGATATTTTGAACAAATCATCAGTAAGGGATATGGATTTAGAATCATTCAGGACGTACTGTTTGTCGAAAAAGGGCGTGGAGGAAACACTGCCTTTCGATGAGCAAACCCTTGTTTTTAAGGTGGCAGGGAAAATGTTTGCGCTGTGTAATCTGGAGGATTTCCGTGGGGCCAGTTTAAAATGTGACCCGGTGCGTGCATTGGAGTTGCGTGCGGATTATGAGGAAATAGAAGGTGCCTACCATATGAATAAGAAGCATTGGAACAGCGTGAAGGCTGTTGGGCGTGTGCCTGATGTCCTTTTTATGGAGCTCATCGATCATTCTTACGATCTTGTAGTGAAAGGCCTCACAAAAAAGCAGCGTGATTTACTGCTTTCGATGTAAAAATTACGTTAGAAATAGGCGTAGATTCTAATTATCCTTTCGGTAATCGTATTGTTATTTAGATATTTGCTTTACTTTTGCAGGCAGCTGGTGTGTTTTTTACAGCGACCAGTCTATTATTTTATTTAAAACAGGTGTTTTTGCGTTTTTTAGAACATTTTCTGATTGTGGTACTTACGGTGCTGTTGCTGATGTCTTGTCGCACACAGAATATTTGTCCGGCATATCAGAGTGCTTTTATATTTGACACACTCGTGGCAGACCAAACCTTTTCGACGATGGATCGAAAGGGTAATCCCCTATTCCCAAGTACAAGGGGGCGCAAAACAAAAAGCGGTATCCGAAAATCCCCACCATTTTATGCTTTCTGGAAAAAGAAAGACCAGCCAAAGGTGATTGCCAAAGATTACAAATATGCCCGAGATCGTAAGATTGACGATGTGCAGGATGAAATGACGGAGGCGACCTTGGCGATGGGTGATGCCGACACGCTGGAGTTTGGGGAGGTGGACCGCAGCTTGTTTGCTGACACTACCCAGGTGGCGAGTCCGCAGGATACAGTGGAGCACCACTTTAATGAAGACCAGGTGGTGTATATGCGCTATTTTATCGATTACCTGCCAGCACCAAAGGCCAAAGCGGCGCCTACTGTGGAAGAACAGGAGGTTGATCCAATGAACCCAGGGCGTAGAATTGAAGGAGGAACAAGCGCGACGGATATTGGCAATGGGAAGAAAAAGAAAAAAAGTTGGTGGCCATTTAAGAAAAAGGATAAAAAAGATAATAAATCAAAGTCGGAACTTCAGAAAGCACCTAAAGTAAGTGAACCGCAGTTAGTTAACGATGATGAGGAATCTTTGTATGAAGAATAATTAATTCAAAAAACCTCTTGATTCGATTGTTTAAAGTCTTACTTTTGCGCGGTTGAAAAAGTGAAAAGAAAGACATGTTAAGAAAAGGGGTTTTAACCATTGTGGCATTTATTCTCGCAAGTTCATTGATGACTTTTGCGCAATATGGGTTTTTAAAATTCAAATGGATTCATCGTTATGGCCCGATAGGGGTGTTGTTGTTCAGTTGGGTTTTGGCATTATTTGAATACATGATGCTGTTGCCAGGGAACAAGATTGGTTTTGTAGATAATGGTGGGCCATTTAATTTAATGCACCTGAAGGTGATGTGGGAGGTTATCGGTTTGTCGGTTTTCGCGCTCTTCTCTGTGTTTGTTTTTAAATCAGAATCCTTCAAGTGGAATCATTTGGTTGGTTTCGGGTTCTTGGTCCTTTCGGTGTTTTTTATTTTCAAGAAATAATCGTTTAGCATAAACCATTCAGATGAGCTTTCATTGCCATGAAAGCTTTTTTTGTTTTTGGGCGTATTTGAGAATTTACCACCCTTCTGCAAATTCGGATTATTGGAATTGATGTTGAATTACTTATCAGCAATACGCCAAATTTTCGTTGCGAAGTTTGAGTTTTATACCTGCTCATCAGTATATTTTGCTTCAGCAGAAATCGCTGGGCAAAGAAAAAGCCACTGTTTTGGAACAGTGGCTTTTTTAATGGTCAATTTATTTACTGACCGATAGATAAAGCAGCAGGCGATCGGCGACTTGTGAAGTGCAGATCGTCAGCAACTTTAAAGGGGCTTATTTTAGATGGTCATCAATGTAATCCAATACCTTTTGGTAAAGGTGGACACGGTTTTTACCCCTTACATTGTGCTCGTGCATAGGATAGCTGAAGAAATCTACTTTCACGTCGTTATCCACACAATTTTTAAGGAATTGCATACTGTGCTGAGGAACCACAACAGGGTCCACAGAGCCAATAACCACTAAAAGAGGGTCTTTAAGGTTTTGTGTTTTATCGAGCAAAGAAGCTTCGGCATAACCTTCTGGGTTGGTTTGAGGCGTTTGCATATAGCGCTCAGTGTACATCACTTCATAATATTTCCAGTCCATAACAGGGCCGCCCGCAACACCTACTTTGAATACGCCAGGTGCTTTCAACATCAAGCTTGTAGTCATGAAGCCACCGAATGACCATCCGTGGATTGCCATCTTGTCAGCGTTTACATAAGGTTGTTCTTTCAACCATTCCACACCTTTCAATTGGTCAGCTACTTCTGCTTTACCCAAGTGCTTCCATGTTGCTTGCTTGAACGCTTTGCCACGGTTGTGAGACCCACGGCCATCGACTGTAAATACAATATATCCGCGTTCTGCTGCTACATACATCCAAGTAGAAGCCGCAGCATTATAACGGTTGGTGATTAGTTGCACACCAGGACCATTATAAGTGTAAACCAGTACAGGGTACTTTTTATTCGGGTCGAAATTGCTTGGCTTAATGATTCTGCAATTCAGTGGTGTTTGGCCATCAGCAGCAGTAATCTGGAAAAGCTCAGGCTTGGAAACCTGATAAGCATCCATCGGGTTGTCCGATTTCAAAATCTCCTGAGTGGTTTTTCCGCTCAATGAAATGATGCTTTCCTGACGGGTGACTTTCTCTGTATTCGAAGAAAAAGTAGCGATCAACTCTTGGTTGTGCTTATTGTATTTTACGCTGTAAACGCCCGAATGCTTGGTGATTTTCTTTTGTCCTGCTTTGCGGATATCTGAAACATAAACCTCGCGGTCCATTCCAAAATTGTCTGTTCCAACGACAATCGCTTTACGCCCTGATTTATCGAAACCAACAAAATCAGTAATCATCCAATCGCCTTCAGTAACCTGATTCAATAACTTGCCTGAAGTGTTGTATCGGTATAAGTGCTCGAAGCCATCTCTTTCGCTTACCCAAAGGAATTCGTTAGGGTGATTCGGTACAAAGTACAATGGGTGGTGCCACTGCCCGTATTTTTCGTCTTTTTCGTCGAAAAGCGTTTTATCCAAAGCGCCGTCGGTGAGTGAATATCGGTTGATCGTTACATGGTTCTGCGGACGATCCAGGATGCCACAGTAGATGAACTTGTTTTCAGGCCCGAAAGTAACATTGGTAATGTACTGATCTCTTGGACCAGTAACCTGTGCAAAAACCGTCTTTTGAGTATTCAGGTGGTAAACCCCTAGCTGTACATACTCACTGCCTTGTCCTGCCATTGGGTAACGGATGGGCATTTCTTTGGCGGGCATGGTGGTAATGTCCACGAGTGGGTACATGGTGACCTTGCTTTCGTCTTTCTTATAAAAGGCCAGTTGCTGACCGTCTTTCGACCAGTAAGCGCCATGCTCGATGCCAAACTCATTACGTGAAGGCACTTGTCCGCTGACAATTGCTTTGTCTTTTTCCGTGGTAACTGCTACCGACTGGCCATTCTTAAGTACATACAAATTGTTCTCAAGGGTGTAAGCAATAGCGTCGTGGGTTGGCGCCACCTCAATATTTGCGGCTTCTGGCGGAAGCTCTGCCCACTTTTCTGCTTTCTTATTTTCCAAAGAAAGTTTGTAATAGGCATTGCCTACGGAAAATGAAAGCGTCTTTGGGTTGTACCACTGCAGCAAAGGCAAACGCTTCAATCCCGAAAGATCGCTGTTAGATGCCTGCAATTCCTCAAGGGTGATCACGGCCTTCTCGCCTTTTTTTCCTTGAGTATATAAAGTGTTCTCCTTGGTGAAGCTGTAATCGTTTCCACCTTTTACCCACTGCAGCTGGTGGGTGTAATTTGGATAAAGCTCTGAATAGGCACCAACAATGGACGTTTTCAGGTCCAGGGTCTTTTTCTGAGCAAACACACTTCCAGCAATTAATAGCAAGACTGGAAGTAATTTGAATAGTCTTTTAGTCATTTGGCTCTCTGTTATTTATTTCAGACGAAAATAGAAGGTATATTTTTAAATGACAAAGGCTTTGAAGTGGATTTCCATAGAATGGCGTAGCTTTTGCCATCTCTTTCAGAATTTAATTTTGTTTTAAGCTAAGTGGTTCTGAGTAAAAATAAAGAGGTATTTATTTGTCCACAGATTTTCTCAGATTATTTTATCGTTCACGTTAATAGGTAATGACGCTATAAAAATAAAAAATCATGATAATCCCTTAAATCAAGGTCATCATGGTCTAAACAAACGTCCAACAATATTTTGCTATATGAGCTTTAGCTCAGGCGAGATCCTTGAGCTAAAGAATCATGACCTTTAATGATGAAAATGAATAGGTTTTTGGCGCTAAGGGAGTTATTCTTCAAATTAAATCGTATATTTGCATTCCGTTTGAGTAAACGGCACTGGCTACGGTCAGGGGTATTATAACAAAATTGGGGAGTCTGATTGCTCTATGTCTTCCCAGTATAACAGAGCAACATATTATTATGTCAGTAGATCCTAACGAATTTAATTGGGACGAAATCGAAGCTGGTTCTAACGGTTTCGGTGTTGAATATTCTGCCGAAAAGCGTGCAGAAATGGAAGCGATGATCGAAGGTACGATGAACGCGGTTACAGAGAAATCTGTAGTGAAAGCTACAGTAGTTTCTATCTCTGATCGTGACGTAGTTTTGAACATTGGTTTCAAATCTGATGGTTTGGTGTCAGCGGCTGAATTCCGTGATACTCCAGAATTGTCAGTAGGTGACGAAGTTGATGTTTTCGTTGAAGAGCAAGAAAATGCTAACGGTCAGTTGGTATTGTCTCGTCGCAAAGCGAAAATCGTTAAAGCATGGGAGCAAATCCAAGGTGCTTTGGCTGAAGACAACGTTATCGAAGGTGTTGTTAAGCGCCGTACTAAAGGTGGTTTGATCGTAGATATCTACGGTGTTGAAGCCTTCTTGCCAGGTTCTCAAATCGACGTGAAGCCAATTCGTGACTTCGATGTTTACGTTGGTAAGAAAATGGAAGTAAAAGTTGTGAAAATCAACCACGCTAACGATAACGTAGTTGTATCTCACAAAGTATTGATCGAGAAAGATCTTGAGAAGCAAAAAGCTGAGATTTTGAACAACCTTGAGAAAGGTCAGATCTTGGAAGGTGTAATCAAGAACATGACAAACTTCGGTGTATTCATCGATTTGGGTGGTGTTGATGGTTTGCTTCACATTACAGATATCTCTTGGGGTCGTATCAACCACCCAGAGGAAGTACTTAACTTGGACCAAAAGGTTAAAGTTGTTGTTTTGGACTTCGACGAAGATAAAAAACGTATTTCTTTGGGTATGAAACAATTGACTCCACATCCATGGGATTCTTTGTCAGAAGAAATCCAAGTTGGATCTAAAGTTAAAGGTCGTATTGTAAACGTTGCTGATTACGGTGCATTCTTGGAAATTATCCCAGGTGTAGAAGGTTTGATTCACGTTTCTGAAATGTCATGGTCTCAGCACCTACGCAACCCTCAAGACTTCATCAAAATTGGTGACGAGCAAGAGGCTGTTGTATTGACATTGGATCGCGACGATCGTAAAATGTCTTTGGGTATCAAGCAATTGTCTGAAGATCCATGGACTAAAGGCGACGTATTGACTAAATACGCTGTTGGTACTAAGCACCAAGGTGTTGTTCGTAACTTGACAAACTTCGGTTTGTTCATCGAGTTGGAAGAAGGTATCGACGGTTTGGTACACGTATCTGACTTGTCTTGGACTAAGAAAATCAAACACCCATCAGAATTCGTTAAAGTTGGTGAGACTTTGGACGTTAAAGTTTTGGAATTGGATGTTGATAACCGTCGTTTGGCGCTTGGTCATAAGCAATTGGAAGAGAACCCTTGGGATACTTTCGAGACAATCTTCACAAAAGGTTCAGAGCACGATTGTACTATCTTGAACAAGAACGATAAAGGCGCAGTACTTGAGTTACCTTACGGTATCGAAGGTTTCGCAACTTCTCGTAACTTGGTGAAAGAAGATGAGTCTAACTTGGAAGCAGGCGAAACAGCTAAATTTGTAGTTGTTGAATTCTCTAAAGACGAGAAGCGCATTGTATTGTCTCACACTGCTACTTTCAAAGAAGTTGCTGCTGAGGCTCCAGTTAAAAAATCAGCTCCTAAGAAAAAATCTGCTGCTGCCGCTGCTAACGCAAACGTAGAGAAAGATACTTTGGGTGATTTGGATGCATTGACTGCATTGAAAAAGAAAATGGAAGGTGGTAAATAATTAACCACTTGACATTAAATGCAATATAGAAATGGCGCTATTTTTTAGCGCCATTTTTTTGTTTCAGTGTTTGCAACTAAGGAAATCATTGTTACCTTTGCATTCCCTTAAGAAGTGCTTCAGGGTGCGCTCAGCGCTGTTTTTTGTCGGTTTTGGCCTGTTTTTGCCTCCGAAATTTCAGCTTGAAATTTTATTTTAAAAAACACATTTATGGTGTTTGAATAAGGAAAAAATTTCTATCTTTGCACTCCCAATAAACGAAGAACGTTTTATTTTCGGGCTCTTAGCTCAGTTGGTTCAGAGCACCTGCCTTACAAGCAGGGGGTCACTGGTTCGAATCCAGTAGGGCCCACAATCGACAGGATTGTGAAAACAATAATGTAAAGATAAAGAGTGGCGGCTGAAATCCGCATCTTGCCTCCATAGCTCAGCTGGTAGAGCAACTGACTTGTAATCAGTAGGTCGTTGGTTCAAGTCCGACTGGAGGCTCACTTTTGGTCTCGTGGCCGAGTGGCTAGGCAGAGGTCTGCAAAACCTTGTACAGCGGTTCGAATCCGCTCGAGACCTCTCTGTAAACCGAAGTGGTTAGCAGTATCTCCACGCGGAAAGCATTGGGCTTTTCGCAACGGGCTCTTAGCTCAGTTGGTTCAGAGCACCTGCCTTACAAGCAGGGGGTCACTGGTTCGAATCCAGTAGGGCCCACAATCGAAAGGATTGTGAAAACAATAATGTAAAGATAAAGAGTGGCGGCTGAAATCCGCATCTTGCCTCCATAGCTCAGCTGGTAGAGCAACTGACTTGTAATCAGTAGGTCGTTGGTTCAAGTCCGACTGGAGGCTCACTTTTGGTCTCGTGGCCGAGTGGCTAGGCAGAGGTCTGCAAAACCTTGTACAGCGGTTCGAATCCGCTCGAGACCTCTCTGTAAACCGAAGTGGTTAGCAGTATCTCCACGCGAAAAGCATTGGGCTTTTCGCAACGGGCTCTTAGCTCAGTTGGTTCAGAGCACCTGCCTTACAAGCAGGGGGTCACTGGTTCGAATCCAGTAGGGCCCACAATCGAAAGGATTGTGAAATCATTTTGAAGAATACCAATTGTTGGACATCGGTTCAATAATGCCTCCATAGCTCAGTTGGTAGAGCAACTGACTTGTAATCAGTAGGTCGTTGGTTCAAGTCCGACTGGAGGCTCAATTGGTCTCGTGGCCGAGTGGCTAGGCAGAGGTCTGCAAAACCTTGTACAGCGGTTCGAATCCGCTCGAGACCTCACAAGTAAAGCGTTGAGGAGCGCTACACTTGGGCTCTTAGCTCAGTTGGTTCAGAGCACCTGCCTTACAAGCAGGGGGTCACTGGTTCGAATCCAGTAGGGCCCACAATCGAAAGGATTGTGAAATCATTTTGAAGAATACCAATTGTTGGACGTCGGTTCAATAATGCCTCCATAGCTCAGCTGGTAGAGCAACTGACTTGTAATCAGTAGGTCGTTGGTTCAAGTCCGACTGGAGGCTCAATGGTCTCGTGGCCGAGTGGCTAGGCAGAGGTCTGCAAAACCTTGTACAGCGGTTCGAATCCGCTCGAGACCTCACAAGTAAAGCGTTGAGGAGCGCTACACTTGGGCTCTTAGCTCAGTTGGTTCAGAGCACCTGCCTTACAAGCAGGGGGTCACTGGTTCGAATCCAGTAGGGCCCACAATTAAACGTCAGTGTTTTTATGCTGACGTTTTTTTTATGTCCAAATTTTGTGTGTCACTGTTGAAGTTGTAAGGGCGTTCAGTCACAGTGAAATGGCGCTGGATAAAGATGAGGCACAAAAAAACCTCGCCTGAAATAGCGAGGTGCTTAAGGAAGTACTCAAAACTAATCGTTCTAATGTACATTCAGATTAATGGAAATGATGTTGAATTATTTCAGCAATAGCATAAACTATGCAGCTAACAATCCCTCACCGTTTTACCATAATCTAAAATTTATTGTAAAGCATGAAATTTAAGGACACAACAAATTATTTTGTGTAATTAAGAAATTCATTCTTCTTGGCTTCTTGCTGAAAAACACCATGATAGCTGGCTGTTACCGTGCTGGAGGAAGTGTCTTTAATTCCTCGACTTGAAACGCACAAATGAGTGGCTTCGATAACTACCGCCACATCTTCAGTTTCCAGAAGTTGTTTCAGTTCATTGGCAATCTGTATATTCAATCGCTCTTGTACCTGTGGCCGCTTTGCATAATACTGCACGATACGGTTGAGTTTTGAAAGCCCAACAACTTTACCGTTCGGCACATAAGCAACGTGTGCTTTACCAATGATTGGCACAAAATGATGTTCGCAATTGGAATAAAGTTCAATATCTTTTTCCACAAGCATCTCTTTATACTGATACTTATTTTCAAAGAGCTTGACATCTGGCTTATTTGCAGGGTTTAATCCACTGAAAATTTCCTTGATATACATTTTAGCTACTCGGTGGGGAGTGCCTTTAAGGCTGTCATCGTTTAAATCAAGCCCCATTATATGCATGATCTCCTTGAAGTGGGCAGCAATCTGCTCAATCTTGGTGTTATCATCCATCTCAAATGCATCGTCTCGAAGAGGGGTGTCTGCTGATCCCGGGATGTGTTCATCACCGATAGACTCAATCTGTTCCCAATCCATCTGGTCTTTAGGCGGGATATTCGACATAGTTCCGTTCTGTTTCATACAAAGTGATTTTGAGGTCTTGTTCCGGAGCAATATGAGGACGCAAATCATCATATATTACTCTGGCGATGTTTTCCGCAGTTGGGTTAAGGTGCTGGAAAACTTCCGTATCTAAGTTAAGGTTTTTATGGTCATATTTATCCAACACGAGCTCCTTAATCATTCGGCTAAGTATTTTCATATCAAAAACATAGCCAGTTTTAGGATCCACCTCCCCAACAATTTTTACAGTAAGATGGTAGTTGTGCCCGTGAAAATTTTCATTATTACACTTTCCGAAAAGCATTTTATTTTCTTCTGCTGAAAGTTCAGGATTGTGCAACCGGTGGGCGGCATTAAAATGCTCTTTTCGAAAAACAGCTGTTCTCATAATGATTAGTGTTAGGAAGTGATTGTTGATTATTTTGGTTGCCTCAAGAAGGCGAAATTAATAAAGTTATTGGCGAAATTAAAAGGTCAGTCAAAATTTCATAGGGATATAAGTGTTTGTTTAAAAATTAGTCACTCATTCCTGCTGATTTTTTATTGTAACTTTTAAATTTGACCATACGCTTAAAGTCTATGGTGCAAGAGAAGGGAAAAATATTTACAGAAGTGTTAGTGATTGGCAGCGGCTTGGGCGGGTTGTCCTCCGCATGCTTATTAGCTAACGATGGGTTCAAGGTTCGAGTTGTTGATCAAAATTGGATTCCTGGGGGTTGTACAACTTCCTACTGGCGAAAGGGATTTGTCTTTGAGGCAGGGGCTACCACCCTTGTAGGCTTAGATCAGGGAATGCCTCTGCAGGTATTGCTGAAGAAGATAGGCTTGAGGCTTAAAACGAGAAAGTTGGACTTACCGATGCAGGTTGTTCTTGCTGATGGGCGGGTGATCCGCAAATTTCAGGCGATTGAAGAGTGGATTACCGAAGCTGAAAAGGTGTTTGGTGTAAAAGGGCAAAGGGCTTTTTGGGAGAAATGTCATGCGCTGAGTCAATTTGTTTGGGATCAATCTTCGGAGCAAATTACTTTTCCGCCAGAAAAAATCGGGGATTTGAAAAATATGGCTTTTAAATTTCCACTGAAAGAAACGATGAAGGCGCGTTACGCTTTGAAATCTGTGGGAGATCTTTTGCGGCAATATGGCTTGGCGGATCATCAGGCATTTGTGGCTTTTATTAACGAGCAGTTGCTGATTACGGCACAGAATCACGCCGAGGAGGTGAATGCTTTGTTTGGTGCGGCAGCACTTTGCTATACCAACTATGAAAATCATTATGTAGATGGTGGGTTGATTAATCTGGTAACGCCTTTTGTGAATTTTCTGGAGCAGAAAGGCGGGGCTTTGGACTTGCGAACCAAAGTGGTGAATATTCAAAAAAATGGTGATTATTACGATGTCTTTACCACCAAGGGAGAGTACCGGTGCCAATTCCTGATTTCCGGAATTCCGCTTAATAATTTATATGAAATGGCTGACCGGAACCTCAGAAAGCCAATTGAAAACAGACGGTTGTTCTCTGAAGACCTTAACAGTGCTTTCCAGATGGGGATTGGTTTTCGCTCCGCGCGTGAGTTTGAAACTTTGCACTTTCAGATTCATCTGCCCAAGCCTTTGCCGCACCTCAATTCAAAATCTATTTTTATCAGCCTGAGTCATGGTCAGGATCATTCAAGGTCAGATCAGCAGGGTTGCCGCGTGATGTCAGTGTCGACTCATTTGTCGGATCCCGAACATAATATTATAGAAAATACGGCAGAAGTTGAAAATGCGATTGTAAATCTGTTGATTGAGCAAGGGTTTTTCGCCAAGGAGGATATTGTCTATCAGCATTCGTCCACGCAGAAGTCCTGGGAGAAATGGACGGGCAGGGCTTATGGCTTTGTCGGAGGCTATCCTCAGATGATGCGCATCAAACCATGGGCGATGAATGCCGCCCGATGGGATAAGGATCGTGCTTATCTTTGCGGTGATACGGTTTACCCTGGGCAGGGAATACCTGGGGTGGTTTTAAGTGGGCTGATTGCACATAAAAAGCTGATGGATGACTGGGCTTCCTCTCGTGAGGAGGCATGATTTGAGGTTCGGAATCATTGGGGGCAATAGCAATTCTCGGGTGAATATTCATTGGATTTAACTAAATCTAATCTTTTTGTTTCCTCAAAGGGGCGGTAATACCTTACAGAAATTACTATATTTGTCAATCAATAAATTACTATCACTTTGGATTTCGATAACATCAAAAGAAAATTAGAACAATATCAGGCGGAGGGAAAGCAGGTATTTACCTCTTCTTCCTTTCAGACCCACAGTATTGTTCTTTTGCACATTCTTAGCCGAATAGACCGTTCCATTCCAGTGTATTTCATCAATACGGGTTTTCATTTTCCCGAAACCCTGATGTTCAGGGATGAGATTTCGGATCGTTTAGGCTTAAATCTTATTGATCTCAAAACGCCGGTTTCAAAAAGTCAGCAGTTGGATCAGGATAATCAGTTTTTCTATTCTTCAGACCCGGATTACTGTTGCTTCTTGAATAAAACGGCGCCAATGCAAAGTGTTTTAAAAGAGTATGATGTTTGGATTAACGGGGTACGCGGCGATCAAAGTGCGGTACGCAAGGCGATGCAAGTTGAGCAGCCTGCACCACATAATTCGCTGAGGTTTCACCCGATGTTGGATTGGAATGCCAAATCCATCTATCAATACAGAAAAGAGTTTGACTTGCCAGAGCACCCATTGGATGCGCAAGGCTATATGAGTATAGGTTGTGCGCCATGTACCAGAAAGCTTGATCCCGAAATGCAGGAGCGTGAAGCGCGCTGGTATGGGATGAACAAAACAGAGTGCGGATTGCATACTGACCTTATCAAAAAATAACTAAAGAAAAGTATTTTTTACCTATGAGAATATTGGTAACAGGTGGCGCAGGCTATATTGGTACAGAATTGTCACGATTGTTGGTGAATCACCCTGAAGTGGACGAGCTGATTGTTTACGATAACCTGAGCAAGGCGAATTATAATTTGTTTTTGGGGCGACCTACCCCTAATGGCCATAAAATTAAATTTGTTAAGGCGGATATCCTTGATAGCCGGAAACTGAAAAAAGCCCTTGAAGGGGTGGACGTGGTATATCACTTTGCCGCTCATGTTTCGACGCCACTTCAAAATAATGAAATCTCTACTTTTGAGCAGGTGAACCATTGGGGCACGGCCAATGTGGTGGATGCCGTTGAGGAATCGCCTTCCGTAAAAATGTTTGTTTACCTGAGCAGTGTTTCCGTTTATGGGGACCAGTCTGATGAGGTGACAGAATCAACACTTCCATCGCCGAAATCACCTTATGCGGTGAGTAAAGTCCGTGGTGAGGAGCATGTTAACCGCCTGAAAAACAAGATGCGGACGTTCATTATTCGCAGTGGGAATGTGTACGGTTACAGCAAGAGTATGCGCTTTGATGCGGTTATTAACCGATTCATGTTTGAGTCCCATTATTCTAATCGAATTCAAATTCATGGAGATGGCAAGCAGCAACGTGCGTTTATTCATGTAAGTAACTTGGTGAATGTTCTGTACCAAATGATCCGTTCTGAAACACCTTCAGGAGTGTATAATATGGTGGAGAAAAACATGCAGGTGCTCGAAATTGTGGATGTACTCAAAAGCCTATATCCTTCGCTGGAATTTATCTTTGTAAACCAGCACTTGTCCCTAAAACAGCTTACAGTTTCTCCAGCATCTACTTTATGGAAATATGTTAAGCCTTTGGAAACACGGCCACTTGAAGAGGAATTAGAAGATTTTAGAAGAGAGTTTACGATGTAAAGTCACAGAAAATGATATGATTGATAAAGCACCCATTGAGGTGCTTTTTTTGTGCTCTTCGGATTTATTACTATGTAATTAAAAACAAATTTTTGAAGTTTTTTTATCTTATCAATCCTTTAAGTATATTTAATTTATTACTTGAGAATTATATTGAATCAATCATTTTATATTTGTATTCAGGTTACTTAGTGCCAAATGCAGGTATTTAAGGATGAGTTGAACTTGGTTATTGGTAGATTTCACCTATGAAAATGAGAATTTTGTTAATTAACAATCTCTTTTCAGTTGGAAGGGTGTGATTATGTACTAAAATCTTTAATTTGCTCACAATATTATCAACCATAAAATCTGACTGTGGAAATCACAGCTTAGAACATTGAATTGTACCCAACGCCACCGTTTTTATTTGAGAAGGACAGTGGATTTTAATCTATATAACATGGAAAGAAAGTGTTTACTATTTTTTAGCCTTTTCTTGTGTCTGTTTTTTAGCACTTTAGGTGCTTCTGCGCAAAAGAAGGACTGTGGTCTCAAAATTGACCATAAGGTGATTGATATTGATTCGAATCACGGAAATATTCAATTGACTCTTGAGAATAAATCCACCACCTTGGAACTCAAATTATATAATTTGTCCGAAGGTAGTAAGTCCTTTGACGAGGTGAAAGAAGTGCAATTTGTGAAAAATACACCACAAGTCGTGTTCTCAAACCTGAAATCCGCAGTTTATGTGGTTCAAGTGGTTGCATCCGATGGATGTCAGTTTTCACTTGGTGGAATACAGGGGATACTCGTTGGAAAGAAATAATTAACCTATGAGAAGCAACATTAACCTAAAATCTTTACACCTTTCCTTAGTTCTTGCATTCTTTCTGTCTGTCCTTAATTTTGAGGCGATGGCACAGTGTGCAACATTAGATACTTCTAAGGGAGAGGGTGCTACCGCCGGGTTCGAGATTTGTTACGAAACAGATGGTACGGCCACGGTAACTATGTACCTGAATGAAACTGGTACGGATGCAGATGGGTATACGATTTTTGATGTAACCAATAATAGTTTCGTTTTTACTCCTATTGGGAATGTGACCGTCGATCATGTGTCAGGTTCATCAATTTATTATTTCAGAAATGTACCCAGATATCATTTCGGAAATACGACACCTTCGTCCTATATTATTATTAAGTCTAGCTGTCCATCGTTTGGAGGGCTTGGGTTTAGCGTAGACCCTGACGATAGACTACGACTGGATACTCCAACAATCACGGATAATGTCAATTGTGAAGCACCTTTTAATGGTGCTATTGCTCTTTCCGTACTTGGAAACACAAGTGGTCAAACGGTTTCATGGACAGGACCTAATGGGTTTACTTCCACAGACCAAGATATTACCGCGCTAAAGCATGGGACTTATACGGTTGTGGTAACCAATGGAAATGCTTGTTCTGTTACTGCGGACTATGTAGTGAACGATGCTTCTGTTGTGCCTGATGCGCCAACAGGCGATTCCAAAAATATTTGTCAGGGGGATGCGATCCCTACACTGACTGCAGCAGGAGATGCAGGTAATGTGATTAGATGGTATGATGACGCCAGTCGCACTAATTTATTGCATACAGGAGCGTCTTATTTGCCAGGTGTTGATAATTCCATTATTACGACACATACTTATTATGTGGATCAGACTAATGAAACAACGCGCTGTGTTAGTAATTTAGCCCCGATTTCTCTGTCTATTAATATTGAGCCGACCATTACATTGGTTACAGGCCCATATGTTGGTTGCGATAATTACGACCTCCAGACAGCAATTGATGATTTCGAAGGATCAAATACTTATACCTATTATGATGGAGATCCCGATGCAGGAGGAACTGCGATTGCTTCAACGGTTACCACCGATGGGACTTATTGGATTAAAGCGGAAAATGGTTCTTGTGAAGTAACGAAGTCTTTGACCGTTGCTATTGATGAAACCCCAACAGCAGACGCGGGAGATCCAGGGCAAATTTGTCAGTTAGATGTATCAGGAGGAAGTTTTGCCTTTACAACAGCAAACATGACAGGTGCTGGAGCAACGGCAGTATGGTCAACAACTGATGGTGCTGGAACTTTTAACGCATATGATAATACTAATCCAGCGTCAGCGGTTTATAATTTTGATGTGGCTGATGCTTTAAAATCATCACTAACATTTACCCTAACGGTGTCTTCACCAAACGGCGCATGTACGCCAGTAACGTCTAATGTGACGGTTCAGATTAATGAGACTCCAGTAGTTGATGCCGGCTCGGACGATACGATCTGTTCTTCAGAATCAGCAACTTTATCAGCGACTTTCTCAGGCGGCGCGACGGGAGTTACCTGGACAACGAACGGAACAGGGTCATTTGCAGACGCAACAGCTGCAAATACAACCTATACACCAAGTTCAGATGATATTTTGAATGGTTCAGTTGTCTTGACTGCTACCACAAATGCCAATGGCAGTTGTGGTTCTGTATCTGATGATTTGACATTATCGATCGAGGCAGCGCCGATTGCGGATGCAGGTATCGATCAAACGATTTGTGAAGGAAGCGATGTTACCGTAACGGGAACAATCTCAGGCGGAGCAACTTCCGCTACTTGGACAACAAGTGGCACAGGAACCTTTGCAGACGCCTCTTTACCATCTACAACTTATACACCAAGTGCCGCTGATATTTCAGCCGGTACAGTTGATTTGATTTTGACCACAAATGCAGGCACCGAGTGTGTAGCCGATGTTGATCAATTGACGGTAACGATCGATGCCTTGCCAGTAGTTGATGCCGGCTCGGATGATACGATCTGTTCTTCAGAATCAGCAACTTTATCAGCGACATTCTCAGGCGGCGCGACAGGCATTACCTGGACGACGAACGGAACAGGGTCATTTGCAGACGCAACAGCTGCAAATACAACCTATACACCAAGTTTAGATGATATCTCGAATGGATCAGTTGTCTTGACTGCTACTACAAATGCTAACGGCAGCTGTGGTTCGGTTTCTGATGATCTGATATTATCGATCGAGGCAGCGCCGATTGCGGATGCAGGTACCGATCAAACGATTTGTGAAGGAAGCGATGTTACCGTAACGGGAACAATCTCAGGCGGCGCAACTTCCGCTACTTGGACAACAAGTGGCACAGGAACCTTTGCAGATGCCTCTTTACTATCTACAACTTATACGCCAAGTGCCGCTGATATTTCAGCAGGAACAGTTGATTTGATTTTGACAACCAATGCAGGCACCGAGTGTGTAGCCGATGTTGATCAATTGACAGTAACGATCGATGCTTTGCCAGTAGTTGATGCCGGCTCGGATGATACGATCTGTTCATCAGAATCAGCAACTTTATCAGCGACATTATCAGGCGGCGCGACGGGAGTTACCTGGACAACGAGCGGAACAGGGGCATTTGCAGACGCAACAGCTGCAAATACAACCTATACACCAAGTTTAGATGATGTCTCAAATGGATCAGTTGTTTTGACAGCGACGACAAATGCCAACGGCAGCTGTGGTTCGGTTTCTGATGATTTGACATTATCGATCGAGGCAGCGCCGATTGCGGATGCAGGCGTTGATCAGACGATTTGTGGAGGAAGCGATGTCACCGTAACGGGAACAATCTCAGGCGGCGCAACTTCCGCTACTTGGACAACAAGTGGCACAGGAACCTTTGCAGATGCCTCTTTACTATCTACAACTTATACGCCAAGTGCGGATGATATTTCAGCAGGAACAGTTGATTTGATTTTGACAACCAATGCAGGCACCGAGTGTGTAGCCGATGTTGATCAATTGACAGTAACGATCGATGCTTTGCCAGTAGTAAACGCAGGCTTGGATGCGACGATTTGTTCTACGGATCAAGCAACTTTATCAGCAACATTCTCAGGCGGCGCGACAGGCATTACCTGGACGACGAGCGGAACAGGGTCATTTGCAGACGCAACAGCTGCAAATACAACTTATACACCAAGTTTAGATGATATCTCGAATGGATCAGTTGTTTTGACAGCGACGACAAATGCTAACGGCAGCTGTGGTTCGGTTTCTGATGATTTGACATTATCGATCGAGGCAGCGCCGATTGCGGATGCAGGTACCGATCAGACGATTTGTGCAGGAATCGATGTTACCGTAACTGGAATAATCTCAGGCGGAGCAACTTCCGCTACTTGGACAACAAGCGGTTCAGGTACATTTGCGGACGCTACTTCTTTATCAACTACTTACACGCCAAGTGCAGCTGATATTTCAGCAGGTACAGTTGATTTGATTTTGACCACAAATGCAGGTACCGAGTGTGTAGCCGATGTTGATCAATTGACGGTAACGATTGATGCTTTGCCAGTAGTTGATGCCGGCTCGGATGCGACGATCTGTTCTTCAGAATCAGCAACTTTATCAGCTACATTCTCAGGCGGCGCGACAGTTATTACGTGGACGACGAGCGGAACAGGATCATTTGCAGACGCAACAGCTGCAAATACAACCTATACACCAAGTTCGGGTGATATTTCGAATGGATCAGTTGTTTTGACAGCGACGACAAATGCCAACGGCACCTGTGGTTCGGTATCTGATGATCTGACATTATCGATAGAGGCAGCGCCGATTGCGGATGCAGGTACCGATCAAACGATTTGTGCAGGAAGCGATGTTACCGTAACAGGAACAATCTCTGGCGGTGCAACTTCAGCCTCTTGGACAACAAGTGGCACAGGAACCTTTGCAGATGCTTCTTTACTGTCTACAACTTATACACCAAGTGCAGCTGATATTTCAGCAGGTACAGTTAATTTGATTTTGACCACAAATGCAGGCACCGAGTGTGTAGCCGATGTTGATCAGCTAACTGTAACGATCGATGCTTTGCCAGTAGTTGATGCAGGTTCGGACGCGACGATTTGTTCTACGGATCAAGCAACTTTATCAGCAACATTCTCAGGTGGCGCGACAGGCATTACCTGGACAACGAGCGGAACAGGGTCATTTGCAGACGCAACAGCTGCAAATACAACCTATACACCAAGTTCGGATGATATTTCGAATGGATCAGTTGTCTTGACAGCGACCACAAATGCCAACGGCACCTGTGGTTCGGTTTCTGATGATTTGACATTATCGATCGAGGAAGCACCGATTGCGGATGCAGGTATCGATCAGACGATTTGTGAAGGAAGCGATGTTACCGTAACAGGTTCCATCTCAGGCGGCGCAACTTCCGCTACTTGGACAACAAGCGGTTCAGGCACATTTGCAGATGCTTCTTTACTATCTACAACTTATACACCAAGTGCTGCTGATATTTCAGCAGGTACAGTTGATTTGATTTTGACAACCAATGCAGGTACCGAGTGTGTAGCCGATGTTGATCAATTGACAGTAACGATCGATGCTTTGCCAGTGGTTAGCGCAGGCTTAGATGCGATGATCTGTTCTTCAGAATCAGCAACTTTATCAGCGACATTCTCAGGCGGAGCGACAGGCATTACCTGGACGACGAACGGAACAGGGTCATTTGCAGACGCAACAGCTGCAAATACAACCTATACACCAAGTTTGGATGATATCTCGAATGGTTCAGTTGTCTTGACTGCTACTACAAATGCCAACGGCACCTGTGGTTCGGTTTCTGATGATTTGACTTTGACGATTGAACCCGCAACCACAGTATCTAATGCTGGAGCGGATGCTACAAGCTGTGAATTGACCTACACTTTGTCAGCTAATGTAGTAGCTGCAGGCGAGGAAGGAACTTGGTCTATTGTTTCAGGAGGAGCGGGTACTTTTGCTGATGCCACTGATCCATCAACTACTTTCACCGCTGATGCAGTGAATGATTATGTGTTGAAATGGACAATCAGCAAAACGGCGGGCGTTTGTCCACCGTCAGAAGATGAAGTGTCGATTTCGTTCAATGACGAATCAGAGGTTGCCCTGAATGGCGATGATACCATTTGTGAAGGTACATCAGCTGATTTGAATGTTTCAATCAGTAATGCAGTCGGAACTTATACGGTTGTGATCAATGATGGCACATCAGATCAAACGATTACTGGCTATTCTGCTGGTGATGCGATTTCTGTTACGCCAACAGCAACAACGACTTACATCTTGGTTTCGGTAACCTCAGAGACCAATACTTGTGTAGCAACAATTGTCGATAATGAAGCGATAATTGATGTTGAATCAGCACCAATTGTCGATGCCGGAGCTGACCAGCAAATTTGCTCAGGCGATATTATTAATCTAACTGGTTCAATTACCGGAGATTATGACACTTTCACTTGGACGACAGAAGCAGGTGATGGAACGTTTACAGATGACAATACCTTAACGCCAACTTATCAGGCGGGGTTAAATGATATTACAACGGGTGAAGTGAAATTTTATCTGACTGCAGAGAAAGCAGGTAGCTCATGTGGAGTTGTTACTGGTTCTATAACAGTCGTTATAAACACATTGGATTTTGCGGTAGAGGCAACGGCTTTGTCTTGTGATGCTTACGATTTACAAGATGCGATCACCAATGTCTCACCAACTGCAGCCATTACTTACTATGATGGTGATCCTGCAAGTGGCGGTTCAAATATCGGTCAAAATATCAGCGCTTCCGGTACTTATTGGATTGAAGCTGAATTAGGATCATGTATAGCGGCTTTACCAGTTGCGGTAACGATTAATCCAACGGTAAATGCAACTTTAAATATTGTTGAAATTGCCAATACAGATGATAAGGTAACCTTTAGTGTTACAACGGACGGGGTTTCAGACCTACATTCGTCAAGCCTCTCTCTTACTTGGGATGCAAGCATTTTTGCCAATCCTATTGTTGATGATTATAATCAAGTGATTAGCCCTGCGGTTGATCCTGCAGCGATTATTCGCGAGGCTGGTGGATTATCATTTAACTGGAATAGTGATGGGGTAAATGGACAAACACTTGCTTCAGGCGAACAGTTCTTTACCATTTCATTGGACAGAATTTCTTGTGGAGGCGATGGGAACATTGCCTTCTCTGATATGCCTGTTCAAATTAAAATGGTGACCGGACAAGCTTCCTGTGAGGCCGTTGTTACGAATAATCCTTTTGATTTTGGAATTATTGCTCCTGTACAGGCAACAATCACCACCCAAAATGTGAGCTCATGTACGATGCCTGATGGCCGTATTGAGGTCGCTGCAAATGGGGGAGTGAGTCCATATACCTATTCTTGGAAAAAAGATGGCGTGGACGAGCCAACTGAAACAGCAGCTATCCGTGAAAATCTTTCAGCAGGACAATACGAGGTAACGATTACTGATACCAAAGGATGTACCTATGTTGAAGTGATTGATCTTGCTGATGATTCTAATCCACCTTTAGCGTCTGCCTCAGCAACGGACAATATGACTTGTGGTACTCCTGATGGAACGATCACCCTGACGGTGTCGGGTGGAACGGAACCTTATACCTTCCTTTGGTCTGATGGAAACACGGACAAAGATCGTACGGGTCTGATTGCTGGAAATTACTCAGTAACCGTAACCGATGCAGTTGGTTGCGAGGCGGTAACATCAGCTAAAGTTGGAGACCAAAGTGGTGCCCCATCAGTATCAGCTGCCATTGAAAATGACAGTAATTGTGCTGCTCCAAATGGTAGTCTTACATTGACGATTACTGACGGTACGGGGCCGTTTACCTTCCTTTGGGATGATAATGGTAGCACCGATCAGGATCGTGTAGAGTTGGTCGCAGGAACTTATACGGTAACCGTAACTGATGCCAATAATTGTGCATCCAATACAACCTTCGTAGTTATTGATGAGAAGGTGTTGCCAAGAATCGCGGGATCGGTTACTGGCCAGACGAACTGTGTGGATGCTGATGGCGCAATTCAGATCACTGTTTCTGACGGTGAAGCTCCATTTACTTATTTGTGGTCAAACGGAGAAACAACGCAGAACATTGAGAATTTGAGTGCAGGAACATATACCGTTACGGTGACCGATACCAAAGGATGTTCAGGAATGGAAAGCTTTGATGTTGAGGATAACACTGATGCTCCTATGGTTTCTGTTCAGTCAAGATCAGCACAAACAAATTGTGTTACACCTGATGGAAGCATTACATTGGATGCCGTTACTGGTGGTACAGCACCTTATACCTTCACTTGGTCTGACGGAACAACGGGTGAAACTTTTGTAGACAAAGTAGCTGGGACGTATTCGGTAATCGTTACCGATGCCAATGGATGTTCGACAACCCTTGATGATATTGAAATTGAGGATAACACTAATGCACCTGTAGTAACAGCGAGTATTACCCATCAAACCTTGTGTGGCTCAAATACAAATGGTGCGATTAGTTTGAATATTACTGGAGGTGTTGCTCCCTTAACTTATGAGTGGAATACAGGTGATGCTTCTGATGAATTGCAAAATATTGCCGCAGGTACTTATTCAGTAACCGTTACCGATGCCAACAGCTGTACAGGTTTTGTTGAGGTAGAAGTATTGGATAATACTGATTCACCAAACTTGTCGGTAGCTACAACAGATCAGTCTAATTGTGAAACACCAGATGGTGCAATTAGTATCACTGTTGCTGACGGTACGACTCCTTATACTATTGAATGGGATCACGATAATTCTTTAACTGATTTTGACTTGTCAAATTTATCAGAAGGTACTTATACGGGTACAGTAACTGATGCTTTGGAATGTTCGGCAAGTTTCTCAGCAACGATAACCAATACGGCTGATGTTCCTCAGATTAACCCAACGATTACAAATCAATCTGATTGTGTTAATCCAGATGGTGAGATTGCCATTGAGATAACTGGAGGAGAGGAACCTTATAATGTAGAGTGGCTGGATGATGATACCGCGCCACAAAATAGAACGGAGTTAACAGCAGGAACTTATACCATCAAGGTTGTTGATGCCAAAATGTGTGAAACCATGTTGGAGGTTACTGTTGGTGATGATACGGAGAGTCCTGTTTTGGCTGCCATTATTATTAACCACTCTGACTGTGTTAACCCTAATGGTTCGATCAGTTTGACCGTAGCAGGAGGAACAGAACCTTATACCTATGCATGGTCAAATGGGGAAACGACCTCATCGATTGCGAATCTTGAAAATGGAGATTATACCGTAACAGTAACAAGTGATAATAGCTGTTCTGTGGAGCAGACCTTTACCGTTGGGGATGACAGGGATATGCCTGTGATTACAATTGATAAGGTTGTTGATAAAACTGACTGTGATACGCAGAATGGAGAAATTCACCTATCCGTAACAGGTGGTGATGGTGCTTATACCTTCAAGTGGGAAGATGATGCAACGATCAATTCAGCGATTCGAACTGGCCTTAGAAATGGAACCTACCGAGTGAGTGTTCAGGATGGGGAGAGTTGTGAAACTGAAATTGTTGAGATCAAAGTTGGTCAGCCAGAAGATTGCTTCGATTGTGAGCGAGACTTCAGAACGGCTGTTTCCACCAATGCTGAGAAGTGTAACGGATCCAAAGACGGAGCAATCGTTATCCAAGTGGATGGCGCACCAGAGGGGTCAGAATACTTCTATGAAATTAACGGTGATCGTCAGATCTTCAATACTCGTTTTGTGGAAGTAACTTCCATTAACCGAGAGGGAATCGGGGCAGGAACTTATCAGGTAAGCCTTGGCGTTGTTGATGACTTGTCTTGTGGTGAGATTATCAAAACGGCCAATGTATCTACTGCTCTTGCATTGAATACTTCATTTGATGTTACCAACCCAACCTGTGAAATGGCAGACGGTCAAATCAAAGTTATTTTGACCCCAACAGTAGGCAGCGAGTTGTTCGAATTGTATGATGTGAACGAGAATCTGCTTCAAACAGCAGTGGATGGCATCTTCAGATCTTTGGCAGAAGGAACCTACTTCGTTAAGGTGAAACAAGCCGATTGTGAGTCTGAATTGTTAAGGGTTAGCCTGACCGAAGATTGTTCGATCCCTCCTGTGGATTGTGAGGAATTGGCGGTTACAGAAACCATAACGCATCCATCATGTGATGACCCTGAATCGGGTATGGTGATACTGACACCATCGCAGGCAGGAGACTTCAGATTTGAGTTAATTAACACTGAAAATACCATTGAAAATACCGACGGTAGATTTGACGGATTGGAAGCAGGTGATTATTCATTTATTGTTAGTGCAGAAGTTAGTGGATGTTCAGTGTCTGGTACATTGAAGCTTAATGCAAGCAATGACATCAATATCACCTGGAACGCAACAGAATCTTCTTGTAACAATAATGATGGTTCTATTCAGCTTCAGGTGAGTGGCGGTCAGGCACCGTATGCTTATCGTCTGAATGGACAGGATTACTCATTGCCTGAAGGTGGTTTGATTGATAATTTGGGTAGAGGAACTTACACTTTTGAAGTAACAGACAACAAGGGTTGTGTGGCACGAAGAGAAATAGAGGTTACCTCCCCGGACTTGGTGTATTACCATCCGGTAACCGTTAATCAGCCTTCTTGTGAAGGTAATGGAAAAGACGGAAGTTTTACTGTTCGAGTGAACAGAGAGCAGACGATCGATCCAGGCCCATATTTCATCTCTATTAATGGAGGCGCTTTTGAGGAAATGTTCGGAGGAATCATGACTTATGACAGTTTGACTAACGGAAATTACAATGTTGTCCTTAAAGCGGGATCTGCAGACTCCGGTTGTCCAAACGAACTGGTAGTTGCTGTTGAGGGTGGTGTTGATCCAATTAGCTTCAAGGTGAACGAGTCTGATCAGGGCTGTATCGATGAGTCAGCCATTGTAGAAGTTACTGATATTTATGGAACGGCGGGTGTTGAATCAACCATTGAACTGATTCGATTCGAAGGCTCAAGCCAAACGGTAATCGCTGAGGTAACGGCTGACTTTACAGACTTTAACACCTTTACTTTTGATGCCGACGTTGTGCCAGGAAAATACCAGGTGCGTGTTTGGCAGGCAGTCAAAGAGTGTGAAGTGGAGAGCAGATCAGGAACTTTTGAGATCATCGGCCCAGGGCAGGCAATGAGCATTGAGGGAATTGAGGTGCTTAGAAAGTCGTTTGAAGATCGAGGGACGGGTATCGTTGGCGTGAAGAATTTCTTCAGATCAGGGATGAATGGATATGAGGTGAGAATTCACCAATTGCAATCATTTGTACCAGGACTTGAGATTGACGAGCGTCCGTGGGTGGCAATTCCGAATATCAGAGACGTTGAAGTAGTTCATGAGTATGTCTTCAAGGATTTGTCGGCAGGGCTTTACCAAGTGGAGTTCAGGGATAGAAATGGCGAAGGTTGTTTGATTATTTCTGATGAGTTTGAACTTGAAGCTGATCCAGCGGTTTGGATTCCAAATCTTTTCACGCCGAACGGTGACAGTAAGAATGAAACATTCTATATCCGTAACATGCCTAAGGATGAAGACGAAGGTGGCTGGAAGATCATTATCACCAACCGATGGGGAGGTATTGTATATCGTAATGATGACTACCGTAAGGAGAATGCCTGGGATGGCCGAGGAGTACCGGACGGCACTTATTTTTACTCATTGGATGCTGGCGAAACGGGTAAGTTCAATGGATGGATAGAGGTCTTTAAGGGACGTATTGCATCGAACTAAAATACAAATAGAAAAGAGGTCAGGCATTTTGCTTGACCTCTTTTTTTAGGCTTGAGATTTACACTTGCTTGACCGTGCATCAAGGTCTGAAAAACAAGAAAGCCACCATAGAAAAAAATCTATGATGGCTTAAAATAATTTCACCTATAAAATTTTACTGCAAACCAGTAAGGAATTGCATGGTGTCAACACCGTCGGCATAGTCATTTATTGAAGGATACTGCGCACCGCCGAAAGGAATACGGTCATGCCCAACAATACATTGTATTTTATCTTCCTGTGCTTTCAGGTAAGCTTCAAGATCATTTTGATCCTTGTAAGTCTGATAGAACAGCACGCTGATTGGCGATACCAGATTTTCAGACTCCTGAACCAACAAAAAGCCCGTATCCAAATGAGGTACTCTGTTTACCAACAGGATCGACTTGTTGTAGTCGTAATTATTGTTATACTTATGATGATCAGCGACATACTCGTAAGGCGCCAGGGCGTCAAGGAGAGGAATGAAATCGTAACCCTCAGGGACCAATACTTTGGAAACATTACGGCAACCCAACCCCCAGTAAGTAAAAATGTCGATGCCCAGGGCTTTTAATTCCTCTTCAGTTTCGGCTCCATCAATTACAGCGACAGAACTTCTGTTTTTTCTGATGATGTGATCTTTTTTTCCAAAGTAATAGTGGAAGTAGCGCGCGGTATTATCACTTCCCGTAGCAACAAAAGCATCAGCATCATTGAGTCGTTCAGCAAATACAACACGGTCAGCAAACTCAGGACTGATCTGGCGTAGCATGCTGATGAGGAACTTGATCAATACTTCATCCTGTGAGCTCAGCTTGGTTAAAGCAATATGGCCAGCCATCAACACACAAAGCAAATCATGGAAACCCACCATCGGGATATTTCCAGCCATGACCAGCCCAATTTTTTTGTCCGAAAAGCTTTCACTGATTTCATATTGTGCGGCCCATGTTGAAAGGGTTTCGCGGTCCAGAAATTTAATGATACCAGCAAGGGCGCTTTCTATACTGCTTTCGTTGAACCAGTTGTTCTTGGACTCCGCACTAAAATAAAGGCTTTGCTTTTCTCCTGAGGTCAGGGCAGATAAAGCTTGCCCTAATTGCTCGAAGGAATTTATTCTTTCAGTAATTGTCATCTTTCGCTATTTTTCCAAACAAATATAATACACAAATAAATATACTTTACCGATCAGTTGGGATTAGTTCTTCAATCGCTGATTTTTTATAGAAATAACAATAATAAGAGAATATCAATGATAAAAATCATGCTCGTTATGGTCTGTAATGAAAAATTTATTAATTTTGAAGTTAATTAAGGAATTGATATATAATTAAAATACTGATATTATGGCGATTATGATCACGGACGAATGCATCAACTGCGGTGCATGTGAGCCTGAATGCCCTAACACTGCCATTTATGAAGGTGGTATTGAATGGAATTACAGTGACGGAACGAATTTACGTCAGATAGAATTGGAAGATGGGTCGGCAATGGACGCAGGTGATGCTCAGGAGCCCCTTTCTGATGAGTTCTACTATATTGTAAGTACCAAGTGTACAGAATGTATTGGTTTCCATGAAGAGCCCCAATGTGCGGCAGTATGTCCTGTGGATTGTTGTGTTGATGATCCAGACCAACCGGAAGAGGAAGATGAGCTGTTAGCCAAAAAGGCATGGCTTCACGCAGAATAAAATAAGAAACGACCTCAATTTGAGGTCGTTTTTTTTAAATCATTTTTTGCCGTTTTATCAGGTAGGAGAGGAGTACCTGCTCGTAATCTCCTTTGGTATCTACTTCAATAAAATCAATTTTTGCTTGCCCACATCGTAATTTCAGCTTTTCAAAATACGACTGGGTGGCCTTTTGGTAGTAGTCACGAATTTGGCTTGGGTGCGCCTTGATCACCTGATCGTTTTCAATGTCTATAAATTCATAGGGGCGATCTTCAAAATCAAAATCCACCTCTGTATTTTTATCTGTAATATGGAACAGCAGAACTTCGTGCTTTTGGTGTTTGAGGTGTTGCAATGCAGAAAACATCTGCTCCTGATTTTCCTGCCGGTCAAACATATCACTAAAAATCACCACAAGCGAACGCTTATGTAGTTTGGTGGCAATCTGGTGTAATACCTTCGGTACATCTGTCCCTTTCTTCTCCTGATGCTTTTCACCCATAACATGCTCAATCTGTAAGAGCAACTTATGCAGGTGGCTCCCTGATGATTTTACGGGGGTTTGTATTTCCAGGTCCTCAGCAAAGGTGGTCAGGCCGACGGCATCCCGCTGGCGCTGCAATAAATGCGCTAAACTTGCGGCCATCAGCAAAGAGAATTTGATTTTATCCTTGTTGGGTTCAGGGTAATGCATCGAAGGGCTGTTGTCAATCACAAGCATACAACGCAAGTTGGTTTCTTCTTCAAACCGCTTGGAGTACAGTCGGTCGGTTTTGGCATATACTTTCCAGTCAATATTTCTGGTGGATTCCCCAGGGTTATATAGTCGGTGCTCAGCGAATTCCACGGAAAAGCCGTGGTATGGCGATTTGTGCAGGCCAGTAATGAAGCCTTCGACCAATTGCTTGGCGAGTAATTCTATGGAACCGAACTTTTGTATGTTGGACAGGTCTATTTTCATGGCTGAAATTTGCTCATTTTTTCTAAAGAACGAAATATAAGGTACATGCGCTACTTATTTTTTCAATATATTATAGCAAATAATAAATATTTCCAACTTTAAATTTGCATGATTAGTGTATAGATCTTTATATTAGTCAAATCATAATGAGTGATTTTTACATTTTTTTAAACGAATTGTTGAACATTTAAACTACTGGATTGTGGAAGAGCGCAAGGATCAAAAGGGAGAGATATACTCGCGGAGGGTACGTGCTGGCAAGAGGACCTATTTTTTCGATGTAAAGGCCACCCGTTCTAATGATTACTATTTAACGGTAACAGAGAGCAAACGCCGTTTCAAAGATGACGGGGACCAATTTTATGAGAAGCACAAAATCTTTTTGTACAAAGAAGATTTCAATAAATTTATTAATGCACTTCAGGATACTGTAGGATTTGTTAAAGAGGAGTTGATGCCAGATTTCGACTTTTCGCAATTCGATGAAAAAGAAGGTGAAGGTGTTCCTAATGATTCCTTCGGAGAAGAAGTTAATTGGAATGTTTAAAAGCAAATAAAATAGTTTGATCATAAAGGACCTATTCTTAGAATAAACCCGTCGATATTTAGTATTGGCGGGTTTTTTTATTTTGTCAAACTATAAAGTATCTTGCGAAGCATACCTTATTATTGAAATAATCTCACATGAAACACCTCCTGACGCTCTACGTTATACTTGGCTTTGTGCTCTTCGTATTTTTGGCGTGGATGTTTTCGGACATCTTTGTTTATATCACATTGGCGCTGATTGTTTCTACCTTCCTGAGCCCACTGGTGAATTACTTCTCCCGCAAGCGTGCTTCTGGCTGGCATTTTTCAAGAATTGGCGCCATCATTTTGGCCTTTCTTATCTTCTCTGCCGTCATCACCTTCTTTGTGCTGCTCTTTGTTCCTTTAATTTCGGAACAGATAACGGTACTGAAAAGTCTGAACATTGATAAGATGATAGATCTCGCCCTGGAACCCGTCGGGATGTTCGAACATTTCCTCAGGGCCAATGGGCTCACACAAAAACCAAGTGGTTTCCTGGAGACCTCCATCGGTAATGGCATTGAAGAGCTTTTGGCGAATATTGAGGTTTCTACCCTGTTGAATAATGTCATTTCTGTTACGGGAAACTTATTGGTAGGGGTGCTGGCGGTATTTTTCATCTCGTTTTTCTTCCTACTCGAGAATGGTTATCTTCGGAGAAAATTTATCGGTTTTGTCCCCAATAAGTATTTTGAGTTATTTGTTTCTACTTTTCAGAAGGCGGAAAAACTGCTGACCAACTATTTGCTCGGGCTTCAGTTGCAGATGTTTAGTATTTTTGGACTTGCAGCGGTGGGGCTCACGATTGTTGATATCCGTTATGCGGCCACTATCGCACTCTTCGCGGCCATTGCCAACCTGATTCCCTACCTTGGGCCAATGCTTGGTGCCATATTTGGGGTGATCGTCGGGATGTCCACCAGCGTAGATTTATTCACTTATCACGACTATTTGATCATGATGCTGAAAATCGCTGCCGTCTTCGGAATGGTTCAATTAATTGATAATTTGGTGTTACAGCCAGTTATTTTTTCAAAAAGTATAAAAGCGCATCCTCTTGAAATATTTATTATTATCTTTGCAGGTGCAAATTTATTGGGTGTTGTGGGCATGGTTTTCGCAATACCTGCATATACGATACTTCGGGTAACCTTTGTCGAGCTACGCGAGAGTTATACGCAGTATCATATTTTTAATAAGAATTAGTATAATAATATTATAAATCTCATATGGCACTTCAATGTGGTATCGTAGGTTTGCCTAATGTGGGTAAATCAACACTTTTTAATGCTTTGGCAAACAATAAAGCTGAGGCAGCAAACTTTCCTTTTTGTACAATTGAGCCAAACGTAGGGGTGATTTCTGTTCCAGATCCTCGTTTGGGTGAGTTGGAGGCTTTGGTGAATCCACAGCGTGTAATGCCAACATCAATGGAATTTGTTGATATTGCGGGCTTGGTAAAAGGCGCAAGTAGAGGCGAAGGACTGGGAAACAAATTCTTGGCAAACATCAGAGAGGTAGACGCGATTGCCCATGTGGTGCGTTGTTTTGAAGATGAAAATATCGTTCACGTTGACGGTCGTGTTGATCCGATGGCGGATAAAGGGGTGATTGATGCTGAACTTCAGCTGAAAGACCTGGAATCTATCGAGAAGCGCATGCAGCGTTTGGTGAAAATTGCCAAAACAGGTGATGCGGCAGCTAAAAAAGAGTTGGCAGTATTGGAAAAATATACGTCAGCACTGGAGAATGGTGAAAATGCACGCTCTGTAGAGGTGGCACCTGAGGAACTCGAATTTGTGGAACACCTGAATTTATTGACGATCAAGCCTGTAATTTATGTGGCAAACGTTGATGAGGACAGCATTCATACAGGAAACAAATTTGTAGATCAGTTACGTGAAGGCGTAAAGGATGAAAATGCAATGGTGGTTGTGGTTTCTGCAGCTATCGAATCGCAAATTGCGGAAATTGAAGATCTTGAAGAGCGTGACCTTTTCCTTGAAGAATACGGATTGAAAGAATCTGGTTTGGCAAGATTGATTCGCGCTGCTTATGAGCTTTTGAACCTGATTACCTACTTTACAGCAGGAGTGCAGGAAGTTCGTGCATGGACGATCGAAAAAGGATGGAAAGCACCACAGGCTGCTGGGGTGATTCATACTGATTTTGAAAGAGGTTTTATCAAGGCTGAAGTGATTAAGTTGGAGGATTACAAGAACTTCAAGACTGAAGCGGGCTGCCGAGAAAATGGTAAAATTGCAATAGAAGGAAAAGAGTATGTCGTGAAAGATGGCGACATTATGCATTTCCGATTTAATGTTTAATTAATGAAATGAGCAATATTGCTCAGGAGTTGAAATAAAAAGGAGAGAATGCATTTTCTCCTTTTCATTTGTATTTATCGGGTCTTAAATCTACTTGGTGACTAAGGAATATAATCCTATTCTATTGACTTTTACAAAGGAATTAGCTTAAATTAGAATATTATTTAATGTTTCCTTGAAACCTTAGTGCAAGGCCATAGTTACAACGTAAGTAGGGATTTTGATATAGGCATAATCCTTGCTTTACCTGTAAAGTTTTTTACAATTTTTTTCAACTGAAAAATTCAGAAGGCTTGAGAATTCGTATCGTATTTATTTTGAAGAATAAAGGGGCAAATGTTCCCTTTCATCATCAGTTCCTTTTAGCGCAATTAGTGAAAGGAATTGTTATTAGAGGAGGAAATGAGAAGTACCGTGATTTTAATCATTACAACTTTTCTGGGCTGAAAGGTCAGACAAAGATCAGTCGTAATGGATTGCACTTCTTTTCCAGCCGTGTTACACTGGTGTTTTCCAGCACGGACCAAGAGTTCATTAACTACTTCCTGACGGAGCTGTTCAAATTCCCAACCGTAGAGGTCGGTAACTTGATGTTGATTCCTGAAGCTGTAGAACGTGAAGAAACACCTGCTTTAACTGAGGAGACCAAATTCATTTGTATCTCTCCATTGGTGTTGATCGTTCCTGGTTTTAATGACTCCCATGGCAAACGTTTTATCAGTCCTGAAACGGAAGATTTTTCTGATATGCTCTATGAGTCCACAATGGGCCGTTTAGCAGATTATGGACAATATTCTACAGAGGAGTTGGCGAAGTTCACCAAATTTCAATTGGTGCCTGATGCAAACTACTTACGGAAGATTAAAGAAACGCAAAAGAAATTTGCGCGTATTTATCCCGTTTATGATCAGGATGTAAAATATGAAGTGCGCGGATATACTTTCCCATTCACACTTTATGCTGCCAAAGAGGTACAAGAGTTCGTATTCCACAGTGGATTGGGCGCTTTTACACACAAAGGGTTAGGGATGTTGGATATTGCCAATACCGACCTTACAAACCGTACTGTTCGTTACGAATGGTAAAACACACTTAACAAATTACCGTCTTTCCGCTTTTTGGTTATAGTCCATTCCATAACCATAATAAAGCGGAAAAACGATGTTTGCAATGGCAATTATTGTTGTTGCGTATTGAATGCCCGATATCCAATCACCTGATCAGCACGGTCTGTCGGCCCTCGATAGTAAACGATAATATCATAATCGTTCTCCGTGTCAAAGAAGCTACCTTCAACATCCCACCATTGATGACCACCGCCTAATACAACATACTGATAGTTGTAAAAACCCTGTTTCAGTAAAGTTGTACAAGTATAGATTCCCGATTGCGGATCTTTCTTCATTCTTAGTTCGGGTTGCAATTCCCAGTTGCTAAATGCCCCGATGACAAAGATCTTCCCCTGATCAAAATTGGGTGCTTCCAGCGAGAAGGTTGTTTTCATATAGTCACTTCCTGCAAGGTCTTGCTCCAAGCCGACATTCTCCAAGAAGAACTGGCCGTTTTGGTCTTTATAGCCCACATAAGGCTCCCCCTGACGACTCCTGTCGGTATTTAACCAGGCATAATTCATATAATCATCTCGACGAATTTTGGCGACATTACGCCCAGTGTAAGAAACAGATCTCAAGTCGATAAATCGGTATTCGTTACCACCAAGAAAATTATTTTCACCATTAAAGAAATTGTATTCCACCTGCCCGAGGTCATGCCTAACATTGGTGGGCTTGAGGTTGAAAATGGCATTGTCCCATCGGTGGTTTTGTCTTAATACCACTTTCAGGTCCGTGAATGCATTGCTTATCGTGTAAGAACCATAATTTATCTGGAAATTGATCTGCTGTTTAATGTCGCGATCCATCACTAAATCTGATCGGCTCAGTTTGGCATCGATGCCTGCAATGTTTCTGTAAACCACAAATCGGGCCGTCAGAATCAAATCCTCAGGGTCACTTTCTTTATAAACCACCACAACGTAATTTCCTGACATTTTCACCCTCGGGATTTGAAGCTGATATTTCACGAAATCCACACGCGTATTTTCCGAGAACTCATAATCATTAATGTTGAACTCATTATAATTATCGAGGTACTCCATATTGGCCAAATTCGAGGGCTTCCAATCGTAATTACAGTGAATAAGCTTTGCGCGATATTCCTGATAATCTTCGGCAAGGTCGTCAAATTCTAAAATCAGCTGTTGGCCGTTAAGAGGCACCACAGGGGCGATCATCATCTGAACGGGGTCAGTAGTTTTGGGAAATAGCTTTACCGCTTTAATATTGCTTTGATAAATGTGATCTCGGTAGAGCATCTTGGTCTTTTTGGCGAAACTGACGGAAGTTGTAAAGACCATCAGCGCAAGACCTAAAATAAAGGGAATTGGGCGTAACATGTTGTTGAATTAAACTTGTAATCTTTGAATATAGTAAGCTTTGGTCAAAAGAAAAAAGCCCAATGAAGGCAAGGAGCGATCATTGGGCTTTTGTGTGGTCAGGAAGTTCTTTTAGAGTTTTTCCTCGAGGTCTGATACGGCCGTGGCATACTGTTCCCATAGCTCGTTGGCTTTGTTCAAATCCGCTTTCACCGTTTCCAGTGCCTGAGTAACTTCCACCACTTTTTGGGCATCATTATATAAAGCGGGATCGCCCAATTGCATTTCTATTTCTTCTTTTTTCTCCTCCAGGTTCATGCATTTCTGCTCCACCTTTTCGAGTTCTTTTTGTGCTTTGCGTAATTCTCGCTGAATATTCTTGCGCTCCGATTGGGAGTACTCCTGTTTTTTACTCACCACCGTTTCCTGAACCGCTTCAGTGGACAAGGAAGCATTATCCGTTTGTTCGGCCTGCTGTTTTTCTACCCAATGGTTGTATTCGGCAAGGGTACCAGGATATTCTTTAATCTGTCCTTCTTCGATGTACCAAATCTTGTTGGCAACCTGTTCGATGAAGTTCCTGTCGTGAGATACAAGCAACAACGAGCCTTCATAATTCTGAAGTGCCTGTGCCAGTACATTCACCGACTGAATGTCGAGGTGGTTGGTAGGCTCATCGAGCAAAAGAAAGTTGGCTTCAGAAATCAGTACTTTCGCCAGCGCAACCCGTGATTTTTCTCCCCCAGAGAGGACTTTAATATTTTTGAAAACATCATCACCATTAAAAAGGAAAGCACCGAGCAGACTTCTGAGTTCCGTTTCTGTTAAGGAAGTTCCCGTTTGCTTGAGCTCTTCAATCAGGTCGTTTTCCAGGGTCAACGACTCCAATTGGTGCTGAGCAAAGAATGACGGTATGGTGTTGTGCCCAAGGCTTGCGGCTCCCTGTTGAATTGGTTCAGTGCCCATTAAAATACGCAACAGGGTCGATTTTCCTTTGCCATTGGCACCCACCAAAGCAATTTTGTCCCCTTTTTCAACGGTTCCCGAAGCCGCCTTCAGAATCTCCAACTCAGGAGAATAGGCCTTGTCCACCTTATCGAAAGTCGCTACAAAACGACCTGAAGGTTGGTTGAAGGTAAAGCGCATATTCACTTTGGCCTTTTCTTCCTGCACCTCATCGACCATTTCCATACGCTCAAGTTCTTTTACCCTTGATTGTACCTGTCGAGCTTTGGTTGCTTTGGAGCGGAATCGTTCAATGAACCGTTCCGTTTCTTTTATTTTTTGTTGCTGATTTTCATAAGCATTACGTTGAATCTCCGTTCGGGCAACCTTTTCCTTTTTATAGAAATCATAATTACCAGGATAGAGGTTCAGCTTTCCTTGGGAAACTTCCACCGTAATATCGGTGCAGTTATTAAGGAATTGCTGATCGTGAGAAACGACAATCACCGCGCCATCATAGGATTTAAGGTAATTTTCCACCCATTGAATGGAAGGTAAATCCAGGTGGTTGGTAGGCTCATCGAGCATCAGTAGGGAAGGTTTTTCCAGGAGTAATTTGGCCAGCATTACCCGCATACGCCATCCCCCCGAAAACTGACTCAATGGCTTGGTCAGTTCAAAAGTTTTGAAGCCAATCCCTTCAAGAATTTCCTCCGCTTTAGATTTCAGGCTGTAACCCCCAAGCGTTTCGAAGCGCTCCTGCATGCTTGCGAGTTGCTCGACCATCTCTTCCTTATAGTCGGTTTCCATCTTCTGAATCAGCGCTTCCATATCTGCCTGTAATTTGAGCGCCTCCTCAAAAGCACTCATGGCGATATTCAAAATACTGTCATCAGACTGAAAGGATAACAAATCCTGATTCAGGTAGCCTAAAGTAGTTTCTTTGCTTTTGGTAATATCACCTTCATCGGGGGTGTATTCTCCAGCAATGATGCGCAAAAGGGTCGATTTTCCTGCGCCGTTGGCACCAATCAGGGCGATTTTATTTTTTGGTTTGATATGTAATGAAGCCTCAAAATAGATCGGGCGACCACTGATGTAATAGGTAAGATTATTTATTGCAAGCATGTATTTCTACTTTAAGATCTGTCTTCCTGAAATGGAATTTACAAATTTAGGACATATTGCCCGATTTTAAAGGTTTTGAACTGTTTTAGCCGAAGATTTCATACCTAAGAATGACTCTTTAGGGGAATCATGCCGACAAAACGTGCTAACCAGGGGTTTTCAGTATTTAGGCTGATACTAACAGGCGGATGTTTTTGGAGGTGATTGAGGAACTCCATGAGTGCTTTGCCCGAACGCCCTTTACCTGTAAAGATCACCCTGAGGTTTGCAGTTCCTGAAATTAGTGGGCTGATGGCATGGGTGGCATAATTGTCCCACTGCAATAAGTCGCTGTTTTCTATCAGGGAACTGGATAAGTACGGGTGGGGCTGAAAACCCACAGGAGGGGATTCCCAACAGTGAAAATGGATGAGCATTTCGTTTTTCATTATTCAATAACGATTTTTTGGGTCCGAATTCCTTGACTGGATTTAAACTGCAGAAGCAAGATTCCCTGTTTTCTGGGGAAAGGTATTTTTTGACTTTCGTTGGCCTGTAACTTAGTTGCTACTCCTATACGCTGCCCGAGCATGTTGAATATGGCCACTTCGGAATTCAGCGAACTTTTTACAGTTAATTGTTGGCCCGCCTTCAGGGGGTTGGGATAAGCAGCCGTAGACCACGAGACGTTGGAAGAAGGTTCCGCATTTTCAAGTAATAAAATGCCACCACTTTTTTGTCCGACAAGTACATGTGGGGAGTTGGGGGTGAAAAAACCAATATTGATATGGTTTTCATCTCCTAATCTGAAACTTTTTGGAGTATCTGAGTCGGTTAGTTGCCAGGTGTTGGTGGTAAAAGTCGGCTCAGTATCCAAATCAGTAATGACCGTCAGCTGTTGTGAAAAGTCTGTTTTGAGCAGGTAGTCACCTTGTGGATCATTGACATAAAACACCGAAGGGTTGGCCTGTGTGTAATTATCTTCGATGGATAGATAGCGATCCGTGATCAGTGAAAAGTCGATGCGGTAATCGGAAATTTCAGGCGCCCACAGTTCCAGTCGACCTTCTTTTCTGGCCATAATAGCAAAAGTTTTTCCTTCTTTGCTGAAAAAATGAATTTGGTCGTGAAACCGAAGCTGCGTAAAGCTGCTCAGGTTATTGCTCATGGGCTGAAATGCGGTAAAACCATTTTCGGTAGCCAGGGCGACATACAGGGTTCTGAACCGTAAATCTGGATTGGCCATGCTTAAAAGAATGTCAGCTTTTCCGTCTTGGTTGAGGTCAAAAGATTGCAACTTTGGAAAGGCACCATCAAGCTGATCGGTATTCAGCATTGTTGTCGGTTTTTGGGTAAGCGATGCCTGCTGATTGTTGCCATTATTTTCAAAATACTGAAGGTCAAAATAACTTTTACCGTCCACCATTTTTCCTTGCCCAGCAACGAGCAGGTCATTTTTTTGATCGTCATTTAAATCAATGGTAATCGCTGAGGCATATGCCCCAACGTCGATCATTTCCCCTTGCAGATAATTGTTGGTTTTAAGTTGATATTCCCCATCGACAAGGTCTAATTTCCAAAGGGTGTTTTTAAAGTCTACGCCGAAGTTATCGTTTTCATTATAGTTCGATCCTACAAGTAGGGAAGGACTCGTGCGGCCTTCAGTAGCCACCGTATAGGCCACAGGGAAATACGGATAGCTCACCTGTTGATAAGGGGCTTCAAAACTCCTGAAAAGCGCATTGGCAGCCGTGCCTGTGTTTGGAAGAAAGTATAATTCTGGGCATTGCTCATGGCCTGCGAGTAGGTCCAGCAAGCCATCGTCGTTAAGATCAAGGAGGGTAAGACTTTTTCCGCCAACATGCTCAATGCGATAGCTTGAGGCGCCGCAACCTTCATTTTCAAAGGCATAGTGCTGGCAGTCACATTCTTCAAACTCGCCCCAGGCTAAATTATCGAGCGCAAAATTCAGTCCCATTGTTCCATCGTTTTCCATGGATCGGTTGATATGTGAACGCACAAATCCACCCATTGCAAAATTATAAACAAGGATGTCCAGATCGCCATCACCGTCAATATCCTGAATGGCGGGAATATCGGTAGAGGAGCACTGAAGGTTTTGTTCTCGGCCAGAGGGAGCCGTGGAGGCTAATGGGTCTGCCACCAACTGAAATTCCCATTGATCGCCCTGGCCAATATTTTCATAAACAGAAATTCCAAATTGCTGCTTGGTGAAAATGTCGGGTAGGCCATCTCCGTTATAATCCCGAAGAAGTACCCAGCCATTGAGTGCTTCTGGAAAGTCTAAAAGACACTCGGGGCAGGGAATGTACTGATCATCCTGGCACAGAAATGCCTTGGCTTGCTGGTTGTTTTTGTCGTAAATGAACAGGTCCGCTTGCTGGTCTCCATTAAAATCAAAATTACTGACCTGAGGACTGTTGAGCCCGCCAGCCCAGGGCATCTTTAAGGGGTGGTCACTGACCACAGGAATGGCGTTGCTATATTTGAAGCGTGGCTGAGCGATGCCGCTGTGAGCGATCAATAAAAAAAATATTAAGAGGATATTGAGTAGTTTTGTGGGCATTGAGAGGCTCTTTTTTTACATTTATTTATTCAAAGTACTTGAAGACTTACGATAATGAATATAGATCAAATTTACGGCAAATATAAGGAATGTTTGGGTGTCAATACGGATACCCGAAAAGTAAATGAAGGCCAAATGTTCTTTGCACTCCGAGGCGCTAACTTTAATGCCAACGAGTTTGCTTTACAGGCTGTTGAACAGGGGGCGAAATATGCGGTGGTCGATCAGCAACAATACGCAATCGACGATCGGTTTATTCTGGTGGAAGATTCGCTGAAGTGCTTACAGGCCCTGGCAAGACACCATCGTGATCAGTTTAACATACCTGTGATTGGCATTACGGGCTCCAATGGAAAAACAACCACCAAGGAGTTGGTGCATGCGGTGTTGGCGAAAAAGTACCGTGTTTATGCGACCAAAGGGAATTTCAATAATCATATCGGTGTGCCCTTGACTATTCTGGCCTGGCCCGAGGATTTGGAAATGGCCGTTGTCGAGATGGGCGCAAATAAAGTGGGCGACATCGATGAATTGTGCCAGATAGCGAACCCTAATTTTGGACTGATCACCAATATCGGCAAGGCACATATAGGTGGTTTTGGCAGTTTTGAGAATATTATCCGTGCCAAAAGTGAATTATATCATTACCTGCTGACCCATGAGGGGAAAGCGTTCATCAACTCCCTGAACCCGATTTTCACCAATATGGCAAGGCGTTTTCAGGAGCCGATGATGTACCCACAGCGGGGCGACAGTGTTCAGGTCGATTTCGTGGAGGCTGATCCGTTTGTTACCTATAAAGCAGAGAATGGCGAAACGGTTGTCAGTAGTTTGATCGGTCAGTATAACTTTGAGAACATTGCTGCTGCCCTCGCTATCGGAAAGCGATTCAATGTTTTGCCTGAGGTGGCGAACGAGGCAATTCGTGAATATGTGCCATCGAACAACCGTTCACAGATCATTGAGAAAACGAAACTGACGATCATTCTTGATGCTTATAATGCCAACCCAAGCTCTATGGAAGTGGCTTTGAAAAACCTGGAGCAGATGGAGAAAAGCCCTAAAACGGTGATTTTAGGCGATATGTATGAGTTGGGCGATGAACAGGGACAAGCGCATCGGGAAATTGGAGAGCAGTGCGCGAAGTATGGCTTCAACGCTATTTTTGTGGGTGAACTGATGCGGAGTGCCAAGTCCGCATATCCTTCGGCTATATACTGTCAGGATAAGGCTGCAGTGGTGCAGTACCTAAAGGAGGCGCCCGTTGCTGAAGGTTTATTGCTGATTAAAGCATCACGGGGTATGGGGCTGGAAAGCTTATTGGAATTGCTTTAAACTGAGCTGAGTTGAAAGAGGTTTTACTTCTTTTGATGCGTTCGGCTAAGAGGGAAACAAAAAAAGCGGTATCGTCGGATACCGCTTTTTTCGTGTGCTGATATTTTATTGGTGATTGTCTCTTAGCAGATCATTCACTGTTTTTACGGGGTTGAATGTCATGATCGGTACTTCAATGAAAATCGTGTTCCAGTCCGACATGGCGCCGTTCCAAAGTCCAGGAAGTTCCTGAGCTTTGATCTCCTGCCCATTTCTTGATTTCAGCGTAATGAAGCCTGTTTTAGGATCGACATATTTTTTCAAATCAAATTTATTTCCCTGGTAATCTTTTACCAAACAAACCAAATCAACAGGGTTGAAGTGGGTTGCATGATTGACGATCTCCAGTTTTTCAAGGCTTTGCAAGTTGATCTGTGAAGATTCCACAATTTGCAAAGAGATGGTTTGATCGTTGTTCACTGCCCAAAATGGCCCACCACCAGGTTCTCCTTCATTTTTCACCATTCCACAGGCCCTGATTGGTCGGTTAAGCTTTGATTTCAACCAGTCAATTTTTGATTCCCGAGAAGGGTTTTTCTGAGAAGGCACAACGCAAAGGGTTTGCTGCACAAAGTTGGCAATCTCTTCAATATCGTTGGCAGTCAGTAGTGCAGGCTCATCCAATTGTTTCAGGTAGGCAAAAATCTGCTCCTGTGTTTTCATGGCAACACTTGCCAATACTTTTTTATAAGTGATGGTATCTCCAGCAACACGATCATTGACCACATTGTCGATATTTTTGATGAAGATGACTTCCGCATCAATATCGTTCAGGTTTTCGATCAGTGCACCATGCCCTCCAGGACGAAACAGTACAGTACCCTCTTCTACAAATGGTTTGTTGTCATTGGTTACCGCAATGGTGTCGGTAGAAGGCTTCTGAATAGAGTAAGAGATTTCATATTTTACCCCAAACTTCGCTTCGTACTTCGACTGCACTTCCGCTACATGCGACTTGAAAGCCTTAAGATGCTGTGGAGAAACGGTAAAGTGCAACTGTACCAGCCCAGATTGTTGCTGTGCATAAGCAGCACCTTCTTTCAGGTGTTCTTCAACAGGGGTAGCAACGTGGTCGCTGTAGGTATGAAATTTCAAAAGGCCTTTCGGCAATGTGCCGTAGTTCATGCCGCCTTTACCCAGTAGTTTATCAAGTACTGAAACATGGTGGCGTTTTGCCGCAATATCAAGATCAATGCCGTCTTCTTTAAGTGCCGCCTTGAGGCTGTCATAGAAAGCGAATTGCTCAATATGCTCAAAGAATGAATGTGTAGGCGTAACATTGGCGTCCTCGATTACATCTGCCGCTGAAGGGGAGTAATCACGGTATTGATCTTTATAGCCAAACAAGTTTTTAAACATACGCGTTGCGGCCCCAGAAGCGGGAATGAATTTGGAAACATTAACCGTTGCGATGTTTTTGTCAAAATCAGCAACCAGCTTGTTCACTTCTTCTTCGCTGAGTTGCATAATTCCGTCACCCAAAGTAGCCGCTTTGAGTATTTCCATAAATGGGAATCCTTCCTGAAAGTTGATCAGTTGTCTTTCAACTTCTTCAGTAGAAATTCCTCTATTTTCAAACTGAGCTAATTCTTCTTCTGTGAATCTTGTCGTCTCGATTGTTGGCATAATGGATCGTTTCTTGATTAGTTGGTGGAAAGGGGAAAAAATACCTGAATAGGAATTTAAATATTTTTTTATAAATAAATCCTATAAAGAATTGTAAATTTAAGGATTATCCTGAAAACCGAAAACGTTTTCGGGCGCAATTTGAATTTTATGATGCTGATTTAAATCTTTTTTTTTGTAAATCAGCGGCATTAACTTAACGTTTTTAAATATAACCAACAGCCATGATTACACACGTTGTAATGTTTCAGCTGAAAGAGGAAGCCAATGGGCTTTCTAAAGCTGAAAACGCAAAGAAAATGAAAACGCTCCTTGAGGGGCTGGTCGAAAAGGTAGAATCACTTCAGGCGATGGAAGTCGGCATTAATTTTAACGATTCACCTGCTGCATTTGATGTGGTACTTACTTCCCGACACGAAGACCGTGAAGGATTGAAAAAATATGCTGACCACCCTGCGCATTTGGAGGTGTTGTCTTTTATTCTTTCCGTAATTGCAGACCGAAAGGTCGTAGATTTTGAATCATAATAAAATGAAAAGACCGATCATCAGATCGGTCTTTTTTTATGCTTTAAATGGAGAAGCTTTCTCCGCAGCCACAAGTTCTTGTCGCATTAGGGTTAATGAACTGGAAGCCCTTGCCATTCAGTCCATCTGAAAAGTCAAGCGTAGTACCCAAAAGGTAAAGGAGGCTTTTTTTGTCGACCAAAATTTTCACTCCCTTGTCTTCAAACACTTCATCGTTGGCTTCAATGTTGGCATCAAAATCCAGGTCGTACATCAACCCAGAACATCCGCCACCTTTAACTAATACTCTGAGGTGGTGGTGCTCAGAGCGGTTTTCTTCTTTGCGCAGCTCTTGTAATCGAGCAATTGCCTTATCTGTTATATTAATCATCTTAGATAGAAATTTTGGCATTGTTTGCCGTAGGTGTAGGGTAATTGGATTAAACGTTTGGGCATTCCCAAAAGTTTAGGCACTTTTGCAAATATAATCAATTGCTTGGAGAGTATAAAATGGATCTTTCCAATCAGTTTTTGTCTGATATTAAATTGTGAATATGGCTAAGGAAGATAATCAAAATAGAACAGAATTGGCTGCTTTGGGCGAATTTGGGTTGATCGATCGCATCGCAGAAAAATTTTCTACATTCAAACATCAGGAAACAGCTCTCGGGATTGGAGATGATGCCGCCTTGATGGACTGTGGTGATTTTTACCAGGTGGTTTCCACGGATATGCTGGTGGAGATGATTCATTTTGATTTGAGTTATATGCCATTGCAGCATTTGGGTTTCAAGGCTGTAGCTGTAAATATTTCGGACATAGCGGCGATGAATGCCATTCCCAAACAAATTACAGTAAGTATTGCCCTGAGTAACCGATTTTCTGTAGAGGCGCTCGATGCCTTTTACGATGGCGTGCATAAAGCCTGTGAAGTATTCGGTGTAGATTTAGTCGGTGGCGATACCACAGCCTCCAACCATGGATTGGTTATCAGCATCACGGCGATTGGCACGGTGGACAAGGACAAGGTGGTTAAAAGAAGCGGCGCAAAATCAGGGGATATTGTTTGTGCTACGGGCGATTTGGGCGCGGCCTATATTGGCTTGCAGGTATTGGTCCGCGAGAAGCAGGAGTTTCAGGCCAATCCACAAATGCAACCTAAGCTGGAAGGCTACGATTACGTTGTCGGCCGACAGCTCAAGCCAATGGCACGTATGGACGTGATTCATGAATTGGGCAAAGTGGGTGTTGTGCCTACTGCCATGATGGATATTTCTGATGGCCTGGCTTCGGAACTGTTACACATTTGTCGCCACTCAAAAGTCGGGGTAAATATTTTTGAGGATAAATTGCCCATCGATGAAGTTGCCTATGAAAATGCCGTGGAGTTTCAGCTTGATCCTGTTACCGCAGCAATGAATGGTGGCGAAGATTATGAATTACTGTTTACAATTAAGCAGGATGATTATGAGAAAATCAAAAATTTGCCTGATATTCATACCATAGGATATATTCAAGCAGAGGAAAAGGGAAAAAACCTGGTAACCAAGCAAGGGAATGTTTACCCATTGCAGGCGCAGGGCTTTACCCATATGTGATTTTTTATAATATGCAGAAAATAATGATCGCCACTGGCGCAATATTGGGCGGCTTGGCCGTGATGATTGGTGCCTTTGGAGCACACGCCCTAAAAGATTTGCTCGAGGCCACTGGGCGGGCGGCAACTTTTGAAACAGGAGTGAAATATCAAATGTATCACGCCATTTTAATCATCCTGCTCGGGGTGGTTGCCCCAAAACTGACGGGCAACCTGATTAACTACAGTTTTTATGCTGCATTGGTCGGTATTTTGTTGTTCAGTGGGTCATTATACGCCCTTTGCCTGACCAATACCCCCAAATTAGGCATCATCACCCCCTTTGGCGGTGTAGCCTTTATCGTTGCATGGGCTTGTTTGGCCATTGCAGCGATGGGAAAATGGTCAGTCTAAATCCGATTTGGGAGGTACGGGATCATGCCCATGGCCTCCCCAAGGATGACATCTGCCAATTCTCCTGAGCCCAAGCAACAGCCCCCTGAAAGGCCCATGTACCTGAATGGCCTTTACCATATAATTTGAACAGGTAGGCGTAAAACGGCAGGCAGGAGGAAAAAATGGAGAGATACCATAGCGGTAAATATCCACCATAAAAATTAAAATTTTTGATAGCAATGCTTTCATTGTAGCGTAATTTTGGAGACGAAAATCCCCATAATTTCTTTATATGCTAAAGAAAGATACGTTTTTTTTAAGGATTCTTCGTAAATTGTACCATATGAAAAACTCACCCGCCCGTATAGAGGAGGTAAAAAAGATATTTACCGAGTATTTGGAAAATAATGCCCTGCGCAAAACACCTGAACGTTTTGCCATTTTAGAAGAAATTTACTCTCGTGATGAGCATGTTGATGTGGAATCATTATACATCAATATGAAGAACAAGAATTATCGTGTTTCTCGTGCTACCGTATATAATACCCTGGATTTACTGATTGAATGTGATTTGGTGACAAGACATCAGTTTGGGAAAAACCTGGCACTTTACGAAAGCTCTTATGGTAACAAGCAGCATGACCATATCATTCTGACTGATACCGAAGAGATTTTGGAATTCTGTGACCCTCGGGTGCAGCAAATCAAAAAAACAGTAGAGGAGCTTTATAATATCAAAATTCAGGCTCATTCACTGAATTTTTACGGAAAGCGAGTTTCTGAAGAAAAATAAATCAGCACCCAAAGTGATTAAGAATCCCAAAATAGGAATTAGTTCCTGTTTTGGGATTTTTTTTGTGGGCTGATTTTCCTGAAAAAGTAGTTTTAACCAGCAAACCAATGGTTGATAAGTAAAATAAGTAGAATGTCGGGGAATTAAAGCACACGCAAGAGCTGGAATAAGATTTGAAACTGTTGGGGAAACAACCCAACACAAAATGCGAAACCTATTTTTAATGATTATCGGCACCTTGATCGCATTCGGTTCTATGGCCAATCCATCGAATGAGAATTACGCCAAGGTGAAACAGAATAAGAAACATGCCATTAAGCAACAGCGAAAGGTGCTGAAGAACCGAAGGAAGTTTCATAAAAATCTCGCCAAGCTGCAAGATAAGGTGCTCAAGAAGAAAGAGAAAAATGAGCGCAAATCCATCCGACGTTCACGTCGCCATTAATATACAACTCTTTTCCTGCTACTTAATTTCAAATTCAAACCCTCGAATTACTTATGAACACCCTAAAGCCAATATTTACATTTTTACTGTTGTTTGCCAGTTCGTTTTTATATGCTGCTGATTTATTTCCTACTGATTCGGTATTTCACTACCATTCAAGACAGATGAATCATTTTGAGGCACAGCCAGAGGAGGCTTTAATTCGTGTAAAGGCCCTCGAAACAGATATGTTTTATTATGCTATCGTGTTACCTAATGGCGAGGAGATGGAATTTATGTCAGAGCCTGTGGGGTATATCAAACTGGGGAATGCGATGGTTGACCTTACCAGTGTGAATGCTGATACAGTGTTTATTGCAAAATTAATTCCTGAGCAACAAGTGGTGTTTGAAGAGGTAGAGGAAGATTTCAGTGATCTCGAAGGCGTGGTAGATTTGGCGCATCAGGAAGATTCATTCGATGTGGAGGATAAATTGATATTGGATAAATTTGTCAATGCATTATTAAGCGATAGTAACTATACCGTGGAGCTGGAATCGCAGGGAGGGAAAAAAGCGGATGAAAAAGATCAGTTGATTTTAAGTAAGATCAAAAAATATTTGCTTGACCATTGGGTAGATATGGGGCAGATCGACATTAAGGCGCATCGCCCGAGTAAAGCCATCAGAAAACAGAAGAAGAATTTGGTAGCCATGAAAATGGCCAATTAATCAATCAAAGTAAGCATTAGTGATGGAATGGGTTGCCTGAAAAGGCAGCCTTTTTTATTGTGAAAAGGGCACAAAAAAAGCCGCTATCAGCGACTTTATTTTGTTCATATCTTCTCTATTACTGAAAAACAACCTTGGCCATTTTTTCTCTCAAATTGCCTTTGTAAGTATTTCCTATCGGAATTTCAACCCCATTTACCTGAATGCGGTTGCTGGTCATTTTTTGAATCTTGTCAGTGTTGGTGATATAAGACTTGTGCACACGTACAAAGCGTTCGTCAAGCTGATCCATAATTCGGATCATTGTTTCCGTCTGAATGTAAGTCTTGTTGGGGTGGTGGATCTTTAAATAGTTGCCAAAAGCCTCGATATAATAGATCTCTTCAAAGAATAAGCGATGGTTAATACCGTTCTCTTTGACAATCAGTGAAGGCTCATCTTCTTTAATAATTTTCTCTTCAGTAGGCGCCTTGGTATAGGCTGTCATGGCTTTGTTAATGGCCTTCAGGAATCGCTGCAAAGTGATTGGCTTGAGCAGGTAATCCACCACAGAATATTCGTAACACTCCAAAGCATAACTTGGATCTGAAGTAGTCATGATAATCATTGGCTTGTCCACCAATGTTTTCATGAAATCGATACCACTGAGTTCGGGCATCTGGATGTCAAGGAAGATTAAATCGACAGGGTTTTCATTGATGTAATTCAATGCCTCAATGGCATTTTCAAGATTTGCACACAATTCCAAAGCCTCATTCTGCTCGACAAATTTCTGAATGATACTACGCGCCAGCGGTTCATCATCAACGATGATACATTTAAGTTTTTTCATATAGGGAAGAAATAGTTTCGGTTTATTGGGTGAAGGGTTAGATTCATCATGAAAAAGTGCCGAAGACCCTTTGTTAAATAAACACGATCTATCCGTTGAGGTGGGGTATAGGATCGGGGGGAATTTTATTGAAATTACCTCGTGTTTCTTACATGATTGGTCAGTAAGAAATATTGGTAGTAATAGAAAGTTGGCATTGATCCCTTTGTGCGGTACTATTTTAATAATTTGGAGTTAAAGTAATAGATACAAACACAATAGGATATGAAAGTAAACTTAGAGACTACAAATACAGTGATGGCCCGTGTGGAGGATGATTTTTTGATGAATACGTTGAATAACCTGTACTCCATGTCTTTGTTGGACGATGGCAGGCTGACGGATTCTTTGGTCAAACTATCCGATTATTTTCGATATCAGTACCGATCAGCAGAATTGGACAAAATACCGATTAAAGAGGAGGTGCAGTTTTTACGATCGTATTTCTATTTGCAGAGATTGCGATTTAATAATCATCTTGACATTAATTTTATACACGCAATTGATCGAAATCATTACATCTCCCCAGGGGTTTTCTTTCCTCTATTAAGTCTTGCGTTCAACATGTTACAACGCAGGGTTGTGGATAAATTGGGCTTTTCAGCCAAATTGCAATCCAGTGCAGATCGCATAGAATTGGTGATGGATATTGTCAAACCTGACGACTTCAGGTCTTCGGTGTTTTCAGCTCAGCTTGATGGGGCTTTGGAGAAATTGAGGCAGGCTTATAAGGGGCAATTTAAAATATCTATTGACGAACGGACGAATCAGTTTTTGGTGGTCATTAGTATTTTGCCATGGTTGGAATAAAAAAAAAGGCTATCTCTGAAATTTAGAAATAGCCTTTTTTGTGCCATGAAGGTTTTAATCTTCAAGAATATTACTCATGAAACTGGATTTCAGTACCATGAAAATCAGTAAGAAAATAATCCCCCAGTTGAGGTAAACATCATAGAAATCAGAAGTGTTTTTATACCTTGATTCCTTAATTTTCACCTTCTCATATTGGTCAATTTTATGGAATACATTCTGTAAGGCTTCATTATTTGATACCCGATAGAAATGCCCTTTTCCAATTTCAGCAATAGATTTCAGCGTGGTTTCATCAAGGGTGTTGGGAACCATTCTTGGGCGGCCGAAGAAATCTTTCCCCCAAGGCACCATACCTTCCTTACCAATGGCAATCGTATAGATTTTGATGTCGTATGCCGCCGCTAACTTGGCCGCAGTAATCGGATCGATATTCCCAGCGGTATTCTCTCCGTCAGACAATAGGATAATCACCTTCGATTTACTTTTGCTTTCACGCATGCGATTGGTGGCCACAGCAAGGGCCGAGCCAATGGCGGTACCGTCGTTGGCGATCATCTTGAAATCGATATCGTGAATATAGCTTTCCAGCAGGTTGTAGTCAGTGGTGAGTGGAGCAAGGGAATAGGCCTCGCCAGAGAAGATGACCAAACCGATGCGGTCCTGAAATCTTCCTTTGATAAAATCACCACAAACCTTCTTGGCAGCCTCCAGGCGATTGGGCTTAAAGTCCTCAATTTGCATGGAGCCAGAAATATCTACCACCAAATTAATGTCAATTCCTTCCGCCCATTGTTCTACATGCTCATTGGTACGCTGTGGTCGGGCTAAGGCAACGACCATCAGTGCCATGGCCAGTGCAAAAAAGAGGGGAGGGATGAATCGGAGTAAGGTTACTGGGCTCCAATTAAGCTCCCGCTTAGTCAGTGCAATGGGTAAGCGCTGTTTGAATTTGATATTCAAGAGCCATTTAAGAAGGTACAGCACTGGGATGACCAATAATAAGTATAGCGCCCATGCATTATCCCACGTAAATCCCTGAAGCGTGCTTGGTTCAAACCAGCTCATGCTCCACCATTGATGTGCTAAATTATTTACTTCAGTCATTTTTTATCTTGTTGAGCTTTTCTTCAAAAGTTTCAATCGCAAACTGGCGCAAGTGATCGTACTGGCTTACTTCGATTTCAGCCGACTGCGCACCATAAATATTCCTGTCCAGTAGTTTTAGGGCATTCACCGCCTCCTGGTCGCTGATGACTTTGGCGATTTCCTTGGTGGTTAACTTTGAAAATGGCCGCCCGTCGATGGTCTCGACATATGACTTCCAGTGGGCCGATAATTCAGCCTGTTGATTTGAGGAAGTCAGGCTGTCGAAGTTATTGAGGAACTTGCTATGCTGACGCTGTAGTTTCTTGATTTTGAATTGCTGACGAATGCCACTACCGAAAATCAGGAATCCGATGATCAGCAATGCGAGGAATATGCCCAAACCCGCAAACCAATATGGGTAATTGAAAGGGTAATCAACGGGGGTATAGGCAACATTCGCCCGCATTTTCAAGGAATCTGGCAACTGTAAAACAGTAGGCGCAAAAAAGATGTCCGAGGCTGGGGCAAACAGGGTCAGGCTGTCCTTTTCCTGAATCAGGTAAACAGGCATCACTAAGGTTTGCAGGCTGTCGGTTTCAAAAGTAGACAGGTGATACACCACACTGTCGGTACTGATGCCTGCCGTTGTTTTCGTCGGAAAAACCTCCCGCCTGTTATATTCAAAAGGGTGGAAGTTATTGAGGGAATCAGGAAATAAAATGTTGAGGGTTTCAGGGTATTTTGCAGTCAGGATATAGGCGAGGTCTTCCCCGACTTTTGTAGAATCCTGCATGAAATATCCGTCCAGTTTTACATTTTGCGCCATGGCACCAAAATGACAGATCAGTAGGAGTAATAGGCTCCAAATCCAGTTGCGCTTAGCCATTTTTCTTGCTTAAATTTCTGACCTTAAAAAGTTTAATTAACTGTGGTACATAGTCTTCTTCGGTATCAATACGAAGGTAGTTGGCCTCGTATTTCTGACAAAGTTCTTTCAGCTTATTTTGATTACCACCATATTTATTGGCGATTTTGTTCCTGAAATGTGCCGAGGAGGTATTGACCCAAATCGTTTTTTCAGATTCTTTATCGTAAAGAGGAATGATTCCCAGTCTTGGCAGTTTGGTCTCCCGTTGATCGAAAATATGAAGCACCACTAAATCATGGCGCTTGGCCAAAGATTTCAGGTTTCGTTCATAGCCTTCGTCAATAAAATCCGAAATGAGGATAATAATACTTTTTCGGCGGACCAGGTTCAGGCAGGATTCAATGCCTTTGTTCAGGCTCGTTCGTTTGGATTTTGGCACCAGTTTATACAAAGAGGTGATCAGCTGATAAGCCTGCGATTCCCCTTTTCCTGCTTTGATGTATTTTTCCTTCTGATCGGAAAAGCATATCGCCCCAACAGAACTGCCCTCTTTTACAGCCGACAGCGACAAAACACTTGTGATCTCGTTGGTGATGTCAATTTTTTGCTTCCCTTTCTTTCCAATTTGCTGAGAAGCACTCACGTCTACCAGGAAAAATACCGTCTGTTCTTTTTCTTCCTTAAAGGTTTTAATGTAGGTACCATGACCTTTGGCTGTTACATGCCAGTCGATACTCCTGACATCATCGCCATATTGGTAGGCCCGAACATCGTCGAACTCCAAGCCACTGCCCTTAAAAATGGAGTGAAAATCTCCCTGCATCTGGCTTTTTACCGCCTTGCGTATCCGTATTTCGTATTTACGTATTTTCTGAAAAATCTCCTTCATCCTGTTTTTGCATTTATTGATCTGTGGCGATTTACTCCAGATAAAAGACCATTTTTTACCTTTCAATCAAAAATCAGAGCACAATATTGTAAGAATGATCTAAATGTACAATGCTGTGTTTTCAAAATTAGAAAGTATTCCGCTAAATTGCAGTTGTGAAAAAATATTTTTTAATACCGATACTGATTTCTCTTTTGGTTGCCTGCGATCCAGAGGAGCACAGAACGCCCAAGCCTGATGGCTTGTTGCCTAAAAATGAGATGGTTCAGCTCATGATCGACTTTTACGTCTTGGAAGCAAAGGTGAAAGAGGTTCGTGTAGGTCGTGATTCGGCAAATGCCTTGTATCATCAGCTTGAACCACTAATTTATAAAAAACATCAGGTGGATTCTACACTTTATAAACAAAGTATGGATTATTACCTTGGGGAGCCAGAAACTATGGAGGCACTGTATGCCGCCATCGTGGACAGCCTCAGTTTGCAGGAGCGCCTGGTGAATGAAAAAGAGAAAAAGCAAAAACAGGAGCTGAAAAAAGTCGATAGAAAGAAATAGGCCGTTGCTGTTTTGCACATAAAAAGGAGAAAATAATAGATGCTATATCCCCGAAGTTTTGAGGAGAAGTTAGGTTTTGACCGTATTCGTGATTTAGTCAAGGACAATTGCCTGAGTCGTTTAGGGGTCAGTTATGCGGAAAAGATGCGCTTTTCCAAAAATTTTGATCAGCTGAATACCTGGTTGTTGCAGACCGAGGAATTTCGGCAGATCCTAACCTCAGGAGAGTCTTTTCCCAATTCAAATTATATTGATGCCACTTCGGCATTGGACAAAGCGTCCTTACAGGGGACGTTCCTTACTCAGGAAGAATTTTTCGATTTGTTGTTGTCGCTGAAAACCATCGACGACATCGTGCGATTTTTCAAAGGTAAGCAGGAAGACTATCCGCTGTTGGCTGAAATCAGTGGAGCGGTATTTTTCAATCAGCAACTGGTGCAGCAAATCGAAAGCAAGATCGATGAAAAAGGTCAGCTGAGGAATAATGCAAGTGCCGAGCTACAGCAAATCAGGGGTAAAATTCAGGGGCAACAGGTGCAATTGCGCCGTGTGCTGGACAGGATCCTTCGCGATGCCAAAGCCAAAGGTTACACCAAAGATGATGTTACGCCAACGATCCGCGATGGCCGAATGGTCATTCCCGTAAGTGTAGCTTACAAACGTTCGATCAAGGGTTTTGTGCACGATGAATCCTCTACGGGGCAGACCGTTTATTTGGAGCCTGCTGAAGTGCTCGAGGTTAATAACATGATCCGAGAGCTGGAGTATGAAGAGCGCCGTGAGATCGTTCGTATCCTGACCGTGCTGACTGACGCCGTTCGCCCTGAAATTGAGTTTTTGCGCAAAGCTTATCGTTTCATGGGGCTGATGGATTTTATCCGTGCAAAAGCAAAACTGGCGGTAAAGATTGAGGCCAATAAACCAGAGATTCATAATCGGACGATGGTGGATTGGTACAATTCCCGTCACCCATTGCTATGGTTGTCCTTTCAGGAACAAGGTAAAAATATTGTACCGCTGAACGTTCGATTGTCTTCCCAACAGCGAATTTTGCTGATTTCAGGACCTAACGCTGGGGGTAAATCTGTTTGTGTGAAGTCTGTAGGCTTAGTGCAATACATGATGCAGTGCGGGCTCTTGGTGCCGATGGATGCCCACTCAAAAATGGGAATTTTCCAGAATATTTTCCTGGACATTGGCGATGAACAGTCGATCGATAATGACCTTTCAACCTACTCTTCACACCTGACGAATATGCGTCATTTTGTCAATAATGGCAATAAACGTACTTTGGTGCTGATTGATGAGTTTGGTACAGGTACAGAGCCTCAGTTTGGTGGGGCAATTGCCGAATCGCTGTTGAGTCAGTTTGCGGAAATGGGCATGTTTGGTGTAATCAACACCCACTATGGCAACCTGAAACGCTTTGCGGATAAAACCAAAGGGCTGGTTAATGGAGCGATGCGCTTTGATCTGGAAAAACTCGAACCGATGTTTCAGTTGGAAATCGGAAAGCCAGGAAGCTCTTTTGCTTTGGAAATTGCCAGAAAGATTGGCCTGCCGAAGGATGTACTGGAGGCCGCACAGGATATGGTAGGGGTGGATCAGGTGAAGCTCGATAAAATGCTGGGGCAGTTGGAGAGTGAAAAACGAAAACTCGAAGAACGCAACAAGAAGGCTGAAGACCGTGACCGTCGTCTGAAGTTGCGCATGCAGGAATATGAGGAGGCGAAGACCAAACTGGACGACCGCCGCAAAGATCTGATTGATGACGCCCGCCGCGAGGCCAAGGGAATTGTGGAAGGGGCGAATCGTCGGGTGGAATTGGCGATTAAGGAAATTAAAGAAACCAAAGCTTCGAAAGAACAGACCCGACAGGTACGTGAGCAGTTGTCGAAATACAAAGACAACATCAAGGTAACAAAGCGGAAGTTGCCCAATGCGGAGGTAAAGGAAGCGGAATACATCGTTGAAGGTGGCCCGATAAAAGTAGGCAACTATGTTCGGGTGAAAGATTCTGGCACTATTGGCGAGGTACTTGGCGTTCGGGGTAAGGATCTTGAAATCTCGCTTGGCGGACTGAAAACGAAGGTAAAAATGACCCGCGTGGAGAAAGTCTCGAAGCGTGAGCAGAAGAAAGAAGAGAAGGAGCGCACGAAGCGTTTCGGCATGAAAGGGATTGACATTAATGCCAAAATGTCGAATTACAACTCGAACTTGGATATCCGTGGACGTCGGGGCGAAGAAATCTTCTTCGAGGTGCAAAACTTTGTCGATGAGGGCGCAATGCTCGGCTTTGATGAGTTGCGAATTGTGCACGGAAAAGGCGATGGCATCCTAAGGGATGTGGTCAGAAATATCCTCGATACCATGTCGCAGGTTCGTTCATATAAGGATGAACATGTGGAGCGTGGAGGCGCAGGTGTTACTGTGGTGCAGATTAAAGGTTGATCAAGCAATCGCGAGAGTCTCTCTTGTGGTAGCTGAGAAAATTTATAGATATATGAAAAGGAGGCCTCGGGCTTCCTTTTTTGTTTTTACCGCAATACTGGTTCGAGGGTCTCGCTTGGATTAGTCCTTCGGTAAATCAACAGTCCAAGCGTGATGCTTGAACTAATAGATCTAATAAATAAAATCTGTGGAAATCTGCGTAATCCGTGAACAATAAATAAATCATGGAAATTCTTCTAACCAAGGAAATCATGGTCTTTATTATCCCTCCAATTGTATCGCATCTCCTACCAATGAAAACAAAAAATCCTTTGTCAAAAAATGGATTTTGTGCAATTTGAAAATCAATCCTATCAACCCTAAAATCAACCTGATGAACTTTATTTTAAAACGTGTTTTGCCTATTGCCCTGATTATTTTCACTTGCTCAATGGGTATTTATTGGTATTTCGGTGGATTCGATGCCGTTGCCGTGGAACGCAAAGAACAGGCGATGCAATATCCTTTGCAGGGCTTAAAGTATGAAGGTAGGATGGGGAGTCCCTTGTTTCAGCAAGCCTTTGAAGCGGTGCGTGATCAGGTTAAAGCAGGGAATTTATCGGCGCCTTTGGTAGTGGTGCAGTATCCTGCGAAAGATGCCGAACATGCCGATGTTTTTATCGGAGGCATCAGCACGGGCAAGGCGCTCGATAGTATGGAGCATTTGACGATTCAGGCTAATCGCTATTATGAAGTGAACTTGGGTACAAGCAGTTTTGTCAAGCCCCGACCTGATCAGGTGTTGGAATTAATTCAGCAAGAAAGCATAAAGCGTCAGGAAAGTTTACAACCTTATTCGTTGGAATTGTATTTCCCTGATAACCATGTAGTGGTTCAAGTTCCTGTTAAACCCTGAAAATCATGAAAGCGATCTTCAAATTGATCCGTCTGAACAACCTGTTGATCGTCGCCTTTACACAGGTGCTGGTTGCTGGTGCCTTAGTGCGCATTGACTTGCTGAACGAGAACAACTGGCTTCCGCTTGGCGTGTTGATTATCTCTACCATTCTTATTGCCGCTGGCGGTTATATTATCAATGATTATTACGACATTAAAATTGATTATGTCAATCGCCCAGACCGAGTAACCATTGGCACAATCATTACTCGACGGGAAGCCATGGCGATGCATTTTGTCGTTACCCTGATCGGCCTGTTACTGGCATTGCTCCTTTCCTGGAAAACGGGATTAATTGCGCTCTTTTGTGCCTATTTTTTATGGTACTATTCCCGGTATCTAAAGAAAAAGCCATTGGTCGGGAACATTATAGTGGCACTCCTGACGGCACTTTCGCTGATGCAGGTGGCGGTTTATTACCAAAAATCCTATATGATTACAGGGATTTATGCCGTGTTCGCCTTCGCGTTAAGTCTGATTCGGGAGCTGATCAAAGATATGGAAGATGTGGATGGCGACCGAATGCATGGTGGCAGAACGGTTCCAATTTTATGGGGAATTCCCAAAACCAAGAAGTTGTTACTGGGTTTTATTGTCCTGTTTATCACTCTGATGATGACCTGGATGTCGGTGGCAGATAATCAACGGCTGAACGTTTATTTTATGCTTTTGAGTCTGCCCTTGATGCTGGTGGTGGCCTATCTTTTTCGGGCAGATACCAAAAAGCACTACCACAGATTAAGTCTTTTTTGTAAATTATTGATGCTCGGTGGTGTGTTGAGTATGTTAATGATCGCCTGATCGAAAACTATTGAAGTCAACGTCTTGTTTCCTTTTCATCAGTGTAGCGCGTTAAAACAGATAACAGAAAATCTCTTGGGGAAACTTGAGGGATTTTTTTATTTTTTGTACTTTTTTCATTTATATTAAGTACTTTTCAAATATCAGCCTTTAACCGCTTTATGCCTACCTACTCAAAATTAGCCATGCTATTGGCTGTTGTACTTTTTAGTTCCTTCGATAGCTACGCTCAAATTTCAGGACAAATTCTGGATAGCGAGCAAACTCCTGTTCCTTTTTGTAACATTTTATTATTGTCCACTTCGGATAGTACCATGATTTCTGGAGGGGTATCCGATGAGCAAGGGAAGTTTACTTTAGCGCTCAAATCGCAAGATCAGCCGTTGTTGATTTATGTGTCTGCGATTGGGTATGAGCCTTATTATTCACCCAAAATTATCGACATTCAGGTTGCTCAATCAATCGTTTTGAAAAAAGCCGATCAGCTATTGAATGAGGTTACGGTCAAGGGAAAACGATCGCCTATTCGGTTGGAGGTCGATCGGAAAATAGTCGATGCCTCGGCGATTGAAGGGGCGTCGGTGGCATTGGATCTAGTGGGGCATCTTCCTGGGGTTAAAATGGACCTTGAGGGGAATATCAAATACCGCAATCATTTATCTTTTATGGTGTTCATTGATGGAGAACCTGCTGAAGGAGGGGTGGATCAGTTGCGGAACATCCCTGTGGAGAAAATTCAGCAGATCGAACTGATTACCAATCCTGGCGCTGAGTTTTCGGCTTCAGGTTTGGCGGGTATCATCAATGTGGTGCAAAAGCGATCGTATTTTGAAGGGTATTCATTGAATGCCTCTACCACCTGGAATACCCTTGGAGGGAAGGATGTCGGAAGTTATTTTGAAATGGAGGGCAAGAAAATGGGCTGGTCTGTTTCGGCGCGTTATGGGGATAAGGTTTTTGGTAACTATCAATTGACGGGAAATCAAAAGTCGGATGATGGTGCTGAAATCCAACGTGATGAAAAATACACCGCAGGGGCAGAGTATGCGATGGTTAATTATGATTTTTTCTACAAATGGAAAAGCAATAATCAATTTACAATCCGTGGAGGACTCACCCCAATCACTTCCCGAAACACCAATAAAATGACAGGTGAGAATGTGATTGTTTCGGATAATCATACGCCCCAAACGACCAATTTCGACCTCAATAACAGTTCGCAGATCATTAATGGAAATGCCCGACTGGATTATTATTTCAATGATTCTCCTGCGAATAATCTCAAGGTTAATTTCAATTATTTTTCATTTTTAAGACAGTCCGCAGAAACCCTCGATAATGAGTTTTTGAGTGCAGATCAAAGATTGACGGCGGGTTATTCCAAGTTGGTGGACGCAGAGCATTCCATTACTGCAAAATTGGGTGGGACGCATACATTAACCGAAAATATGAAACTGAATTGGGGAGGGGAGTTTGATCAGAATTCCATGAAGGGACTGCATCTGGAGAATAATGTGGAGGGAGGTTCAACCGCTCTACCCGACCAATACGCTCCTTATTTTGATCAATATGTTTATAGTGTCTATACCTCATTGAAGGGCAAAGTTGGCGAGGTTTCGGGGCAGTTGGGATTACGGTATGAGATAACCGATCGTAAAACTGCGGTGGTGGATCAGACTAACGGCGGTGCAGAAAGTACGCTATACGATCATCATTTTAACAATCTCTTTCCTTCCTTGCACCTGAAAAGAAATGTGGGTGAACACCATGAATTTGGGTTGTCTTATGCCCGTAGAATTGATCGTCCTTATTATTTTCAGTTTCTACCGATACAACATTTTGTTGAAACTTACCTTGTGGAAACAGGTAATCCGTCTTTATTGCCTGCGCTGACCGATACCTACACGCTGAGTTATTTTTTCTATGACAAGTGGAATTTCAGCTTCGATGCCTTTTTCAATCAGACCGTGAACCATACGACTTATGTTTATGAGTCGATGGGGGCGGGGATTTTTAATCGACAGTTGGTCAATACAGGTTCTGCGAATAACCTTGGGGTAGAAAGCAGTGTCAATGTGCCGATTTTTTCCTGGTGGGATGTAAGCACCTCTGTGGCCTTTTATCACCATCAGTTGCATTTGACTTACCTTTCAGAAAATCAATATCAGCGAAATTTGAATAAGGAATTGAATTTGACCAATAATTTCAGCCTTCCTTTGGGCTTTTCATTGGATATGATGCTCGATTATCAAGGAAAACAGGTCTTGCCTCAGGGATACACGAAGCCTTACACAACGATGGATTTGAGGGTAGGAAAGGCTTTTGGGAAAAAAGAGCATTTCCGAATGAGCATCAGCGTGAACAATATACTCAATAGTAATCAGGTGGTAACCATTATGGAGGATGATGGCTTTTCTACTTTTTCTGATGTGCGGTATGAGCCTTTCGCCACCTTCAGATTGGCTTATAATTTTCAGAAAAGTAAATAAAGGGGAGGAGGCTTATCTGTTGGCCTCCCTCATATTTTTGATCTCCTCTTCATGAATTCTTGCGCTTTGAGCAATTTGGGCATTGGTAAGTACGTTCATTTCAAGAAGGCTTTTAATGAACTCTAATTTCTCCTTCTCAATCCCGACCTTCTCAGCCTCACTCTTAGCCGTTTCGATCACATTAAACAAATCTCTTTGAATTTTTAGTTGATGATCCTCTATGTTCATTATATGGATTGACTGTTTTACAAATTAAGGTCTTTTCTGATTTTCTTCACTTGATCTTCGGTAACCCTTGCACTTTGAGCAATTTGAGTATCTGTAAGAACATTCATTTGGATGAGGCTTTTGATGAATTCAGTTTTTTCATTTTGAGCTCCTTTTTCAATTCCAATCTTTTCCCCTTTTTCGATTCCAATCTTCTCTCCCTTCTCAATCCCGACCTTCTCAGCCTCACTCTTAGCCGTTTCAATCACATTAAACAAATCTCTTTGAATTTTTAGTTGATGATCCTCTATGTTCATTATATGGATTGACTGTTTTACAAATTAAGGTCTTTTCTGATTTTCTTCACTTGATCTTCTGTAACCCTTGCACTTTGGGCAATTTGAGCGTCAGAAAGAACATTCATTTGGATGAGGCTTTTGATGAACTCATTTTTTTCATTTTGAGCTCCTTTTTCAATCCCAATCTTCTCCGCTTCACTCTTAGCCGTTTCAATCACATTGAATAGGTCGCGATAAACCTTCAGAGAAGCTTCGTACGCCTTTCTTTCGACAGGAGTGTAATGCGCAATTTCGGCATTGTCGAAAAATTTGGTAAAGATCCTTTCTTGAAGCTGTGCAGGACGATCCTGAAGTTTTTCCAAATTGCGCAACAGGTACAGCCATTTGTCAAACTTGCTTTCTAATTCGTGGAGCTCCTTGGTGAATTTTGGGGTCTCCAAATAGATAAAGGTTAGTTTATCGTAAAAGACCTCTTTGGTTTCGGTTTCTAACAGCTGGACATGGTGGAGCAGTTTGTCCTTGTTTTCATCTTTTTCATCAAAAACAAAATCCATGATGCCGATGGTGTAAACGCTTTTGAGTTTGAATTTCCAATCTTTTCCTGGCTCGGCTTGTTCCTGAATCGGGAAGGTGGAATAATACAGACTGCGGTCTTTGAAATATTTTTGCTTGGCGCGCTGAAGCTCAATAATGAAGGTTTCTCCCGCTTCATTCTGACAGAACAAATCAAAAATAGCTTTTCGTTCTTCGGGAGTGCGAGGCAAATGCTCGTTGTTTTGATAACTCAACTCCTTGATTTGATCCTCTTCGGGCAACAACTGATTCAGAAAATCAATTAACAGGTCTTTATTCGCTTCTTCTCCAAAAAGCTTCTTAAAACCAAAATCGGTGAACGGATTAATGAATTTGCTAAGCATTGTTTTTCCCTCAAACTGAAAATCTAAAACATTTCACGGGCAAGATAATAAATGTCGGGCGATTTCGGCAACGTATTTGCCAACCCTCAGCAGGTGTTAAAATAATCTTTTACCTTTCGAAAAGAATAATAGCAGATTCTTGCCGAAGCGTTTGATTATAAAGCTAAAACACCTATATTTGCATTCCGTTTGTGTAAACGGAGCTTAATTATTTGAATAATTTATTATTTACAAATGTACGCAATTGTAGAAATAGCCGGTAAGCAGTTCAAAGTAACGCAAGATCAGTATATTTACGCTCCAAAAATGGAGGGTGAAGCTGGCGCTTCCGTAGAGTTCGGCAAAGTATTGTTGGTTGACGCTGACGGTCAAGTCGAAGTAGGTGCTCCTGTTGTTGAAGGTGCTAAAGTTTCAGCAGAGATTGTTGAGCACGTTAAAGGTGACAAAGTGATCGTTTTCAAAAAGAAACGTCGCAAAGGTTACAAGGTGAAAAATGGTCACCGTCAACAATTCACAAAGGTAGTAATTAAAGGTATCTCTAAATAATTTGAACAATGGCTCACAAGAAAGGTGTAGGTAGTTCTAAGAACGGTCGCGAATCAGAATCAAAACGATTAGGCGTAAAAATCTTTGGTGGTCAAGCAGCTATCGCTGGTAACATCATCGTACGTCAGCGTGGTACAAAACACCACCCAGGTGAAAATGTAGGTATCGGTAAAGATCATACATTGTTCGCATTGGTGGATGGTAAAGTTTCTTTCCGCAAAGGATATAAAAACCGTTCATTTGTTTCAGTTCTTCCAGTAGAAGCTGAAGCTTAAGAGAAAACGATTTTACAAAGAATTGGAAAAGCTCATCATTTATTTGATGGGCTTTTTTTATAGCCTATTTTTTTATTTAGCCTTGGTTCAAGCGTCCCATTTGGGGCAGGCAGGGTTAATATCTTGTAGGAAGAATGTAAGAATATAATTTTCTACTGTGTAGGGACGTTGCATGCAACGTCCGTACCGGTAGGTACAAAAATATTTGATCGACTAAGGTATTCCGAATTAGAAAAGTTTAATATTCAGAGACAGGAAGTAGTTTTCATCCCTATAAAAAAACAAAAAATCATGGTAATCCTTTTAATCAAGGTAATCATGGTCTATTTCTCTCCTTTAATATTTTGCCTATTAGCCCTTCCTAAAAGATTAATATTTATATTTGCACTTTGATTTTTTTAGGTAATAGTAGAGGCAAGTGAAAGTTTTGATCGTCGAAGACAATACCGCCCTGTCGAGTGGTATTGTCAGTTATCTCAAACCGATGGGTTATTTTTGTGAGGTTTGTGAAGAAGTAAAGTCAGCTATTGAGAAAATACAATTGTACGATTACGATTGTATTTTATTGGACATCGGATTACCCGATGGCTCGGGTTTGGAGGTGTTGAGTTTTATCAAAGAACAGGGTAAGGCAGATGGCGTTTTGATTATTTCTGCAAAAAATGCCTTGGATGATCGCTTGGAAGGACTGCGATTGGGAGCTGATGATTATCTGACCAAACCCTTCGACTTAGCCGAACTTTCCATGCGGGTATTGGCCATTACCCGCCGGCGAAGATTCGAAGGAAACAACATTATTCGTATCGGCGATCTGCGTATTGACCTGATAGAAAAGCAGGTGTTTTGTGGTGATGAGCCTGTCCCACAATTGACCGCCACTGAATTTCAGCTGTTGTTGTTTTTTGCATCCTCCAAAGAACGGGTGGTTTCGAAAATGGCCATTGCTGAGCACTTGGTAGGCGATCATGCCGACCTGATGGACAACTTTGACTTCGTCTATGCACATATCAAAAACCTGAAACGTAAGCTCAAGAAGGTCGGGCTCGAGCATTTGATTCAGACCATTTACGGTATGGGCTACAAATTAAGCGAGGTAGAGGCATGAAGCTGATTCATAAAACAGGGCAATTTTATTCCTTGCTGTCGTTGGCGATTTTATTGCTGACCATTCCGATTTTTTATGTGATGGTCAATCGGTTGTGGATTGATGATGTGGATGAAAGTTTGTGGGCGCAAAAGGAAAAAATTACCAATGCCCTACACGATCACCCGGAGATGATTGACGAACTATCTGCCACTTTGAAATTTGTTGATCTTGCCATTACCCTAAATCCAATTCCTGAAGATTCTCTTTTCGTTGATGACCTTTATACCGCGCTATGGTGGGATCATGAGCATCAGGAGGATGAGCCTTTTCGGGTGCTTGATACGCGAATTACTGCCAATGGAGGCACTTACCACCTTCGTGTAATGCATGATTTGGTGGAGAACGAAGACTTGGTCATGGGGATTTTCCTGGTAGAGGTCGGTGTGATGCTGGTTTTTTTATTGATGTTTTTGGTGCTGAACAACTACCTTTCCAAACGGATGTGGATGCCTTTTTTTCAGTTGATTGATACCTTAAGAAAATTCCGCGTCGATCGATCAGTTTCCTTGAAGTTTGCCCCTGTTGAGATCGATGAATTCAACGCTTTGGGCGGTGCAATTGAACATTTGACCAATGAAAATCATAAGATCTTTCAGTCGCAAAAGGCCTTTACCGAAAACGCTTCGCATGAGTTGCAGACCCCTCTGGCAGTGATGAAAAATCAGCTTGAATTGTTGATGCAGACCAAAGACCTCAATCCTGAGGCGTATCCCTATATCGAAATTATGGAGATGAACCTGCGTTACATGTCTAAGCTGAGTAAAAATTTGCTTTGGTTGTCTAAGATCGAAAATGGGCAGTTTGAACAGAAAACAAAGCTGAACCTGACGGACTTGATCAAAGGGCAATGCCGAGTTTTTGAGGAGCAACTTTCTTTACAAGGCATAGACTTGCAAATGGAACTTCAGCAAGAAGTGGAGATCGAGGCGGTGGCGACGCTATGGCAATCTTTGGTATTGAACTTTCTGACCAATGCCATAAAATACAATGTAGCGAATGGCTTTATAAAAATAGTATTGAATGGGAAATCCTTTCAGGTGATCAATACAGGTGGGTTTCAGCCTTTGGATGGGCAGAAGATTCGTGAGCGTTTTTATAAAGGACAACAGCAAAGTGCAAAGAGTTCGGGCTTGGGACTGTCGATTGTGCATGAGATTTGTCAGCGGATGGAATATGACTTTTCTTATCAGTATCAAAAGCCGAATATTCATCTTTTTAAGATTTATTTTTAGGATATAGATAAAATTCAAAATCTCTTCAGAATTGGTTGATAGCTTGCGGACAAATATTCCAAATCAACCAAAAGAATGAAGAAGTTATTGTTGTTGGGCATGGTGATGCTCATGAGTGTTCAGCTTTATGCACAACGTTCCCTCTCGGGGACAATCATCGATGAAAGTAATGAAGAGGCGCTTCCTTTTGCCTCGGTTAGTATTTTTGATGCTTCCGAAAAGTTAGTTACTGGGGGAGCATCCAATGAAAAAGGGGTGTTTATTTTTCAAGACCTCGAAAAAGGAAATTATGTGGTGAAAATCACTTGTATCGGTTATCAGCCCACTCAGAAAAACATCCTGTTAGGTGAATTGAATGAGCATTATGACTTGGGCAAGATCGAATTGATCGCTGACACCAAAATGTTGGACGGCGTAACCGTTGCGGGTCAGCGAGCGATCAGCAGTGAAAATTTGGAGCAAAAGAGCTTCAATATGGACGACCTTTTGGCGCAGTCGGGTGGGTCAGTTCTGGATGCGATGAAAAACATGCCTGGCGTGGCGATTGATGCTGACGGCAAGTTGTTTTTGCGTGGTAGCGACAAGGTGATCGTCTTGATTAATGGCAAGCAATCGGCATTGACCGGCTTTGGTCAGCAGAAGGGATTGGACAATTTGCCTGCCTCAAATATTGAAAAAATTGAAGTGATTCATAACCCTTCCTCAAAGTACGATGCTGCGGGAATGGCGGGGATTGTGAACATTATTTATAAAGAATCCAAAGAAAAGGGATTCAATGGAAGCGTGGGTTTGACTTACGGTTTAGGTGCTTTGACGCAACGCAAATCAGATTTGCCTACCGACTTGGGCTCATACCAATTTACGCCAAAGTACATTCCAAGCCTTGACCTGAACTACCGAAGCAAGAAGGTGAACTGGTTCTTGCAGTCGGAGGTGTTATCGCAAGAGAAATTACCGAACAATGAATTTACAACAAGACATTACGAGGATGGACGTGTAACCCGTTCGCAGGTTCCTGAGAACCGTCAGCAGATTCACTATATCGTGAAGGGTGGAGCGAATATCGACCTTGATGATAAAAATCGCCTGACCGTTTCAGGTGTTTATGACTGGGAAAACCATCAGGATACGGCACAAGTTGCTTACCTGAACAAAGGTGGGGAGCGTTACCGTTACACCAACTGGATGGAAGATGAGATCACGGGTTTCATGAACTTTGGATTGAACTGGGAGCATCAGTTTGATCAGCCTGGACATGAATTGACTGTCGATGGGCAATATACCAAAGGTTGGGAGGATGAAACTTATTACATCAACGATAGCTCGGCGGTTCGTCAGGGACGTGATGTTACCAATATTTTGGCAATTGAGCATACCATTGCCACGCAGGTGGACTACACCAAACCATTGGCTTCAGGCCGTTTGGAACTTGGATTAAAGGGACAATGGAGATGGTTACCTGTTGAATATACCGTCGATCGTGGTCATGAGTCGGTGATTTATCCTGACTTGGGGGAATGGTCTGACTGGGGCGAGAATATCTATGCCACCTATATGAACTGGGTGATGGAGAAAACCAAATTCAGTATGGAAATGGGGCTTCGTGCAGAATATACGGAGGTTTTCTACAAAATTGACCCTGCCAATAAGTACTATGATGAGGATGATGCTTATGATTACTTCCGTATTTTCCCGAACATTAGAATGAGTTATAATTTGGGCAATGATCAGAAATTTTCAGCCTTCTTGAACAGCCGTGTGGATCGTCCTGGTGAGCAGGAGTTGCGTGTGTTTCCGAAGTCTGACGATCAGGAACTGTTGAAAATGGGTAACCCATATTTGCGTCCGCAATTTACGACGGCTGTTGAATTGTCTTACCGCAAGGGGTGGTCATCGGGTAGTTTGGTTTTGGCGACATTCCACAAGTGGATCGAAGACCCGTTCATGCGTGTTTACACGGAAGATACCGAGAATGAAAAGTATGACGTGATGTTCAAATCGTATGCAAATACAGGTTCGGCGACCAACACAGGTTTTGAGTGGGGTGTGGAGCAGAAGGTAGGCTCTTTTTGGAAAATGAACGCCAATATGAACATTTACCGCAACCATATTCATGCTTTTACAGGCATGTTGAGATTTCCTTACGAGCATGAGTTCACGGTGGAAGACCGTGTGGATTTGACTTGGGACATGAAAATCGGTAACACTTTTATCCTGCCAAGAAATTTCACCTTCCAATTGAGCGGTTTGTATGTGGCACCAAAGAACATTGCCCAAGGGCGCATGCTATCAAGAAGCTCGGTGGATTTTGGTTTGAGCAAAAAAGTGATGGAAGGCAAAGGAGAGTGGACACTTTCAATGACCGATGTCTTCAATCAATATGGTATCCGCCAAGAAATTTATAGCGATGGATTCACAGTGAATTATGAGAATTTCTATGAAACGCAGGTCGTTCGCCTGGGCTTCAAGTATAAGTTTTAACATTTTGGAATATTAGTTTTGAACCGTCGTGGGCTTATCCTGCGACGGTTTTTTTGCTTTTACTTTTTTGGCTCGCAGGGTAATATGCCGTGATTCACCGCTCTTCACATTTAAGATTTAGTACAGTTTATAGGCGAAGACCACACCCGTAGAGTGCTCATTAATATAAGGTACATAAGAGAGCTTTCGAAGCTTGTTTTGCCGATGAATGGTTGGGATCAGGACACCGATACCTGCGCCAATAAGTAAGCCAGTAAAGGTATCAGTAGGGAAATGTTTATAGGCCTTGAAACGGAAATAACTCATCAGGGCAGGTGGCAGCGCGGCAAAACCGTACATCATGGCTTTTTTGGGCACTGACCAATGTGGGTGGTAGTCTATCAATACCTGCGCCATGAAAAAACTCGATACCGCAGTAGTTGTGGTGTGGCCACTGAAGAAAGAATTTTTGTTATTGGAGTCGCTCCTTTTCTCAAGGGAAAGTGTGTTATTATATGCCAAAGGGCGATATCGGTCAAAAGAAATAGGCCCTAAATAGGAGTAAGCATTATTGGCCAAAGCCTGTGCCTGCAAATACATCAGCGTAATGTCAATCCATTCCTGTCGAATATCTCGGTCAATATACAATAAAAGCGGCATCAAGGCACTGACCTGCAAAATGGTGTTGGAGATATTTTGGCCCTCCACCGTTTTTGTCGGGTCGAAATCGAAGACCCACCGATTAATCGGGCTCAGGCTTTGTTGATCCAGCGCCCGAAGTTCATCAAAAGTAATGGCCTCCTTTTCTCGAATAATCTTGAAGCCCAATGCCCCTGTCCCGAACCCCACCAAGGCAGATCCTCCCGTAGTCCATCGGTTGACCTGATACACTTTAGTATCTTCTTGCACTTGTGCAAAGGCAGTCATTTGTAGCATCAGGCTTAGGAAAATAGCAATCAGTTCTTTCATGGTAAGGGTTATTTACAATTAATCAGGTGCTATTAGTCAAAGATATTTTCATTACAATTGTTTTGCTGAACAATAAGGACAACAAATAGGGTTATCTGCATGAACCGAGCTGATGACCTCACCCCATTAACATGAAATTTTGGCTTTTCTTGCTGTTTTCCTTTTTCCTGCAAAACACCTTTGCACAGCCTCATAAGGGTGCTAAGGTGGTGTTTGTGGGTGGTTTGGCCTCGCTCACTGACCCGCAGCTTGAAGAGCGCTTACGGCATGAGCTGAAAACGGCGCAATCGGTGGTGCTATTGGGCGATTATGTTCCGCTTGCAAAAAAACATCGCGCAGTAGCGGATGAACAGCTGCATAAAGTTGATCAATTGCTGAAAGACTTCAGTGGGCAGGTGATCCTGACTTCTGGCTACAATGAGTGGATGGGAGGACGAAAAGAAGGCAAAAAAAATATGCGGCAGCTCGCAGATGCTATCAATGCTCGGGAAAACTGGACGACAACAGCGCAGGCCTGCCCGAATATTGTAGAAGTGCCTGTTGGCGATCACCTCACTTTTGTGGTGCTGGACACCCAATGGTGGCTGAATCCTGAAGATCGATATTTCAATAAATGTGGCATTGAAGATCCACTTGATGTACTGATCGAGTTACAGGATGTCTTGCGGCGAAATACAGGTCGGCAGGTGTTTGTGGTGGGGTACCACCCGATCGAAAGTTATGGTCATCACGGTGGCTATTTTTCTACGGGAGCATCGATTTTACTTGCTCCTTACGTGCTGTACCGCAAGGCGCTTGGGCTACGCTATGACCTCGCATTTCCCGAATACAAGGCGGTGGCTTCTCGTTTGAAGACCATCCTGAAGGCATTTCCCAATGTGAATTATATATCGGGGGCAGAAAAAAATCAGCAATATTTCTCTGTTGATGGTCTGCCGATACGCAACACCAATATGGCTGAACCTGATTTTGTGAAGCCGATAACCGAGGGGTTTACCGCTAAGCAGTCGGCTTTTGTGGTTTTAACTGCGGACAAATCAATGGAGTATGAATGGTCGTTTATTGGGACTGAAGGCCATATTAAAGCGATGAAATACACCGCTACACCAACAGCGCCTGTAGAGCAGAAAAGACAGTTGCCACCTTCGGCGAGTAGTGTGGGCAGCAAATTGTACCATGACAAAAGTGGACGGAAAAGCCGTTGGATGGGGGCGAATTATCGACAGGTTTGGGAAACACCTGTACGGGCCACCGTTTTTGATATTTCGAAGGTGTATGGTGGCCTCAAGGTCGTGAAGCGCGGAGGTGGTCAGCAAACCATGTCGCTGAGGTTACAGGACAGCACTGGCCGTCAGTATGTGCTTCGGACGGTGGATAAAAATGTGTTGGGGGCACTGCCTGCTGAATTGCAAAAAACTATTGCTCATAGCATTGTTCAGGATCAAATTTCGGCATCTAACCCCTATTCTGCACTGGTTGTAGCGCCTTTGTCCGATGTTGCAGGAATCTTACACCCTGTCCCGAAATTGGTTTATGTACCCGACGATCCCCACTTTGGGATTTACCGACAAGATGTTGCCGACCGTTTGTTTTTCTTTGAACAGCGCCCCGACGGTGATTGCTCCGACCTGCCACATTTTGGCAATTCCAAAAAGGTCATCAGTACGAAAAAAATGATTAAGAAAATGCAGTCGTCGGAAGATCATCAGGTAGATCAGCAGGCGGTTCTCAAAGCCCGTGCTTTTGATATTTGGCTTAATGACTGGGATCGGCACGATGACCAATGGCGATGGGCAGGAGAAAAAGTAGGTGGCCTGACGGTTTATCAGCCTATTCCCCGAGACCGTGATCAGGCCTTTTTTGTGAACGAGGGCATTTTACCGAAGTTGATGGCCCGACAATGGCTGATCCCCAAAATTCAAGGATTTTCGCCTTATACAGCGCATGTGAAAAGCCATGCTTTTAATGCCCGATTTTTTGATCGGACCTTCCTGACCTCACTTTCATGGGCGCAATGGCAGCCGCAAATTGAAGCTTTAATAGCCGATCTTGACGATGCGTCGATTGATCAGGCGGTAAAATCTTTCCCGAAGGAAATCTACCCGATTGCAGGGCAAAAAACAGCTAATATGCTGAAGCAAAGACGGGATCATCTGTTGCCCATGATGCGCCAATTTTATGATTTTCTGGCGAAGGAGGTCGATGTGGTAGGTACTAAGGATGCGGATCAGATACAGCTTGACTATTTGGCCGATGGGGAATTGCGGGTGCGACTTTGGCACCTGAAAAAATCTGGCGATAAGGGGCGGAAGCTTTATGATCGGCGGTTTCGTGCGACCGAAACAAAATACGTACATATTTATGGCTTGTCGGGCAGAGACGAGGTGCTCATTAAGGGAGATCGTCCGTCAAAAATAAGGGTCAATATTTTCAGTAAAGGCACAAAAGATACTTATCGGTTACTGATGGAGAAGCCACCGCGTAAACTGAAAATTTATACCGTGGATACCTTACCCAAAAGTAGTGGATTAAAAAGGATTCAGGTGAGGCATTATCAGCAAAAGGAAGCAAAATATGATCGGGAGCGTTTTCAGTATGCGGTACTTTCTCCTGCATTGGCTTTGGGGTATAATATTGACGACGGTGCCTTTGTTGGGGGTGGAGGCCTGTACCGTTCCTATCGGAATTTTCATTATTGGCGACACCGCTTTGTGGGGAATTATGCCTTCCTTACAAGGGCTTTCAACCTTGATTTGCAGTCGTCCTTATATTTACCCCTTCGGGGGATGGCTTTTGACCTTCAGGCATTTATAAAAGCCCCAAATTTCACCATTAATTATTTCGGTTTGGGGAATAATACTGAGTGGCGGGTGCCAAGGGCTGAACGGGCATTCTATCGGATCCGTTTAAATCAGTATGTCGGGCAGTTTCGCGGGTGGAAAACCCTCGGAGATCCCTTTCACCGAATTGGGCTCGGGGCTTTTGCACAGCGGACGGTCGTGGAGCCACGCATCGGGCGGTTTATATCCCGATTGAACATCAATGATTTACCTGCCAATATATTTGACGGGCAGTCCTTTTTGGGCTTGTCGGTTAACTATGAGTTCGATAATATTTCAGGCAAGCGCCTGAAAGCCGAGGAGCAATTTGCAGGCAGTGCGATTTTCCCCCGAAGGGGCTATAAGGTGAATGCTTCCCTGAAACAATACTTCGGAATGGGAGGGCTGGCGACAGATTTCACCACTTACCAAATGGATATGGCGGGCTATTTCAGTTTTTCTCAGCGGCCAAGGGTGGTGTATGCTTTGCGCCTCGGCGGACAGAAAAACTGGGGGGATTATATTTTCTATGAAGCAGCGAAACTGGGGCGGAGGGAAAATTTGCGCGGCTATCGGGCAACGCGCTTTTATGGCGATGCTTCAATATATCAAAATACTGAAATGCGAATACGACTGAGAGAATTGAATATGTATTACCTGCGGGGTGTTGTGGGCTTGCTGCTGTTTAATGATGTGGGCCGTGTATGGCTTGAGGGGGAGGATTCTGGCCGATGGCACCACGGTTATGGTGCAGGACTCTGGCTTGCACCTTTTGAGCTGGCCGTCTTGGGCTTTAACTACGCGAGGAGTCGGGAGGACGGCATGATTAACTTTCAATTTTCTTATCAATTTTAACCTTATGAAAAAAAGACCATTGACGCCAGCCGAAATCATTGCCAAAGGGAAAGCATTTATTCACCAATATTATCAGGATAACCTTCAGCTCAGCCGTTTGCCTTTCCATAATATCAAACATGTGGAAGGTGTGGTGGAGTGTGTTCAGTACCTTTCTCAACATTATCAGGTGAGTGAGCAAGACGGGCTGCTGTTGGTGGTTTCGGCACTTTTCCATGATATTGGCTATGAAAGTGGCTGCGGGAAAGGGCATGAAGAAAGAAGTGCTGATTTACTGACAAAAGCACTTGCTGATGAGCTGTCGACGGAAGAGCTCGAACGTGCCAGACGGCTTATAATGGTCACCAAGATGGGGGAAGCACCTGAGGGAATTGTGGAGTGTATTATGAAAGATGCGGATTACTTTCATTTGCATATGAGCGATTATATGGCGTATTCGAATAATCTTTGGCAGGAATTTCAGCAGATGGATAACGGGCAGGGGATGTCGGAACAAGCCTATCTGGAGTGTACCCTGACTTTTCTTAACAACCATCAATATTATACTGACTTTGCCGAAAGGAATTTTGCCCTTGGCAAAGCCTATAACCTTCAGCGTATAGAAGATCGGCTGAACCAACTTATTGAGCAAACCCCTAAAGTCCGTGGTACCAATGCGAAAGTGAAGAAAAAGAAGCGTAAGAAGAAGGAGGCTTCGGTGGAGCGCGGGGTGCAATCGATGTTTCGACTTACCTCCCGAAATCAAATCAGCCTGAGTTCAATAGCAGATAATAAGGCGAATATTTTACTGACGGTTTCTTCACTGATTGTCTCGGTGGTAACCATCTCGGGCTACCCTTACGCACAGGAGCACCCCGACCTGCAGTGGGCAATGCTGATGTTTGTCGTTACCTCATTAATTACCCTCATTCTCGCCATTCTCTCTACCCGTCCGAAGGTGTCAAAAAAGCCCGTTTCAAAGGAAGCCCTGACCAACAAGTCTGTCAATTTGCTGTTCTTTGGGAACTTCTGGAAAATGGCCTACCCCGAATACGAGTATGAACTCAACCGCCTGATTACCGACCGAAAAGCGCTTTACAATAACATGATTAAAGACCAATACAGCTTGGGTTTGGTGTTGGCCAAAAAGTTTAAACTCCTGCGCTTAGCCTATACCGTCTTTATGCTGGGATTTGTAGGGACGATGATTACCTTTTTTCTTTTTATTTATTTTTGAGGAAGCCCCCGCATTTTGCTCTACGGCATATATAGCCACCTCATTCTGTTTGCCTTTGGGCAACACTTTATTGATGTAGGAGAAGTAATAGGAAGGGCTGAATATGCCCGCACTTTTCACAAACCTGCCAGTAACCAATAGGTTTTTGTGGAAAAGTTTACACTTTTCAAGTACCCTTGCTGCGGTGTTCAGTACGTCCCCGTGATAGGCAATTTCAATTTTTACCTCGCCCACTTCCGCTGCCATGACCAAGCCAGAGTTTATGGCGCCATTGAACTGCGGGGAAAGGCCATATTTTTCCTGAAAGTAATCTTCTTTTGCTTCCAGGCTTTTGCATACCTCATAGAAGAAATCCAGCGAGCGCTGATAATTTTTGTCGTTTGCTGGCCAGGAAAGGATGATCTCATCGCCAACATATTGATAAACCTGCGCTCGATAAACGAAAATATGATCCGTAAACTCCCGAAATACTTCCTGGATGAAGGCACTGTATTTCTTATGCCCAAGAATTTCCGCTGTCCGTGAGGAAGAAATCAGGTCGGCAAAGAGGAAAATCCGGTCTTCCTCATGAGGAATACGGTATTTCCCCCTCAGGACTTTGTTCAGGTTACCAGGCCCGAGGTAGTTGGTGGCGGCCATATAAATGGTTACTCCAGAGTTGATGATCAGCCCAAGGACAAAGAAGTACAGCCATACTTTATTGAGCATAAACTGCGGAAGTTGCTCGAAAGCCATCAGCAGCCCGTAACCATAGTGTTGGGTATAGTAAAAGCAGTTAATGGCGATACTGATCAAAATGGCGACACACAAATACACAATATTTGAGGGGATGGTACTGGAGGCGCATACCACACGCATCTTAATCCAATTATTCAAAAACTCCTCGACCAGCCAAGTGGAGAAAGCCACCGACGAGGCTACAATGATGGTGATAAAATGCCTGTTTTTCAGTACGGTAATCGCCTTTGCCTCCAAATAAACAAAGGCATCTGAGCCCGATCCAAAGCGGATAAAACTTAGAATGAACATCCCAATGTTCCAAAGCAATAGCATGACCAACAGGCGGTACAAGCGGTATTTATTGATAGGAGAAAGCATAAAGTTACGCCTCATAGATTCTTCTTTTGTTATCCTTATTAAACAACGTGAAGGCTGTTTGTACTTCGATTTCAGCAGAACTATTGAAATCTATTGGATAGGTGCAGGTTTTTGTATGTTTACTTATGATCTATCGCGAGAGCCCCTCTCCTGATAGCCTGTTAAACATAGCCTGTCGAATATTTTTGTACCTGTCGGTACGGGGCTGTTGCATAACCATAAATTGATCTTGTTCCACGAAATTTTATTTGGTCACTGTATGGGCTGACCTGCGTGTCTGCCCGAATCATCATAAATTCTGTGTGGTTTGGATACACACATAGGTGCATCCGCAATGTCATTAAGTTAAGGATTTTGGGATGACTCAGGTCTAAATTCGAAGTGCTTGTAAAGGCATAATTCATTATGTCTCACGTAACAATTTGAATTAATCCAAGAGAAATCAGCGTTGTGTTAGACGTTAAAAATAACGTCTCTACGGGGTAAGGCGCTTAACTTATTGACATTGGGTGCATCCGTACAGCTCACGAAATAATCTTTTGTGTTAAATTCAAAGAATGAAGTTGTGTCACAGCCCCCTACACAATAGAAATCGTTGCATGATCTTTGAACTTTACTACTCAATGCATTAGGTTTGTACAAAACAAAATCATCGAGCAATGAACTTTACAGAAAATATAGCCAATCGATACACCACCAAATTATATGATGCGAGCAAAAAGGTAGATGCTGACATTATCGAGCAATTGAAGCAGGTGTTGTATCTGAGTCCGTCGTCATTGAACACTCAGCCATGGAATTTTACTTTCATTGAAGAAGGCGAAAAGAAGCAGGCGTTGGCACACCATTCTTTTCACAATACCGAGAAGGTGCAGAAGGCGAGCCATATTGTGGCCTTCAATGTGATTGATGATTTGGAATATTTTGAGCAAAAAATCGAAGAGACCCTTCCTGAATATGCCGTTCAGTATTATCAAAATAATTTGAAAGGTCAGCCCGCCGAAGAGATCAAAAGCTGGATGAGCAAGCAGGTGTATATTGCCTTGGGCGTGTTTTTGAGTGCCTGCGCTAGCATGGGCATCGACTCGACACCGATGGAAGGCATCGAGCCTGAGAAATACACCGAGATCCTTGGTTTGGACAAACACAAAACCATTTTGGCGGTGGCGATCGGTTACCGTGATGAGGAAGATTTGAACCAGCTCAGTAAGAAACCAAAGCAACGCCGAGCATTCGAGGAGATTATCAGTACCACCCGCTAATAACAATTAATAGGTCGTTGAAAAATAAAAAAGTAAAATAAAAACCCGTTTTACAGCTCGTAAGGCGGGTTTTTGTATACTATCCATATGGTTAGTTATTGATTGGTAAATTCACTTACCTTAGCTTTGTACTATACTTTTGATAGCAACAAACAAATATATAGTATTATGAGCTTTATTGAAACAATGGAAACCCGCTACACTACCAAACAATATGACGGTAGTAAAAAAATTGATGCAGCAACAATCGATACCTTGAAAGAGATTCTGCACTTGAGCCCATCGTCGATCAATAGCCAGCCATGGAACTTTACTTTTGTGGAGAATGATGAGTTGAAAGACCAATTGGCGGAAGCGTCTTACTTCAATGCAGACCGTATTCGTAATGCCAGCCATTTGGTGGTTTTCAATGTGATCAATGATTTACCTTATTTCGAAGAAGTCATCAATGCCAACCTTCCTGAAGGTGCCGTTGGTTATTATAATACTTTCCTTAAACCAAAACCTGAAGCGGAAGTCAAAAATTGGATGACCCACCAAGTGTATTTGGCTTTGGGCGTGTTCTTGAGCGCATGTGCCAATATGGGCATCGACTCAACCCCAATGGAAGGCATTGTGCCTGAAGCGTACACTGAGATTTTGGGTTTGGACAAGCATGAAACCGTGTTCGCCGTAGCGATCGGTTACCGTGATCCAGCCGATGATAATCAAGTGAATAAGACGCCAAAACAACGCAGAAATACTCAGGAAGTGATCACTACGCTATAATTCAAACCCCTAAAAAACAAAAATCCCGAAACTGTTTGTTCAGCTTCGGGCTTTCTTATTATGCTTGCTTTGGTTCAAGTGTCCCACTTGGCTCGAAGCATTTTATAAATTCTATAGTCCAAGCGAGACGCTTGAACTAAGGGTAACACTATCCTCCTATCGTGAGAGTCCCTCTCGTGATAACCTACAAACCCAAAGAAATCCGTTCAAAACCTCTAAAAAACAAAAATCCCGAAACTGTTTGTTCAGCTTCGGGTTTTCTTGTTATGCTTGCTTTGGTTCAAGTGTCCCACTTGGCTCGAAGCATTTTATAAATTCTATAGTCCAAGCGAGACGCTTGAACTAAGGGTAACACTATGCTCCTATCGCGAGAGTCCCTCTCGTGATAACCTACAAACTCAACGAAATCCATTTCATTTCCTCCAATTATTGATTAAATTCAATTCATAACGTGATTCTCCTTCAGTGTCTTAACCTCAAATCTATGAATAGAACTTGGTTCATCAGCTTGTTTACCATTGCCTTTGGTGGAGGCTATGTTTATGGTCATTTCGTGGATTGGGATGAGGGGACGATTTTTATGTTGTTATCCGTTTTCATATTGACAGGTTTGAGAAGAAAATATTTAGGCATGTCATGGCCGTGGTTGGGAGGAACGCTATGCGACATCGTTACATATTTCAAAGCCCCGTAAATCAAACCCCTAAAAAACAAAAATCCCGAAACTGTTTGTTCAGCTTCGGGATTTCTTGTTATGCTTGCTTTGGTTCAAGTGTCCCACTTGGATCGAAGCATTTTATAAATTCTATAGTCCAAGCGAGACGCTTGAACTAAGAACAACACTCTCTCCTCCTATCGCGAGAGTCCCTCTCGTGATAACCTACAAACCCAAAGAAATCCATTCAAACCCCTAAAAAACAAAAATCCCGAAACTGTTTGTTCAGCTTCGGGATTTCTTGTTATGCTTGCTTTGGTTCAAGTGTCCCACTTGGCTCGAAGCATTTTATAAATTCTATAGTCCAAGCGAGACGCTTGAACTAAGAACAACACTCTCTCCTCCTATCGCGAGAGTCCCTCTCGTGATAACCTACAAACCCAAAGAAATCCATTCAAACCCCTAAAAAACAAAAATCCCGAAACTGTTTGTTCAGCTTCGGGCTTTCTTATTATGCTTGCTTTGGTTCAAGTGTCCCACTTGGCTCGAAGCATTTTATAAATTCTATAGTCCAAGCGAGACGCTTGAACTAAGAACCACACTCTATCCTCCTATCGCGAGAGTCCTTCTCGTGATAACCTACAAACTCAACGAAATCCATTTCATTTCCTCCAATTATTGATTAAATTCAATTCATAACGTGATTCTCCTTCAGTGTCTTAACCTCAAATCTATGAATAGAACTTGGTTCATCAGCTTGTTTACCATTGCCTTTGGTGGAGGCTATGTTTATGGTCATTTCGTGGATTGGGATGAGGGGACGATTTTTATGTTGGTATCCGTTTTCATATTGACAGGTTTGAGAAGAAAATATTTAGGCATGTCATGGCCGTGGTTGGGAGGAACGCTATGCGACATCGTTGCATATTTCAAAGCGCCTTAAATCAAAACCCTAAAAAAACAAAAATCCCAAAACTGTTTGTTCAGCTTCGGGCTTTCTTATTATGCTTGCTTTGGTTCAAGTGTCCCACTTGGCTCGAAGCATTTTATAAATTCTATAGTCCAAGCGAGACGCTTGAACTAAGGGTAACACTATCCTCCTATCGCGAGAGTCCCTCTCGTGATAACCTACACACCCAACGAAATCCGTTCAAAACCCTAAAAAAACAAAAATCCCGAAACTGTTTGTTCAGCTTCGGGCTTTCTTATTATGCTTGCTTTGGTTCAAGTGTCCCACTTGGATCGAAGCTAAATTCTATAGTCCAAGCGAGACGCTTGAACTAAGGGTAACACCTTTATTTTTCTCTCAACGCATTATATTTCTCCTGCACTTCGATTGGTGGGTTGAAGTATCCATAAGCAATGTGCGGGAATTCTTCATGAATTGCCTCCATCACTTCGGCAACACCCAAGCCTTCGCCGGTGTCTTCCATACCCAATTTCGACAGGTACCACTCCAGATCAATATTGAAATTACGCCACTGAATCATGCTCAGATCGGTATAGCGGATCACCTGACGAAGCGTTTCAAACTCTTCTTTGTTATCCGTAAAACCAGGCAAGGTGAAGTAGTTGATCGACGCCCATTTGCCATGCTGACGGGCAACTTTGATCGACTCAATCACATCCTCGTATTCGTAATTGTTCGGCAGGTAATATTTATTGTAAACATCTTTTCTAACCGAGTTCATGCTCACACGGATACTGTCCAAGCCAGCCTTGAATAGCTCATCCACCGCTTTTGGTTTCGATCCATTGGTGTTCAAGTTGATGATTCCTCGCTTGGTGCGTTTACGAATAGCAACAATCACATCACGGATCAATTGCCATACCAACAAAGGCTCACCTTCACATCCCTGACCAAAGCTGACGATCGGCAATGGAGCATTTTCCAAATGCGGAACGGCCATTTCAATTACTTCCTCGATATATGGAATGAAGTCAATGCGGTTTTGCATCGCATCGATACCATGCTCATCAGGCTGAAAGCTGATACAACCCAAGCAGTTGGAGTTACAGGCAGGTGATAATGGAATCGGCGCTTCCCAGCGTCCCATAAAGAAGTTGCGGGCCGCAGGACAAGAATAAGTCAAAGAACAGTTGGCACCCAGATGCTGAATCAATCGGTTTTCCGAAAATTCCTGCATGGTTTCAACGGTCTTTTGCTCGATCTCCTCACAATCAAAATTTTCGAAGTCCTGACGTGGATCGGGATCAATACGAACTGCTGTTGTGTAAAATTTATCATCCAACCAACCTACGGCAGTGTAGGCATACAAAGGCAAGGTTTCAGCGCCGTCAGTTTCTTCATAAGCAGGCATGAAGGTTTGTGTGTAGGCAGGTGAAACGAATGCCGCCACAGCATAAACGTCTTCCAACAATTCTACTTCGCCGGTATGTTTGTTCATCCCGTAAGGATGACGGCAGGGCATATTGAAAAACTCACTGCCTTCCGGTAATTCGATGAAGTCCTCAGGTTTAAGCCCCATCAATCGGGTACCCGAGCGACCAATTACCTCGTAATCTTCCTCTTCAAACATGTTTCCCTCGGCATCGCAAGCCAACAAGTACGGCACACGATCAGGGTGCTTCAAATCATTTGATTTAGCAGTGTGGATATTTGAACTTTCCTTCAACACGGTAATATTTATGTCAAGCAATACACCCAGCCCCTTGGTGTTGGATGTTTGATTTTGATCAATTTTGAAATAGTGCGCAATTTAAGCATTTTTTCGCTGATAATTGTCATGCTTTGCCCTTGATGTTGAGCGTTTAGCCTTATTGGCTTAAGATTCTCAATCATGATTGCTACTGTGTAGGGACGTTGCATGCAACGTCCGTACCGTCAGGTACAAAAATATTTGACTGCCTGATCTTCGGGTTAAGCACTACACAATATTGTTGGTGAGGTGTTATAGACCTTGATTACCATGATTAAAAAGGATTTTAAGATTTGTTTCTTACGATAATCGTGATAATCCTTCTAATCAAGTAAATCATGGTCAAAAAAATACCGACGTTAAGCGTTAAGACACTAAATAAATCACAATAAAAAAATCTGTGGAAATCTGTGTCATCTGTGGACAGTCACTACCGTCCTCTTTTAAAAAGTATAAACCATCTTTCTATGCGGAATGCGATCCTCCAGGTAGATAGGCCCCTCTTCTTTAAAGCCAACCTTATTGTAAAATGGAATGATGATCTGTTGGGCTGAAATGGCAACCTGTTCAGCGGTTGGGAATTGTTGGTGTGTTGCTTTCAGTGCTTCTTGAACAAGGACTTTGCCCAGGCGATCCTCCCGAAAATCAGGAGCAATGATGATGCGTCCCAATTTTTTAAGGGGGGATTTATCGGTCTCAATTAGCCGGACGTAGCCCGCAAGTTCTCCGTCTTTTTTCATCATAAAATGAAAGCATTGCTTATCGGTGTCGTCCAAGTCTGGATAAGGACAGTGTTGCTCCACAATAAAGACATCGATGCGCAGTTTGGCGATATCAAAAAATTCGTCTTTGCTGAGCTGTTCGTAGTGTTTTAATTCAAAGGTCAAGGCCATGGGATGATGATTTTGTTTGGCGCAATTTAGGAAGAATTTTCGGCATTTGTAGGGGCATTACATACAACGCCGTACAGATTATCGCTGAACAAATATCTTCCTCAGGCTTCCCCCTGTAGCGGCACCAAAACCACCGAGTACTCCACCAAAGACGCCTGTGATCAGCACCAGGAATAACTTCATGGAGGCAGGGATTTGCAGCAGCTCGGCAATTTTAGCAGAGAGCATTTGCTGGTTGTCATAGTCGAGCCAGGCGGCAAAGGCCACCCACAAAAGCAGAATGGAGAAAAAACCGTAGAGGAAACTGTTTTTGGAATTGAAGATGAACGCCACGGTGGCGGTTGCAGGAACGATGACCCAAAATGGGAAATATAAGGAAGCGATACCTGTCAGGAAAATGCTGCAGGCGAATTGAAGTAGTCCTTTCATGCTGTGGTTAGTTTTTTGCCTGAATGTTGATCAATAATTGCTGGTCGCTGCTGGAAGAGGGAGCGGTGCTGAAAAATGGTGATTTCAGGTATGCCCCCTTGACCCAGCCTGTAGTTTGGTTGTTGTAGTACGGGCTTCCGGGGTTGCCTGAAGTTCCGCCGGGGTAGGTGTACCACATTTGGTTCCCTTCTGCCGATAGTTCGATGATCATTCGCCATGACGGCCCATGATCCGCCGATGCGGCATTGATGCTTCCTGCATTTCCGGCGATGTTGGCCTTGGCACCAAAAGGGGCAATACGTGCGAGGTGACGCAAGGAGGTGTTTTTGAATTTTGCCCAATGCAGGTCAGTTCCTTTAATTTGCTCCTGAGCAAGGGTGTTCATGGCTTCCACAAAAGCAAGGTTAAGCAGTTCCGTGCCTGTCATTCTTTTACTGCCAAACTTCAGCTGATGGGTAGGGTCTTTGAGTAATTTGATTGTCGTATAGGCCGTAGGGCGCATCATTGGAGCTTCACTTTGATCGAAATCCTCATAAAGCATACGGTCGAGGGTTTTCCACCAGGTGGCGTAAAAAGTGGGGGCTTCGGTGTCAGCGTTATTTTCATAATCCCATTGACTTAATTGCTTGTAAGCATAACGGTGCAAGCGGGGTAACGGCAGGGTGTCAACAAACCCCAGCCAGTGCGGGAGGCTTTCTGCTGCCTGCAAGTTAAAGTTGTCATTTTGCAGTTTCTTCATGTCCTCCACAGTCCATTCATCGTTGGCATTCAAGCGCTCAAAAATGATCCGGTTTCGGTAATATTCAAATCTTTTGGCCGCGACCACATAGGGGTAGGTTTCATCCACCGGATGTTGATTGGCCGAATAAATGAATCCCTTTTTGGGGTTGTGCTCATAGATTTGTTGATTGGCAGGAATATAGCCTTCCCATAGGTTATTGAGGTGATTCCCTTCACGGAGGAATCGTCCGGCTTCATCACGACGGATGGGGAACTTGCCCTGAATGTGCATGGCAATGTTGTTATCAATATCCGCATAGGCGAAATTTTGTGCCGGAGCATCATAATGGCTGATGGCCTGTTTAAAAGCGGTGTAGTTTTCTGCTCGGTTAATTTGGTGAAAGGCGAGTACCTCATTGCTCTTTTCATGGGCAATCCAGTGGTAAGCGTAGCCCGTGTAAGGGCTGTTGGAGCGATAAGCCTGATCATAGTAGACGGGTCCGAAAACGGTATATTTTACAGTGTCAATAAAGGCGGGCGCATTCTTGATTTTAATGGTCTCAATGCGGTTGGTTACCGTCTCCACTTTTCCGTTCAGATCGTAGCGATTTCGCAGGTCGTCCAGAAAGTGAATTTTATACCAGTCCACTAAATCCCTTTGGGCATTGGTAACGCCCCAGGCGATTTTTTCATTCATCCCAATAATGATACCAGGAGCCCCGGGAAGGCTTGCCCCCATGACATTGACATTCGGGCTGTGCAGTTGCATAGCGTACCAAATGGAGGGCAGGTTTAGCCCAAGGTGCGGGTCGTTACAAAGTATGGGCTTGCCTGATTTTGTTTTTGAGCCATGAACTGCCCAGTTGTTGGATCCGTTCAGCGGGTTGGGGCCAGGATCCAGCGGAAAGTCGATGGTTGTATTCTGAGCCGCCAGGGCTTGTTGGGGCAGGGCTTCTCCCCAGGAATTGGGCTGATCTACAATTGGCCGCTGACCACTTTCCATCAGTGGAAACAGCAGGTCGAATTTTTTCTTGCCCAGCTTTACCAGTGCATTGGTGTTTTCAAGGTCGGCATTGCTGGCACACAGGTTTTGTGCCATATATTTCAGCAGGAGTGCACTCTTGAGGGGTGTCCAGGGTTCCGGGCGATAATCAAGGATTTTGTATTCTATCGGGAAGTTGCGGTGTGGCAGGTTTTCAATGTAAGCATTGGCGCCATCGGTGTAGGCCTGTAGCATTTCACGGGTTGCCTCATGGTCCATAAAAGCCTCGGTGGCTAATTCCGCAGCGTAGCACATGCCTTTTCTGCGCTGGCCGCGATCATATTGCAGAATGAGGGAATCTTGCCCGAGAATTTCCGATAATCGGCCTGCGGAGGCCATGGTCTGAAAATCCATTTGCCAGAGGCGGTCTTTAGCGGTGAAGTAGGCCTGCAAAAAATACAGGTCGTAATCATTATCAGTAAAAATATGAGGGACCTGATTTTCATCGATCAATACTTTGGCATCACCTTTCAGCCCCTTGAGTTTTATTTCTTCAAGGATGTTGCTGTGGGTATTTTTGTAAGCAGCATTCTGCCAAAAGCCTTCGAAAGGGTTGAGGAATTTCCCGAGTGGAGGGACTTTCCCCCAAGTTCGGTTGAGTGCCCAAATCAGGCTGATGCATATTGTCAGGTGAATAATAAATCGTATTGTTCGCATAAGTAGTAGGTGATGGGCTGTTAAGTAGTGAGAAAATAAAGCTTAACCTATATAATGTCAATAAATTTTGATATTTTCCTTATACTAACCTAAATAAGAACCCTATGAAGTATAATGAAGGTATGCTGAAGCCTGAGGCGCTTGCCGGCAAAACCATTATCGTAACTGGCGGAGGAACAGGCCTTGGCCGTTCGATGTCTCAGTATTTTTTGGAATTGAAAGCCAATGTGGTCATTTGCAGCCGTAAAAAAGAGGTGCTTGAAGCTGCGGCTACCGACCTGATGAACAAAACGGGCGGTCAGGTGCTGGCAGTTCCCTGTGATGTTCGGGAGGTGGATCAGGTGCAGGCGGTGATTGATGCCGCAGTCGAGCGGTTTGGTGGGGTGGATGTGTTACTGAACAATGCCGCGGGGAACTTTATCAGCCCTACTGAACGACTCTCGCCCCGTGCATTTGCCATTATACTGGATATTGTACTGAAGGGGACATCGAACTTCACTTTAGCGATGGGCGATTACTGGATAAAAAATCAAAAAGCAGGGACGATTCTGAATATCGTGACCACTTATGCATGGACAGGCAGTGGCTATGTGGTACCATCGGCGGCAGCAAAAGCAGGTGTGCTGGCCATGACCCGCTCCTTGGCGGTAGAGTGGGCAAAGTATAATATTCGGAGCAATGCCATTGCGCCAGGGCCTTTTCCTACTGAAGGGGCTTGGAGCCGATTGCTGCCAGGAGAGTTGGCGCAGAAATTTGACCCAGCTCGTCGTGTACCGTTGAAACGCGTGGGAGAACATCAGGAGTTGGCCAATCTTGCGGCCTATCTGGTGTCGGATTATTCGGCCTATATGAATGGAGAGGTGGTAACGATTGACGGTGGTGAGTGGCTTAAAGGAGCCGGGGAATTCAATGGCCTGGACAAAATTACCCCTGAAATGTGGGATATGTTTGAGGCGATGCGGAAGAAGTAGGAGTAGTCGTACGGTAGGGAGCTGTTGCACAAATGGCTCCGCAATATATCAAACCAAATAAAATTTGCCCATGCCTTTTTTACCATGGAATGAATTCCATGTCTATTGCGAAAAGTCTTTTCAGGACTGCTGTGCCGAAGGTACATTTCGTAATAGCTGCGGGTTTTAACCCGTAGTACATAAGCGGTAGGATAAAATTTGGGTATTGATAATCAATTGGCAATCGTGCAACAGTCCAGTACATAATAAAGCCGCACACAATATAAATGAAAACAAAAAAGCCTCAAGACATCTGCGTCCTGAGGCTTTTCTTTTATTTCTTTTTGGCAATCACCAATACCGAGTCATTCTCTTCGATCTCGGTGTAGCGTTCAATTTTAATCAGTTCAAAATGCTTCCCAAAAGCAGTTTCAAGGTCTTGCTCCTGATGGTAATTAAAGCACATCTCCATGATTTCCTCTTCATGAGCCCCCCACCAAAAGGTGTGAATGGCCACGCCTCCATCGTTAAGATTCGCCGCCTGCCCTTTAATTGAACTTTCAAGATCGTCATTCTTCAAATGATGCAAAACCTTATTGGAAATGATGGCATCAAATGTTTTATCCGTCTGAATGGCTTCCGCAGAAATTTCCAAAACATCCACTTCAGGATGGTTGGCTTTAATATGCTCCATAAAGAATGGGGAGTTGTCGGAAGCCGTTACCTTGAGGTGTGCCTTTAACCAGTGGAGGTCGTTGCCTGGCCCAGTACCAAGCTCCAGTGCCGTGCCACCTGCTTTGAGGTGGGGTAGTGCTGCTGTCGAAAAAAAATGACTGTCATAGTCGGCAGTCATTTTAATATATTGTTGTGCCGTGCTGGCATTTTTATAGAAATCAGCCATGAGGAATTTTCTTGTGGTTCGATCTTAATGATGACCGCAAAAATAGCAGTTTATTCGGCTTTAAGTAAGTGTTTAAACTTTTTTCGGAGTTTCTGCACCTTCGGCGCCACTACAAAAGAGCAATAAGGGTTTTTGTCGGCATTTTCATTGTAATAGTTCTGATGATATTCCTCGGCCTTATAAAATGTTTTTGAGGGACTGACTTCAGTAATAATCGGGTCTGGGTACAGCTGCTCGTTGTTGAAGTCGGCAATCACCTTGTCGGCAATTTGCTTTTGCTCGGGGCTGTTGTAAAAGATCACCGATCGGTATTGAGTGCCCACATCGTTCCCCTGACGGTTCAGGGTGGTGGGGTCATGGGTGGTGAAGAAGACCTCGAGAATGGTTTTATAGTCGATGATGTCTGGCTGATAGGTGACCTGTACAACTTCAGCATGCCCTGTAAGTCCGGAAGATATTTGTTTGTAGGTAGGGTTTTCAACAGATCCGCCTTCGTATCCGGAAACTACCGACACAACACCATTGAGTCGTTGCATCACAGCCTCCACACACCAAAAGCAGCCTCCGCCAAGGGTAGCAATTTCCATGGGTTTTTCTTTTAGTTCAATGTTTGAATTTGATTGCGCCATTAAGGCACTTTGTATAAGTAAGAATAAGAATACGCCGACAATTTTTTTCATTGTGAAAGAAGAGTTGATTGATAGTGAAAAATACGAATATTGGATGAATTCGAACGATAAATTATAAATTGATTAAAAAAAGTTGTTATCAACTGTTGTCATGCTGACTTTATTTGCTAAATTCAAAGCAGATAAAATAATATTCTGAAAACCGCAAACAAATAGTCGATAAATTGCGTCAATCATTAAAATTTCAAAACTTATATTAACGTGGGGAGCAATTATGGGTGCCACAATTTCTACAATCAAACAAGCTGATAACGAACAACAGATGTTCGCTATGGTAATGAACGAAAATGACCGTTCGTGGTATGTTGTTTTTATGACAGAGAAGGAGGCGGATATTTATCATCCGCATACAGCAGATTTGCTGGAATATGAAGAACTTAGAAAAAGCGATTACGAGGGAGCATTTGTAAGAGCTTTATCTTTAAAGTCCCGGGACTCACTGCTCTCTGGACGATTGTATAAGTTTGCACGACGAGGGTTGGCATCAATCATTTGATATGAAAAAATTAGCGATAAAAAAAAGCACTTGAAAAATCAAGTGCTTTTTTTTGTACCTAAGGCCGGGATCGAACCGGCACTCCCGAAGGAACACGATTTTGAGTCGTGCGCGTCTACCAGTTCCGCCACTCAGGCAATTGTTTATTGGCGCGAGGCCAAAGGGTAGAGATTCAGTATTTATACAAGTGAACCGTCTTGTTATTCGTACCTAAGGCCGGGATCGAACCGGCACTCCCGAAGGAACACGATTTTGAGTCGTGCGCGTCTACCAGTTCCGCCACTCAGGCAATTGTTTATTGGCGCGAAGCCAAAGGGTAGAGGTTCGATATTTATACAAGCGAACCGTCTTGTTATTCGTACCTAAGGCCGGGATCGAACCGGCACTCCCGAAGGAACACGATTTTGAGTCGTGCGCGTCTACCAGTTCCGCCACTCAGGCAATTGTTTATTGGCGCGAAGCCAAAGGGTAGAGGTTCGATATTTATACAAGCGAACCGTCTTGTTATTCGTACCTAAGGCCGGGATCGAACCGGCACTCCCGAAGGAACACGATTTTGAGTCGTGCGCGTCTACCAGTTCCGCCACTCAGGCAATTGTTTATTGGCGCGAGGCCAAAGGGTAGAGATTCAGTATTTATACAAGTGAACCGTCTTGTTATTCGTACCTAAGGCCGGGATCGAACCGGCACTCCCGAAGGAACACGATTTTGAGTCGTGCGCGTCTACCAGTTCCGCCACTCAGGCAATTGTTTATTGGCGCGAAGCCAAAGGGTAGAGATTCAGTATTTATACAAGTGAACCGTCTTGTTATTTGTACCTAAGGCCGGGATCGAACCGGCACTCCCGAAGGAACACGATTTTGAGTCGTGCGCGTCTACCAGTTCCGCCACTCAGGCAATTGTTTATTGGCATGAAGCCAAAGGGTAGAGATTCAATATTTATACAAGTGAACCGTCTTGTTATTTGTACCTAAGGCCGGGATCGAACCGGCACTCCCGAAGGAACACGATTTTGAGTCGTGCGCGTCTACCAGTTCCGCCACTCAGGCAATTGTTTATTGGCTTGAAGCCAAAGGGTAGAGATTCAGTATTTATACAAGTGAACCGTCTTGTTATTCGTACCTAAGGCCGGGATCGAACCGGCACTCCCGAAGGAACACGATTTTGAGTCGTGCGCGTCTACCAGTTCCGCCACTCAGGCAATTGTTTATTGGCATGAAGCCAAAGGGTAGAGATTCAATATTTATACAAGTGAACCGTCTTGTTATTTGTACCTAAGGCCGGGATCGAACCGGCACTCCCGAAGGAACACGATTTTGAGTCGTGCGCGTCTACCAGTTCCGCCACTCAGGCATAGCAAACATCGCTATGTTTATGCAATACCTTGTTCGTTATTGCGGATGCAAAGGTACGAGCAAAATTCTTGATTGCAAGCAATGAGGCGATGTTTTTTGATCTTTATTTAAATAAATCTTCTAAGTTTTTCATGCTCAAGTCTTTGAAATTTTCGATGGTGTCGTCACATTCCCGAAGTTCGTAAAGCGAATGCGTAGTTGCCACTCCGATGACTTTTGAGCCGGATTTTTTTGCGGCTTGGATGCCTGAAAGTGAATCTTCAAATATTACACATCGGTCGTTTGGTAGATTCAGTTTTTCAGCGCAGATCAAAAATGCCTGTGGGTCTGGTTTGCTTTTGGTTACCATGGAATCATCGACAATGACATCGAAAACATCGTCGAGTTGGAGTTTTTTCAGCGTGAAAGCAACATTTTCAATGGGTGCCGAAGTGCCGATGGCCATAGGGACGCCATTTCTTTTCAGGTGAAAGATAAACTCACTGATGCCTTCCACATAAGCTTCCTCCTCATCGAAAATATTCCTGAAGATTTCTTCTTTTTCAAGTGCATAATCTTTCAGCTCTTCTTCGGTGAGTTGCTGCTCCCCGAAAGCGTAGGGGATCCAGTCGGCATTGGTTCTTCCGAAAACATTTTCAATCAATTGTTCTTCGGTGAGTTCCAGACCGTGATTCGCAAGGAATTCCCGTATTGCTCCTCTGTGGGCGTTATTGCTGTCAATAATAACGCCGTCCATGTCAAAAATCACTCCAATGTTATTCATAGAAAGGGTAGTTCTTAATGTTGTATTTATCTAATTAAGGCGATATTGGAATAGATTGTTAGGCGTAGCCGAGGTTTTTCTCAATCAGCTGAATAAGAATATGAATGACCTTAATGTGTATTTCCTGGATTCTGTCGGCATAGCCGAAATGCGGAACACGGATTTCGAGGTCGGCGATACCTGCCATTTCTCCCCCATCTTTTCCGGTAAGTGCTACCGTTTTTATTCCCTTGCTTTTGGCTGCTTCAAAGGCCAGTTTAACATTTTTAGAGTTGCCGCTGGTGCTTAGCCCGAGGAGTACGTCACCCGGCTGTCCGAGCCCTTCGATGAATCTTGAGAAGATAAAATCAAAGCCATAGTCATTGCCTACGCAGGAAATGTGGGAGGTGTCAGCAATTGCCAAACCCGCCAATGCCGGTCGGTTATTTCGGTATCTTCCGGAAAGTTCTTCGGCAAAATGCATGGCGTCGCAGTGGCTGCCCCCATTTCCGCACGACATTACTTTGTGGCCGCTTGCAATAGCGTCGCTCATGAGTTTTGCCGCTTTTTCAATGATTTCAATATTGCGCTGGTCGGCAATGAAATCACTCAGCACCTTTTGTGCTTCCTCGAGCTCGCGTAGAATTTGCTGTTGTGTTTCCATAAAAAATGAAGTTTTGGGGTGTTGCGTATTTCAACGAAAAAAGCCAGGGGATTTGTAAATACCCCCTGGCGGGTGATTTTTTTAGATGGCACTCACCGTGGCCGGACGGTGAATTTTCTTCACCAATCCTTGTAATACTTTTCCAGGTCCGGACTCCACAAAAGTTGTGGCGCCGTCAGCGACCATATTTTGTACCGACTGTGTCCATTTTACTGGAGCAGTAAGTTGTGCGACCAAGTTTCCTTTGATCGTTTCTACGTCTGTAGAAGCTTGTGCCGTCACGTTTTGATAAATGGGGCATTTTGGTGCTGAAAAAGTAGTGGACTGAATTGCCGCTGCTAATTTCTCACGGGCAGGCTCCATTTCTGGGGAGTGAAAACCACCGCCGACAGGTAATGGAAGTGCGCGTTTAGCTCCTGCTTCTTTGGCTTTTTCAATGGCTACGGCAATGCCGTCTTTGCTGCCGGAGATCACCAACTGGCCTGGGCAGTTGTAGTTTGCCGCTACCACGCCGTCGATGCCGTTACAAAGTTCTTCCACCTGCTCATCAGTAAGGCCAAGAACAGCAGCCATTGTCGAAGGGTTGATTTTGCAGGCTTCCTGCATGGCCTCAGCGCGTTGCGCTACCAATTTCAGCCCATCTTCGAAAGAGAGTGCTCCTGCAGCCACCAAGGCAGAAAATTCCCCTAAGGAATGTCCGGCAACCATATCTGGATTAAACTCATCAGCAACTAATGCTTTGATTACAGAATCCAGGAAAACAGCAGGCTGCGTAACATTGGTTTGTTTGAGTTCTTCAGCAGTGCCTTCAAACATGATGTCGGTAATGCGGAAACCTAAAATCTCGTTGGCTTGCTCAAAAAGGGCTTTCGCCTTTTCGTTACCTTCGTAAAGATCCTTGCCCATGCCTGGGAACTGAGCTCCCTGACCAGGGAAAACGTATGCTTTCATATTGTTAAATTATCTTAACCAAAAATTGAGTTTGCTAAATTAATCGTCTGAAAGTTATGAAAGAAAAAAATGATTAAAAAAGCGCATCAATAGTTTATGGCGATAAGAAAGTGATCCCTGCTGAAGGGATGCTTTGGAATTACAAAAAACGAGCTTTTAATTCAGGAGAAGGGAGCTGGCAGGCCTCCTGTTTGCCAAACCAGCGGTATCTGTTTCGGGAAACCCATTGATAGATGCTGTCGCGTAGTGGGGTGGGGATCAGTCTGCCGTATTTAAACAATGTTATGGGGAAAGACAGGTGTCGTGCAATTTTGACCGCCGCATCGCTTTGGGCAAACCATTGACCATCCTCGATCAAAACGACTGAGTCGAGGGCTTCAGGGTTGGGGTGTCCTGCCCGTTGCAGGAGTTGTTGCCCGATATCAGACTGTAAGGAAGCAAACAGGAACTTGCCCTGTGGGTCATGGTCAATAATAAAATTGACGGCCCATGAACATAAATTACATACGCCGTCAAATAAGATTATTTTACGATTCTCACCCATCCTTTATAAGTTCGGTTCTGTTGTGATTCCTCCAATACATTGAATTTGACATCCACGGAATAGAAATAACTTCCAGAGGAAAGTTCTTTTCCATCATTTGTTTTTCCGTCCCAGTTAATGGCCAGGTCGGTAGTGGAATCCGCTCTTGAGGCTTGATACTCGAACACCAGCCCACCTGACGGATTGTAGATTTTAATGTCAAGGGCTTCAACAAAGCGTGGACATCCAATGTTTGCTTCAGTATCCCCGATATTGTCCAGGATTTCCTTGGTCAGGGTCGAGAAAGTGTCGTTTTTTCCGTCGCCATTTGGCGTAAACATGTTGGGTAACTCGAAAAACGGACAGTTGTCCATACAGATAATTTCAGATGGCGGCGAAGGATTGCCACTGCCGTCTATGGCTACCACATAATAGCAGCCTTTAAAGCTGCTGAGGTCGGCATGGGTGAAGGTGTTGATCGGTGAAGTGCCCACCAGTTCAAAACTGTCATCTTCATTTTCTGAGAAATAAATTTCATATTCAAAAATATCATCCTGACAAGCGCCTCCCGTTATTTGAGGGTCCCAGGTAAGAATATTTTGGAAGAAATCCAGCTCACATTTAGCATTCAAAAAGGCCTCTTCGCAAAATTGTTCTTGATCCAGGCCGTTCACCGCCAGGGTAACTGGTGCGCAAGGCGGGTTGCCGTCATTCAGCTTATTACAGTTCAGTTGTGTTCGGTTAAGTAAAGGTGACTGTACCTTATCGTTGCCATAAGAACCTTTCGTCTCGACATAATAACAGTAGGTGCTGCTCTTGCGGAGATTTTCGGCGTCATCCACAAAAAACTGCCCTTCCTTGGTTACATCAACAGTGGCGTATAATGACAGTTTTGTGCTGTCGCTTGGGTCGGTGTGATTTCTGAAAATCAAGTGTGTCGGGGCTTCAGAGACGCTCGTGCTGTAAGGTGTTTCTCCTTCCCATCTTAATGTGAACTGGTCGTCTGAGGCTTGTATTCTAAGCCGAATATCGCTTGCTGGAGCAGATATAGGCAGTGTTTTTCCTTCAGGAGCGATGCTTGCAATGGCCTGTACCTGATAGGTATGCGACTGATCCAAAGTATTGATGCCCGTGTGCACAAATGTTGTGTCCGAGCCGCTGTATAATGGGGTGTCACTCAGAGATCCATTAACAACCTCATACAGCTCATAAGTATAAGGAGGCTGATATATGGCAGGGTCGGCATCGAAAGGAGTAGTCCATTTAATGATGATCTCCCCTGTTGTGTCGTCTGTTTTTTCAGGCACAATATCCACATTGGTAATCAAGGAAGGGAACATGCCTTCAAAAGGGCCAATCTCTACGCAGAGTTCTTGCGAAGCATAGCTCTCGCCCCCCTTGTTGTCGGTGAAAACAGCAACGAGTCGGTAGCAGTAGGTGGTACCGAATTCCAGGTCGCCATCATCAGTGAAGGTATTTTGATTGATGTCGTCACTTCTGCCGATAAGTTTATAGTCGGAGCCCTCAGGGATGCCCGTCTCACAATTGTCGGGATTGAACTGATTTTCGCCCACTTTTCGGTAGATAAGAATAGAAGTCGGGCGTGCCGTTGCGCAGACCGTGCTTTCGGAATATTTTTCCCATTCCAATTCTACGGTTCGGTCTCCGGCGAGTACCGCATTTTCCAGTACGGGGGCAGGTGCAACCACCTGGATGAAATAAGTTTTGAATGAGGCAAGTGGAACCTCCTGTATGTTTCTTCCCGTAGGGTCGTCTGATGCTTTGAAATGCACCTGATAAGGGTTTCGTCGAACCAAATTACAATCGGGCGTCCATTTAAATTGACCTACTGTTGGCGATGGCTGAAAACCAGGGCCTGCAGGGGTGAAGGTTGCCCGTTGCTGTGGTTGGAGGCTGTTGCTGAGGATGCCTCCGAATGCTTCGAGTCGGATGGGGTCATTATTGGGGTCAACGGCCTCAATGTCTGCCTCAAGCAGGGTGTTGGCCTCGATACAGGTATCTGCAGGAATCAGGATTTCTGGCGGCAGGTTGTCACACAGGTCCACAATAATTTGCATATCACGGGTAACATACCCCATCTGTACATATTCTCCTGTTTCTATTTTTCGCCATTCCAGGACTTTGAAGGCAATGTTGTATTCTCCGTCGAGGCCTGGGGAATCCCAAATCAGGTCGCCAGAGATAGGGTCCATGGAATAGGTTGCACCACCGCCCGTTCCGCCTTGAGGGGAGCCATTGAAAATGGCGTCGTTAGGGAAGCGGTAGCCATCTACGGGCTTGCCAACATCTTTTTTGTTGACGGTCAATTCGTAGGAAATGGAATCGCCGTCAGGGTCGTAGGCGCCTGGGTTGTGAAAGAAAGTTACCCCAGTACAGGCGCGGTCAATGGGTGGAATCAACATATTGATGGTCTCATTACAACCCAAAAAAGGATCGATAATGATTTTGGTCTCCACATAAAAAGGGGTATTCACGGAATTGACCATATTGACCACATCGGCATTTCGGTTGAATTCCTTAAATCCGATGATGTAATCGCCAGGGCCCGGGAAAGTGTGGGTGAATACAAAGGTGGTGATCCCAATATTGTTTCCTATATCGATGTCCTCTTCAAAATCGTCGGGATTTAATTTTATGATTTCCGAGCCGTCACCAAAATTCACCTCGCCGCCACCAAAGGGTACGTCTGAGCCTTTATCGGTGTAACCGGTAATGGTGAACTCATAGGTGAAAGTAGCACAGTTGATTACCCGTGCGGTGATTTCCCCAGCACGGATGTGTGTAGCTTGGGCAGTTGATGCCATCAAAAAAATGCACACCCCGAAAACAAAAGTTGAGGCGGTTTTAAGATAGGTGAATGTTGCGCTCAATGGCTGAAAAGTTTGATTCGGTGAATAATATATAAAATAATCAATCGGACTAATGTATTTCTTCAGGTGGTTTAAAACCTTAACATTAATCAATGCCTTCTTTTTCTATATAAAAAGCAGGTTGAGGGATTTATATCCTTTTACGGTAAAATAGCTTAGTCCACTTAAAATTATAAGAAATTTGTGATATAAGTTGAGCAAAGCACTTGTTTTTTGTCTGATATTAATTTCATGTTATGATATATATGTTTATGAAAATGGAAAATATCCGAATTTATGACGCATCTCATGTGCTAATAAGGTGTCCACCGCTTATCTTTGGTACGAGTTATTTATTTTCCAGTTAATGTTCATTTAAATTTTTAAAGATGAGTTGGGTAAAACAAACCCTAGGCAGTACGATCGGTCGGAAGTTCCTCGTCAGCCTAACAGGTCTATTATTAATCAGTTTTTTATTAGTGCACTGTATCATCAACAGTTTTGCACTTATCAGCCCAGAATTGTACAATGACGCGGGTAATTTTATGGGGTCAAATCCATTTATCAGTGTTGTAGCGAAAGTACTTTTTGCGGGTATCCTTGTTCACGTAATTGTATCTGCAGCCTTGACGGTTTTCAATAGAAAAGCGCGCGGTGGCAATGCTTATGCCGTAACAGGAAACAACAAAAAAGTTAAGTGGGCATCCAAAAACATGGGGCTTTTGGGTTCTGTATTGTTATTGTTCATTGTGGGTCACTTGGCGCACTTTTGGGTAAGAATTCAGTTCACCGAGTTGCCAGGAGAATTTATGTTGGCAGATGGACATCACAACTTGTATGCGATGTTGAGAGAAGGTTATTCTCATGCGTGGATCGTGGCCTTGTATGTGATCTCGATGATCCCGTTGGCTTACCATCTTAATCATGGTTTCCAGAGTGCATTCCAGACTTTGGGTTTGAACCACAAAAATTACACTCCTGCGATCAACGCAGTAGGGGCGGCGTTCTCTATCGTCATTCCTTTATTGTTTGCAGCAGTGCCATTAGCGTTTTTCTTTGGTGTTATTTCCTAATTTGAGGCAGTCATGAGTTTAGATTCAAAAATTCCAGAAGGTGCTTTAGCCGATAAATGGACTAATCATAAATTTAATTTGAAGTTGGTAAACCCTGCCAACAAGCGTAAATACGATATTATTGTAGTAGGTACAGGTCTTGCTGGTGCATCGGCTGCGGCTTCTTTCGGAGAGCTCGGTTACAATGTGAAGGCGTTCTGTTATCAGGATTCTGCTCGCCGTGCGCACTCTATTGCTGCACAGGGTGGTATCAATGCTGCGAAAAATTATAAGAATGACGGTGACTCTGTTTTCCGTTTGTTCTACGATACGATTAAAGGTGGTGACTATCGCTCAAGAGAAGCGAATGTTTACCGTTTGGCAGAAGTATCCAATGCCATTATTGACCAGTGTGTAGCGCAGGGAGTTCCATTCGCTCGTGATTATGGTGGGCTATTGGATAACCGTTCTTTCGGTGGTGCGCAGGTATCTCGTACTTTCTATGCCAAAGGACAAACAGGTCAGCAGTTGTTGTTGGGTGCTTATTCCGCACTTTCTCGTCAAATCAAATCAGGTAAGGTAAAACTTTACACTCGTAATGAGATGCTTGATCTTGTATTGGTGGATGGCAAAGCGCGCGGAATCATTACACGTAACTTGATTACGGGTAAAATCGAGCGTCATTCAGCACACTCTGTTGTTTTGGGTACAGGTGGATATGGTAACGTATTCTTCCTTTCTACCAATGCAATGGGCTGTAACGGAACGGCAATCTGGAGAGCATACAAGAAAGGTGCACAATTCGGAAACCCATGTTTCACGCAAATTCACCCTACTTGTATTCCAGTACACGGCACGCAGCAGTCGAAATTGACTTTGATGTCAGAGTCGTTGCGTAACGATGGTCGTGTTTGGGTTCCTAAAACAGTAGAAACTGCTCAGAAACTTCAGAAAGGTCAGATTAAGCCTACTGATATTGCTGAGGAGGATCGCGATTACTATTTGGAGCGTATCTACCCATCATTCGGTAACTTGGTACCTCGTGATGTAGCGTCCCGTAATGCGAAAAACATGTGTGATGCTGGTAAAGGGGTGAATGAAACTGGTTTGGCGGTATTCCTCGATTTCAAAACGGCTATCGCTCGCGATGGTGAGGATGCTATCCGTGCCAAATATGGTAACCTTTTCCAGATGTATGAGAAAATCACTGATGATAACCCATACAAAACACCAATGATGATTTATCCTGCGATCCACTATACAATGGGTGGCCTTTGGGTAGATTACAACTTGATGACAACCATTCCTGGTTTGTATGCTATCGGTGAGTGTAACTTCTCTGATCACGGTGGTAACCGTTTGGGAGCTTCAGCCTTAATGCAAGGTTTGGCCGACGGTTATTTTGTGATTCCTTACACTATTGGTGATTATTTGGCGAAAACGCCTTACGATAAAGTACCTACTTCTCACCCTGCATTTGATGAGGCGGAGCAAGTAGTAACAGGTCGTATTAATACTTTATTGAATTCTAAAGGTGATAAAACACCTGATGAATACCATAAAGAACTTGGATTGATCATGTGGGAGTACTGTGGTATGGCACGTAATGCTGAAGGTTTGACAAAAGCCAAAGGTATGATTCAGAAACTTCGCAAGGAGTTCTGGGAAGGTGTTAAACTGATCGGTGTGAATGAAGAGATGAACATGACTTTGGAGAAAGCTTTGCGTGTAGCAGACTTCCTGGAGTTGGGTGAATTGATGGTGGATGATGCTTTTGCACGTACAGAGTCTTGTGGTGGTCACTTCCGTGAAGAATCACAAACTGAAGAAGGCGAGGCATTGCGTAAAGATGATGAATTTGCTTTTGTAAGCAGCTGGGAATACCAAGGTGAAGGTAAGCCTGCGAAGCTTAACAAAGAGGAATTGGTTTTCGAAAACGTAAAACTGACACAACGTTCTTACAAATAATTGGTACCACAAGCGGTGCTCACGGGTTCGCCTATGAGCATTGCGCTTAAAGATAAAATCATGAGTTCTAATCATAAAGGTTTAAACTTCACGCTTAAAGTTTGGCGCCAGAAAAATGCCCAGGCGAAAGGCGAATTTAAAGAATACCCTGTATCTAATGTATCTCCAGATTCTTCTTTCCTGGAGATGTTGGATATCATGAATGAGGATCTTTTGCACAAAGGCGAGGATCCAGTATATTTTGATCACGATTGCCGTGAAGGTATCTGTGGAATGTGTTCATTGTTCATTAATGGACGTCCTCATGGACCAGGTGAAGAGATCACTGTATGTCAGTTGCACATGCGTGAGTTCAACAGCCAGGACGGTGGAACCATCACTATTGAGCCATGGAGAGCAGCCGCTTTCCCTGTTATCAAGGATTTGGTAGTTGATCGTGGTGCTTTCGACCGTATCCAGCAAGCAGGTGGTTATGTGTCGATTAATACTGGTGGAGTACCTGATGCCAATGCGATTCCAATTTCTAAGGAAGTAGCAGATAAAGCAATGGATGCCGCAACCTGTATTGGTTGTGGTGCATGTGTGGCAGCCTGTAAAAATGCTTCTGCAATGTTGTTTGTTTCGGCAAAAGTTTCTCAGTTCTCTTTATTGCCACAAGGGCAGGCGGAGAAGAAACGCCGTGTATTGGCAATGGTAGATCAAATGGATACCGAAGGATTTGGTGCATGTACCAACACTGGTGCTTGTGAGGCTGAATGTCCTAAAGGCATCTCTTTGGAGAATATTGCACGCATGAACCGCGATTACCTTGCGGCTTCATTGTCACAGGAACACTAATCCAAGATTGATTTTTAGCACGCACGTGCTTGATCATATTGTCAAAGCCGAGACACTTGTCTCGGCTTTTTTTATTTCTTCTGATTCAATTGAATAGCTTTCCGTAAGTTGAAGGGAAATCAATCTATTTATTATTCAATTGCATTTTTTATGTCAGCGAAATTAATCAAGGGTCAAAAATTCCCTCAACTCGAAGCCACCGATGTTTTTGGCAAGTCTGTTGTTTTACCTTCTGCAGAAAGTCAGCATAATTTATATATTGGCTTTTTCCGAAATGCAACCTGCCCTTTTTGTAGCCTCTATACCTACCAATTGGCCAAGCGATCGGCCGAATTCGCAGAAAAAGGACTTCGGATGGTCTTTATTTTTGAAGCCAAAAATCAGCAAATTGTTAATAGCGCATTTTTAAAGGATATGGAGGCGGTAACCCTTATTTCAGATCCAACACGTGGATTGTATCAGCAATATGGTGTCGACAAATCCTTGATCGGCATGGTAAGAACAATGGTCAAAGGGCAAATGAAAGTCAAGCAACAAATACTCGAGAAAGAGGGCATCAACCTACCCGCTTCAGAGGCATCTGCAACCATGCCTGCGGAAATCATCCTCGACAAAAATGGAAATGTATTGAAAGCCCACTACAGCAAAGATCTTGATGATCGTCTTGGCTTAGCGGCTTTGGAGGCTTATTTACCTGAGAGGCAGACTGCCATTAAATAGTGGCGTTCCGTGCAAAGTGATGGTCGGAAGATTCATAATATATTATTGCTTCTAAAGTGTAAATTTATATTAAATAGGTCATATTTTTCAAGGCGTGTGAAAAATTACCAATATTTGACCAATGTGGTAATTTTAGGTTTGTTTTAAATTTTATATGACAAATGACTCATTTTTGTGCTCAATTGAGTGAATTTCAGCGAATAAGTGTTCGGTGGGCTTCATGATGCAGGGGTAATATTCATAAGTTTATGAATGTTTTTATCATATAAATTAGTGGTTAAGTTTTATTCTGTGGAATGGTAGTATTCGGGCGTTTCGGTTTTTTTGGCTGAAAAAGATCCTGCAATTTGCCCTCATCATAAACTAACATAACCTATTTAATGATGAAAAATTTAAGTTACCCACTGCTACTTTTGGTGCTTCTGGCCAATTTCGCCTGTAATAAGAGTGTTAATGAGAACATTGACAGTCTAAACCAGGATGTGTTCCTCACGGAATCCTATATGAGTGACCTTAACCGCAAGGAGGATGGTTTGCTTGCCATGCAAATGACCGTGGAGGAAGACCGCAGAGATCTTTACTGGTCAGCAGAGGAATATAACGCACTCAATGCACAAATTACAGGTGGGCTGAGTTTGGTAGATTCCTTGAAATCCTCATTGAGAAGCTTGGATGCCAGCCGTATGGATGCAGGTTTAGCGAGTTTGACAACGACCATCGATGCGCTAAATGAAACGATTAATGAAGACCTCAATTTCTTCAAAGCAAGTTCTGTTGATGAAATCCTTGGCAAATATGAATCCCTTTATCAGCCTGTTATGGTGATCCGAATTGTAAATGAATATGAGCATCGTTTTTCTCAAGGTGATTTTATCTATGAGAATACAATATATGATGTAGATACAGAGGATTATGTTCGTGAAGACTTTTTTGATTTTGATGTAAAAATGCCCGGGGTTGTATGGGAAAAAATAACTTCCTCTGAAGATATGGGTGATGCCCAAGTGGGGGAAATTATCCGTTTACGCCGATTTGCCAATGATTTGGAAATGTATGCGGCAACGCTGCCCATGAAAGATTATGTTGCCCTGAATGAAAAAGGAAATGCTTTGATGGAAGGGATGTATCAAGATGAATTTAGCGAGGGCAATTGGGCAGATTTCGTTGATGATCTTCAGCAGTGGAGAACTTATTATGATAGAGCACCCAATACAACGGTCCATAACTACAATGAAATCAAAAAAGCATTTCAGGCGAAGGTTACGGAGTCCAAATTTAGTTTGCAGGAGATTAATGCGTTGAGTAAGGTAAATGCTGTAGTGTGGAACGGAGGAAAAGCAGATTGGATCAACAAGTATGGGCTGGATTACAACGATGAAATTGAGGTTGAGGGCAGCATAACGAGTTATTCAAAAGGTAAGGGCGATGCCTACATTGCATTTTATGGAAATAAATTCGTGGAAAAGCATGAAATCAATGATTATTTGAGTGTGGAGGATCTCAATTATCATTTTTATTACGGCTTCACTTATAATATTAACGACGCCAAAGAGGTGGTCAATGATTTTGATCAATCCGTGAATGATTTCACGACAGTTTCCTCGGATAATTTGGATGATTATCACTATAGTGATATCCGTGATCTTATTGAGGATAATGCTCATGTGAATGGTGATTTGGAGTTTTTCACGCTGAGAAGTGAAAACAACGAATTTGTATGGAAAGATCATAAAGAAACCTCAGAAGTGTTGGCCTGCTATGACCTGAAAATAGATTTTACAAATAAAAAGGTAAGTCTTGTAAAAGATATGTTCTACTTCGGTGAATGGAGTAAAGAGGTCTTGATTGATAACCAGGATATTGATGCCTTTGAGTACAGCTCAAGCATTAGAATTTCGGATGAACAATATATAGAAGTTCAGCCTAACTATTTATTCATTAAACTGTCGGATCAAGAGAGATTTTGGCTGTATGATCCTCAAGTACTGGATGATACGAACACTGATGCGATTTAAAGTCGTAAACCGATAGCCTTTAAAACACCTTGTGAGTCTTTTTCACAAGGTGTTTTTTTATAAATATTGATTAAATATCTCCTGATTGAGTTGTTTGGCTTTCGCTAAAGCCTGCTCATCGAGTGCTAAATTCACATCTTGATCTTTCAGGCAATGAATAAGCTGGAGGGTATCCAGGTTGCCTGTCAACTCTTCTTTGGCCATCGGGCAACCTCCATAACCACCAATAGCACCATCAAATCTGCGAACACCCGATTGGAGTGCCGCCATGATTTTTTCTTTCTGATGAACAGGTGTTGCGTGGAGGTGTGTGCCAATTTCAAGTTGTGGATATTGAGGGATGTATTGCGAGAAAACCTCCTTGATGAGGTCGGGGCTTGCTGCGCCAATGGTGTCAGAAATCATGATGGTTTCTACGCCTATATTGCGGAGGCGTTCGATAAATGCACGAAGTAGCGAAGGCTGATAGGGTTCTTCATAGGGGTTGCCAAAGGCCATCGAGAGATAAACGATCAATTTTTTTTGATGATTGACTACCATGGCTTGTAGGCGTTCGACCACCTGCCAGGCGGCATCGGTATTTTTTTTGGTATTTCGTTGCTGAAATATTTCAGAAATGGATAAAGGGAAGCCGAGGTGCGTAATCTGAGGGAACGAAATGGCGTCTTCAGCACCACGGAGGTTCGCAACAATAGCGATCAGCTCATGTTCGGAAGTGTCCCCCAACCCATCGAGCAGTTCCGCAGTATCGCGCATTTGCGGCATGGCTTTCGGGCTCACAAAGCTCCCAAAATCAATGGCTGAAAAACCGACCTTGATTAACTGTCGCAGGTACTTTAACTTTACTTCAGTGGGAATAAATTCCGCAATCCCCTGCATGGCATCGCGAGGACATTCAATGAGACTTATCGGAGTGTGCTTCATTTTTGGGATGGTCATGGGCTGAGTAGGTATGGTTGCAGGCTTTCTTGCTTTAACGTTATTTTGCTCCGACTGATACTTAACGCATAAATGTTGTAATGATTTGGATACTATTATTATTGCGTGGGTGTCATTTTAGCGCTTAGGGTAATTTTTATGTCAAATTACCTGCTAAGTCGGATCATTTATTTTATTTTTGCGGTCTTGAATTTAAAATAACAGAGGAAAATGGGATTGAACAAACAAACCCTTGATCAATTTTTTGCCAATGTTGTTGAGCAGTATCATGCGAAACAATCGCTGGCGTATGTGGGACAGTCCCCTTTTACTTATGCGGAGTTTGGACGTAAGGTTGTCAATACCCGCCTAAAGTTAGAGGAGTCGAACATCATTCATGGTGATCGAATAATGATCCTTGGGGCGCCGTCACCAAATTGGTGTGTCGCCTTTTTGGCCGTTACTACTATGGGCGCTGTTGCGGTGCCTGTCATGGACGAAGTGGCGAGCAATGACATCGACCATATCATCAAACATTCAGAAGCAAAAGCAATTTTTATTGCTGATAATATATATGAGTCTCAGTCTTTGACGCGTATGCCGAAGCTGAAGGTTTTTAGTCTTGACCAGCTGGAAGTAGTGGCAGAGCCACTTCAGCCGATTGAGAAAAGAACTGGAGGGCAGCAGGTGCAGGAAGACGACCTGGCGGAAATCCTTTACACTTCAGGGACGACTGGCCACTCAAAAGGGGTGATGCTTACCCATAAAAACATTGTTTCCAATGCCATCGAGAGCTCCTCTCAAATTGGGATCATTGATTCCAGTTCTGTGGTTTTGGGTATCCTGCCTTTGGCGCATGCTTTTGGCGGAACGGCAATGTTCCTTGGGGGGATATTTCATGGCTCAGAAATTCACTTCCTTCGCCGTAAGCCGACCCCAAAGTTGTTGCTGGCAGCGATGGAGGAGGTTCGGCCAACAGTGCTTTGTGCGGTTCCTTTGATCTTTGAAAAGATCTTCCACAAGCAGGTATTGCCTAAAATCAACAAGAGTAAAATCTTCTCGAAAATGGTGAAAAACTCCCTCGGTCGTCGTGTGGTTTACCGCTTGATCGGGACGAAAATCATGAAAATGTTTGGTGGCCGTTTGCGTGGTGCAATTATCGGTGGGGCATCTCTTAACCGAGAAGTTGAACAATTTTTGAACGATGCAAAGATTCCTTTCGCGCCAGGGTACGGACTCTCAGAGGCAGCGCCCGTAGTGGCTTGTTGTCATCCATCGAAAGCAAAAATGGGCTCTGTAGGTTTAATCACCAATGGCTGTACAGTTAAAATCGTTGAGGCGAATGAGCAGGGTGTAGGCGAGATTTTGGTGAAGGGTCCGAACGTTATGCAAGGGTACCTGAAAAACGATGCTGCCACTGCTGAGGTATTTACAGAAGATGGCTGGCTGATTACGGGGGATCGTGGTTTTATGGATGAGGAAGGTTACCTATACATTCGTGGTCGCTCAAAAAATGTGATTATTGGCCCTTCGGGAGAAAATATCTACCCTGAAGTTATTGAAGATAAACTCAAAGAATCTCTTTATGTGGAGGAGGCTTTGGTTTATGCGGAGAATAATAAGGTGACTGCACGTGTTTATCCTGACTTGTCTTATATTGAGGGCGAACTGAATGGGACGCATCTGAGCAATGAGGATATGCAAGAATATTTGCAAAAGCTGCTGAACGACGTGATGAAAGATACCAATAAAAAGTTGGCGGCCTCTGCGCGGGTAAAGGCAATACGAGTTCAGGAGGAGCCATTTATCAAAACACCGACCAAGAAAATAAAAAGGCCTTTGTATGTGCCAAACTACGGCATGTAATTTGCTAAAGATCAAATGAGAGAATTTATGAGCCCCCATTGAGCATTGCTTGAAGGGGGCTTTTTTATGCTCCGCTGTTCTGTAAAAAAAAATAGGCGAGCCCCAGTGGAGTCGCCAATCGTCTGTGTTTATTTGTCTTGCTTAAAGGGAATTGTCAAGAATTGCACCTTCATCGGGAATTCCTCCCATTTGCATCACCGCACGGATTTCCATTCGCCAGGCACCGTCACCAAAGCGTGGGTCGCCCTGGGCAATATTAACCGCCTGTTGCATATTGTCTGCGGTAATCATATAATAACCTGCGATATCTACCTGATTGGGAGGCAGGGAAGTGACCTCGAAATTGCCCTCTGTTCCCCGAATAGTTACTGCGCCAGGTTCCAGTGGTTGTGCCTCTTTCAGGTGGCCTTGCAGCGAAAGGCGCTCAAGGTACTGACCGATGTCTTTGATATCTCCTCGGTGACTTTCACCTGTTTTTTCTTCCACAGGGTTCCCCTCAGGGAAAATTAGAATCATATAGTCTTTCATCGCTCGAAATTTACTAATAATTAGGCGGTTTTACTATTGGGGCAGTGCTTTGTAATGGTAAATAGGCGTACCTTTCCGTCTGATTTGTAAACGGGTACGCCTATTTATATTGATCGCAAGGGATTATAACCCCATAGCTGTTCTGAATTTGGCAATATTTTTCTGAGCGATCTCACGGGCACGGGCCTCTCCTTTTTCAAGGGTAGCTTCCAGTTCCTGAAGATTCTCCATATAGTAATTAAAGCGTTCACGCGGCGCTTCGTATTTCTCGAGGATAAGCTCCAGCAATGCTTTTTTTGCATGACCAAAACCGTAGTTTCCGCCTTCGTAGTTGGCACGCATCTCGGCGATCTGCTCTTCAGAGGCGATCAGCTTATACAAAGAGAATACATTACAGGTATCAGGGTTTTTAGGCTCTTCCAATGGGGTCGAATCAGTTACAATGCCCATCACCTGTTTCTTCAATTGCTTTTGAGGCAAGAAGATATCAATGACGTTGTTGTAAGATTTACTCATCTTTTGGCCATCTGTACCAGGAACAATCATAACCTGCTTGTTGATGCTCGCTTCAGGAACAACGAACAGTTCTTCACCATATTGGTGGTTCATGCTTTTGGCCATGTCGCGCGTCATTTCAAGATGCTGCTTCTGGTCTTTACCGACAGGAACAATCTCGGCATCGTAAAGCAAAATATCAGCGGCCATCAATACAGGGTAGGTGAACAATCCTGCATTTACATCCGAAAGCTTGTCGGCCTTGTCTTTGAAAGAGTGGGCGTTCTGGAGCATTGGAAATGGCGTGTTACAGCTCAAAAACCAGGTAAGCTCCGCGGTTTCAGGAATACGAGACTGGCGGTAGAAGATATTTTTTTCAACATCAAGACCAAAAGCCAGCCAGGTAGCTGCCACATTGAGTACATTCTGACGACGAAGACCTGCGTCCTTAATGGTGGTCATCGAATGTAAATCAGCGATGAAGTAGAGTGCTTCATTCTGCTCCTTTTCTGCCAACTCGATAGCAGGCAAGATTGCACCAAGAATATTTCCCAAATGCGGGCGTCCGGGCTGCTCAGGAGTACCCCCCGAGCTTTGAATACCAGTTAAAATCCGAGCCATGGATTTATTTTGTTTATTATATAAAAGAAAAAGTCTATTGAAAGATCATCAGCCGTAAAAGGCTTTGTTGATCTTGATGCAAGTTAATAAAATTCATTGAAGAATTGATGAGCGGGGCCTTCTGAGCGTTAAATTATGTGAAAGGAGGAAGACTTTGACCAATATGGGCCTTGGAAGGTTCAAGAATATGAAAATAGTTGATATATTTGAATAATGTAATAGCCCCTGCTGCGGGCTTGTTCTTTATTCCCAAAAATAACCTGAAACGAAGAAATATTTATTATGAGAAATTTAGTTTTCTTTTTTGCGGCCATGCTGATCAGCTTCAGTGCTTTGGCTCAGGCAAAGATAACCTTTAAGGAAAGTGACCATGATTTTGGTAACATTGAAGAAGTTGATGGGCCAGTGAGCTATACTTTTCATTTCAAAAATGATGGACAAGTGCCTGTTCAGATTTCCAATGTGCGTGCTTCTTGTGGGTGTACGACCCCTGCCTGGTCTAAAGATCCGATCTTACCGGGTAAAGATGGTTTCATTAAAGCATCATATAACCCAAAAGGACGCCCTGGCGCATTCCATAAATCTTTGACCATTACCTCTAATGCCAGTCCGAATATTCAGTATTTGTACATTAAAGGTAATGTGAAACCTAAGCCACGCACCCCAAAGGATGACCTCCCAACGAAAATGGGGGCTATGCGCGTAAAGTACCGCTCATTCAACATGGGTAAACTGACTGACGATAAGGCGACCACCAAGACTTTTGATGTGATGAACGACTCGGAAAAACCATTAACTTTCCTTGGCGCAAAAACACCTTCGCATATCAAAATTACCTTCAGCAAAAAAACTTTAGCCCCTGCGGAAAAAGCACAAGTTTCGGTTACTTATAATGCTAAGGCGAAAAATGATCTGGGATTCCTGAGCGATCAGGTGATTATTAACACAGATGAAGAAGGCACAAATGGGAAAAAATCATTGCGTGTTGTTGCGACAATCGAGGAGTACTTTCCACCAATGTCGGCGGCAGAGATGGCAAAAGCGCCACATTTGTCGATTGCAGGTGCTGTTTATGAGTTCGGTTCAGTGAATGAAGGCGAGAAAGTGAGCCATGAGTTTGCGATCCGAAATACGGGGCAGCAGCCTTTGGAGATCCGCAAGACCAAAGCTAACTGTGGCTGTACAGTGCCTGAGCTGCCAAAATCAACATTGGCTCCAGGCGAAGCTTCTGTGATCAAGGTGGTGTTCAATTCAAAAGGACGTCGGGGCAACCAATATAAAACGGTGACGATTTTCACCAACGACCCTCAGAAGCCTACACAGGTGGTAACACTGAAAGGTAAAGTGATTGAAAAATAGCAATCGCGTTAATTAAAAAAATCCCCAAGCTTTTGTCAGGCTTGGGGATTTTTTTTGCTCAATTATTGATCGTAATTCCGATGGCCGAAAATAGAGGACCCTACACGGACCATCGTACTGCCTTCTTCAATAGCAATTTTATAATCACCACTCATCCCCATACTGATCTCCTGAAGCGCAACATTTGGGCACAGGTCTTTGGTCTTATGGGTCTCAAAAAATTTTTTCAGCCCTGCAAACTCTTTACGGACCTGTTGCTCGTTGTCGGTATTGGTCGCCATGCCCATCAGCCCAGTGATGCGTATGTTTTGATAGTCTTTGGCGATCTCACAAAGAATGTCGGCCGTTTCTTCATAAGATAAACCGAACTTGCTCTGCTCTTCGGCAATATGTACCTGAAGCAGGCAATTGATAATGCGATCGACCTTTTTTGCCTGCTTATTGATCTCTTTCAGTACCTTAATGCTGTCTACAGAATGAATAAGGGCAACGAAAGGAGCCAGATACTTCACTTTGTTGGTTTGCAGATGCCCAATCTGGTGCCACTCAATATCTTTGGGCAAGTTGGCCGCCTTGTCGGCCATCTCCTGAACTTTATTTTCACCAAAGGCACGCTGGCCAGCCGCATAAGCCTCTTCAATGGCTTCCTGTGGTTTGGTTTTACTGACGGCAATAAGTCGGGCAGAAGTGCCTTCAAGCTGATGATTAAAATCGGCAATATTTTTACTGATACTCATGGGAAAGGTCTTTTTTGTGATGTCCTTGCAGTAAGGGATTTTTAAAGCGAGTTCAAAACTTAAAATTTACAGTAAATGGTAAGTTTATGGATACGCTCTTGGGAAGGCAAGTTAATGCTTTTGGTTAAATGTAGAAAATGCCAGTGGCCTTATCCTCTATTTGGAGAGCTTCATCAACAAATCGGTACATGTACGGTTAAGTGATAATTGTCAGCTGAAGATTTAATGAAGGGCGGTTTTGGTATTTTTTGATGGTCAATTCTGCATATTTCTATTCAGCTGAAAGGATAAATACCCGGGGATTGTGGGAAAATTAATCTGATCACCCTACATTTGTTCCCTTATGATTCTGCCTTAATTAAAAGCATAGAAGGTTGGCGGAAGCATGATTTTGAAAAGAAAATATGTTAGGATTTTTTAAAGGGTTGATGTTTGGCGTCTTACTGGCTTTTATGGTCGGTCCTGCGTTCTTTGCATTAATACAGACAAGTATTCATAAGGGCTTCCGAGCTGGGGCGACTTTGGCTTTCGGAATTTCCTCAAGTGATTCGATATATATTCTGCTGAGTTATATAGGGGTGAGTTCTTTTGTGGATCAGCCAGGCGTAGCAGAGGTCATGGCGTTGGTCGGTGGAGGTGTAATGGTGGTGTATGCTGCCTTATTGCTATTGAAGCCACCAAAAGAAATAAAAAAACATGAGAGTCGCGGGACGACGACCATTTCGAAAATGGGGCATTTTGGTCAGTTTTTGAAAGGTTTCTTCCTGAATGGGATGAATCCGGGGATTATATTGTTCTGGATTGCGATGGTCGGTATTATTACCAGTAATAATTCATTTTCCGATTTGGATCGGCATATGTTTTTCGTCGGGATTATTACCTGTGTGTTGTCGCTCGACCTTACCAAGGCCTATGCCGCTCACCGATTGAGCCAGATTATTACCGTGAAATTGCTGCGTAAACTGAACCTCATTATTGGTGTTGTATTGTTGGTCTTTGGACTGAAGTTGCTCTATGATGGCTATCAGGCGCACTATCATCCTGGGGAACAGTCAAATCCAGATCTTGAATTATTCAAAAAATTATAAAAACAAAAAAAGGGATGAGCAATATGCTGATCCCTTTTTTTTAGGAATTTTTGAGTTCTGGTTCTTTTAGTGTGAAGGCCATTTTGTAACGCTCCTGCGATAGCTGCGCGATCGACTTTTGTTCTATTTTGTGATCAAGCCAAATGATCAGGTCAAGGTACAGGAAGGGACGAAGCTCTCTCGGGTCGTTTCTGAGTTCTTCGAGTAATGCCCGGTACTTTTTGAATTCGTCCATCAGCTGATCAGGGAGCAGGAATGGCAAGCGGCGGATAAACCGCAAAACAACCCGCTGTACCTCATAAAGCTCTTCCTCTTTCATCAGGTATCGGTAAGTGGACTTCAGCAGGTACTCCAGATAGTCATATTCCTGCAATTCAAAATAGCAGATCACAATCAGCAGGCGCGCAAAAGCATGAATGTCCCCCCGAAGGTCGGTATTGCGCTCTGTGATGATCAGATTGAGGTACTTAATAGCCAGTTTGTAATCGGCATTGCCAAAATACAGACAGGCAATTTTGTAATATAAAGAAAGGATGATCTGCTTGTCAAGGTGGCGTTTATGCTCTTGCAGACCCTCCTCAATCTTTGGGATCACCTCAATGCCTTTCTCAAATTCCCCATCAATAAATCGGTAGTTGATATAGTGATTCGACCAGCTGCTGAAGTACAATATTTTGATATTGGGGATGTTCATCAGCGTTTCGTCCTCGCCAACCTGTTCCAAAACCTTGTAGAAATATTCAAATTTCCCATAATAGGCGGAGAGGAAACAAGTGTTGAGCATGTTGTCCAGTCCCTTGAGGTACATATCGGGCATGGTAGGCTTCATCAGTGGCTCTTCATCAAACAGGCTGACCCATTTGTAGCAATAGCGGTAAGCATTGAAAAAGTCCTGTGTCAGGAAATAATACCACTGCTTGGCATGATAAAGATTCAGCTTTTCAGGGAAACACAATTCCTGCTCTTCAAACATGGGCATATGGGCCTCCATAATGGCGTCGGCTTCCTCCCTGTGAGCCCCATCATAGGTATGTCCTTTTTTCAGAAATAACCCATATAACAGAATGGCCATATCAGAAAATACCGATATCCTGTTGGAGATAATATCTACTTTTTTCGATTCCTGTGTCAGGTCCTCCGCCCGCGAGGAGATGCTGCGTGTGATAAACTGGCTCTCAATACGCTTCTCAAACTCAATAATGGTCTTGATCTGGCGCAGTCGGCTGTACTTATAGGCAACAGCCTTGGCCTTGTCTAAAATTTTCAGGCTTTGCATATAAAGCCCACGGTTGTAAAGTATTTTGGCGTAATCAATTTGCTCACGAATGTTTATCGCAATATCGTTGTTCTTGTAGTTCAGGCGCAGGCTGGTTAATAATTGTTTATATAAGTGTGCCTTTAAGTTCGAGAGCTGTACTTTCTTAATGTCCTTGGCTTTTTTCATCAAAAGCTTCTCATCGTACTCGTCTTGCTTGTCTATTAAGTCAAACAACTGAAGGAATTTGGCCCCTTCAGAACTGCTGTTTCGCTTCACATATAGCTTAAAATTGCGTTTTTCAGACTTACTGAGCGATTTTATTAGCTGAAAAAGGTGGTCCGTTTGCTGTTTAGCCATAGTATGTCTGTCTTTATGGTTTTTGAGTTAATCGACTGATAACCAATGGATTTAATGGTGGTGTTGAAGGTTTGGCTTTCGTATTTTTTATCGATTTATGTTTTTTCTTCAGGCATCTAATCCTTTAGATTAGAGTATGAAAAAAGAAGAGGGCTGAGCCCTCGATATTTAGGCTGATCTCTTTAAAAGCCTAAAAAAATATTTTTTTGCTAAAAAGCCTAATGAATAATAATTTATAAACGAACCATGATTATGGATGCAGCTAAAGTACATATCTTTGATACCACATTAAGGGACGGCGAGCAGGTACCAGGGTGTCAGCTCAATACTGAGGAAAAGGTAATTGTAGCACAGGCGCTGGAAAATCTTGGTGTTGATATTATCGAAGCAGGTTTTCCGATATCCTCTCCAGGGGATTTTGAAGCCGTAGAAGCAGTGTGCCGTGCAGTGAGTGAGCCAACGATTTGTGCGCTATCACGAGCAGTGAAGAAAGATATTGATGTGGCCGCTAAAGCCCTGCGCTATGCAAAGCATGGGCGTATTCATACTGGAATTGGTACTTCAGCTTATCATATACAACATAAATTCAACTCTAACCCAGAAGAAATTATTCGTCGTGGGGTGGAGGCCGTAAAATATGCCAAAGGACTTACCGATGAGGTGGAGTTCTATGCCGAAGATGCTGGTCGTACTGATAATGCTTTTCTGGCCCAGGTTGTGGAAGCCATGATTGATGCTGGTGCGGATGTCGTGAATATTCCCGATACTACAGGCTATTGTTTGCCTAATGAATATGGTGAGAAAATCGCCTATCTGAAACAACATGTTTCCAACATTGATCGCGCTATTATTTCCACGCATTGCCATAACGATCTCGGGATGGCCACCGCCAACTCCATTGCTGGTGTAATGAATGGGGCGCGCCAGATTGAAGTTACCATGAATGGTATTGGTGAACGTGCTGGTAATACCTCTTTGGAGGAAGTGGCCATGATTCTGAAGAGTCATCAACACCTGAATCTATATACCAAAATTCAGTCCATCCAATTGGCTAAAATGAGTAAGCTGATTTCTTCAATGATGAGAATGCCTGTGCAGCCTAACAAAGCGATCGTCGGACGTAACGCTTTTGCACATTCATCAGGGATTCATCAGGACGGTATGCTGAAGCACCGAGAAAATTATGAAATTATCGATCCTAAAGAAGTGGGGGTGGAATCTTCAGAGATTATCCTTACTGCAAGAAGTGGTCGAGCAGCTTTGCGCCATCGTTTAGAGTGTTTGGGCCATACGGTAGAACCTCAGCGATTGGACAACCTATATGAGAAATTCCTTGAGATGGCTGACGAGAAGAAAGTCATTGAAGACGGAGATCTATGCCACTTGGTAGCATCTTGAACTCCCGTTGCAAAATAGGATCATTAGGAAAGGCTGTCGGCATCTTCGGTGTCTATTGCCTTTCTTTTTTGCCTGTACTGCACCAACAATTTAATCGCCTACAATCACAGAATCATTGAATAAGATGAAAAAGACACTTTTTGATAAAATTTGGGAAAAACATGTGGTCAAAACCATAGAGAATGGCCCATCCGTTTTTTATATCGACCGTCACTACGTTCATGAAGTGACTTCCCCTCAGGCTTTTGCTGGCCTTGATGCCCGCGGGATCAAGGTGCGCCGCCCAGACTTGGTTACTGCAACGGCAGACCATAACGTACCAACCATCAATCAGCATTTACCAATTGCTGATGAGTTGTCAGCCCTTCAGGTTGCTAAACTCGAAGACAACTGTACCAACCACGGTATTGAAGCCTTCGGTTTGAACCACAAACACCAGGGAATTGTACACGTTATAGGTCCTGAAATGGGATTTACTCAGCCAGGTATGACCATGGTATGTGGTGATTCACACACGTCAACACACGGTGCTTTCGGAGCGATTGCCTTTGGTATTGGTACTTCTGAAGTGGAAATGGTGCTTGCAACACAGTGCTTGATGCAAAGAAAGCCTAAGCAAATGCGCATCAACGTGAATGGTGAGCTTAATGAAGGCGTAACAGCCAAAGATGTGATTCTGTATGTGATTGCCAAACTGACCACCAGTGGCGGTACGGGTTATTTTGTGGAATTTGCAGGTGATACCTTCCGTAACATGTCGATGGAAGAGCGTATGACCGTTTGTAATATGAGTATTGAAATGGGAGCCCGTGGTGGCTTGATCGCTCCAGATCAAACCACTTACGATTACCTTAAAGGCCGTCAGCATGTTCCTCAGGGAGAAGCATTCGACGCTGCTGTAGAGCGCTGGTCGCAGTTGTACTCTGATGAAGAGGCGGCATTTGACGCTGAGTTGCACTATAAAGCATCGGAAATCCCACCAATGATTACCTTCGGAACGAACCCAGGAATGGGTATTGGGGTGAATCAAAGTATTCCAAGAACAAGTGAAGTGGAAGCTGGGCAGCAACAAACCCTGAGCAAAGCTTTGAGCTATATGGAGTTTGGTGAAGGTGATGCCATTGCAGGAAAGAAAATTGACTATGTATTTATTGGTTCTTGTACCAATGGCCGTATCGAAGATTTGCGTCAGGTGGCAGGAATTGTAAAGGGGCAACAAAAAGCACCACATGTTACTGCATGGATTGTTCCAGGATCAAAAGCAGTAGAAGCGCAAGCGATTGAAGAGGGGATTGATGCCGTATTGAAGGAAGCAGGTTTTGAGCTGCGTCAGCCAGGTTGTTCAGCTTGTTTGGCCATGAATGACGATAAAATTCCTGCAGGTAAATATTGTGTTTCAACTTCCAACCGAAATTTCGAAGGTCGCCAGGGACCAGGTTCCCGTACCTTATTGGCATCTCCAATTACGGCAGCCAAGGCGGCACTTTCAGGCGTTGTAGAGGCTTAATTTTTATTTCGAGAAAAATCATGGAAAAGTTAACAATAGTAGAATCAACATATATTCCACTTCGAAATGAGAACGTGGATACAGATCAAATTATCCCTGCCCGCTTTCTGAAAGCAACTTCGAGAGAAGGTTTTGGTGACAACCTGTTCAGGGATTGGCGTTATGACAAAAGTGGTGAGCCTAAGGCTGACTTTGTGCTCAATACGGGAGTTTATAGCGGAAAAGTTTTGGTGGCAGGCAAGAACTTCGGTTCTGGGTCTTCACGTGAGCACGCTGCCTGGGCGATTTACGATTACGGATTCCGTGTGGTCGTTTCCTCAGAATTTGCTGATATTTTCAAAAATAACTGTCTGAACAATGGTCTGTTGCCTGTGGAGGTAACCCCCGCATTTTTGTCGGAGTTGTTTGAGCGTGTTGAGGCAGATCCTTCAACGTCGGTAACGGTGGACCTTGCAGCGCAAACCATCAGCCTGACGGGAACAGACAAGCAGGAGCAGTTTGAAATCAACGAGTACAAAAAGCATTGTTTGATGCAGGGATTGGATGATATCGATTACCTATTGAGCATTCAGTCTGAAATCGAAGCTTTTGAAACCACACCTAATATCTAATCATGGCTAAATCAACTAAAAATATAACCGTTCTTCCTGGTGACGGCATCGGTCCAGAGATTGTCAGTGAAGCACAAAAAGTATTGGCTGCAGTTGCAGGAAAGTACGATGTGGAATTCAATTATACCGAAGGGCTTATCGGTGCAGTAGCAATTGATGCGACGGGTTCTGCTTTGCCTGAGGATACCATAGCGGCCTGCCAGTCAGCAGACGCAGTAATCCTTGGCGCAGTTGGAGACCCTCGATTTGACAATGACCCTAAAGCAAAGGTGCGTCCTGAGCAAGGCTTGTTGGCTATTCGTAAGGCTTTGGGATTATTCTGTAACATTCGTCCAATCCGTACTTTTGATGCGCTCCTTGATCAGGCACCGATCAAAGCTGATCGCCTTCAGGGGGTTGACTTTGTGATCTACCGTGAGCTGACAGGAGGAATTTACTTCGGTGAAAAAGGAACGATCGGCGAAGATAAAGCTTTTGACAACTGTGTTTATGAGCGTTCAGAAATTGAGCGTATTGCACACTTGGCTTTTGAAGCTGCAACTAAACGCTGCAATAAACTGACTTTGGTAGATAAGGCGAATGTATTGGAGACGTCTCGTTTGTGGAGAAAAGTGGTGCAGGAACTTTCCGCACAATACCCATCAGTGGAGGTGGATTACCTTTTCGTTGACAATGCTGCCATGCAGGTGATTTTGAATCCTGCACAGTTTGATGTGGTATTGACTGAAAATATGTTCGGAGATATCATTTCTGACGAAGCCTCGATTATCAGTGGTTCGCTCGGAATGCTACCATCGGCTTCTGTAGGTACAGGTTCTTCACTTTTCGAACCTATCCATGGTTCTTACCCTCAGGCGGCAGGAAAAAATATTGCCAATCCAATGGCAACGATCCTTTCTGTAGCTATGATGCTTGACCACCTGGATTTGCCAGAAGCAGCCAAGGATGTTCGTAAGGCAGTGGATGATGCCTTGAACAGTGGTTTTGCGACTATTGATGTAAACAAGGATGAGCCACAAAGCACTTCAGCAGTAGGTGATCGTATCGCTGACCTGATTAGTGCAGAGGTTTCTGCTTAAAAAATAAGAGTGCATAAGTAGCACTCAAAAAATAATATTCTGTTGTTTGTTGCCCGTTGCTTTTCGATAAGCGGCGGGTATTTTTTTGCCAAAAAAATAGCGATGGTTTGTCCACCGCTATCATTTAAGTGCTTTTTTAGAGCTTCTTTTTTAAGTCTTCAATAATGGCATTTTTTTGCTCAATCTCTTCCTGGAACTTCATCGTTCGGCGCTCAGCCTCTTCCTGGGTTGCAGTAAGCTCTTCCATGTTTTGGCGCATTTCTTCTTCCTGTGCGCGGAGCATTTCACTTTGCATCTGCGATTCCTCCAAAAGCTTGCGGGTTTTTACCGTCACCTTTTGGTTCGAAACAAAGGAAGCGATACTCTGCCCAATACTTTCAATAAATTTTTGCTGATAGTCTGACAGTGCATCAAAAGAAGCGAGCTCTATGATGGCCACTACCTGCTCATTGTTGATCAGCGGAACCACGATAATACTGCCAGGTAGCGCTTCCCCCAGCCCTGAAGTAATATTGACATAATCCTGCGGTACGTTGGTCATGTAAATAGGCGCTTTTTCAAGAAAACACTGCCCAACGACGCCTTCTCCAACTGCAATTTTTTTCTCGAGGTATTTTTTACGATTGTAAGCATAACAGCCCATCATCTTCAGGTGTAAATCGCCTGGTTCTTCATCCTGCAACAGGTAAATCGCACCCTGTGTAACTTCAAGATAATTGACCGTAAAAGAAATCAGCTGATCGTAGATGTTGTCACTGTCTTCACTTGTTCTGAGCAGGTGGTCGATTTTTGACTGCCCCTCAGCAACCCATTGCCTTTGCTGATCTTCCTTCTGTTTCTTTTCTACTTCTTTAATATAATTGTTCAGTTCCGCATTTTGGTGCTCCATGTCCTTTTGCTGTTGCTGAACATCTTTCATCAGTAATAAAGTTTTTTCCTGCGATCTGATATTGATCATTCGAAAGGTTATCATGATAAAAAAGGAGATCAATACGGCTGCTCCTATAATCAGGTAGTGCATGAACCCACCCGTAAACGAATCGAGGCCTTGACCTGTCAAGTTCCAGCCGTCAGTCATTACAAGCCATAAAAAGCCAATAATGGCAATGATGTTGGCGGTGATGAACAGGGTACTTTCTTTTTTTTCGAACAGTAAAAAGCTGATGGAAAAGAAGGAGAGTTGCAACATGGTGAGCCCTACTACCAATGGGGCGTCGGGGGTTCTTAATGCCGTATGGTATAATGTCAGGCAAAGTGTTGAGCCAATAATTAGCAACAAGCGGCTGGCGTTGAGTTGCTTGAACCTGTTAAGGATGAGGGGGGATGCAAAAAAACAAGTGCCTATCACAGGGTAGACCAGTCCTTCAGGAAATACAAAAACAGAAAACAAAGTAACCAAGGCCCCGACAATGGTTAGAAATATAGATATGCCATTGGTGAGCTGGTACTTTAATTCTTCATCTTTGGTAAGCTCTTCCCGAAAGCTCGGCGTCAATATTCGTTCAATTAGCGACATCGATAATAAGTTAATGTTGAAATGTGCACTGTGTTATGATTTAGTGAAAGGACACTTGAACTTTGTTTGTTCAAGTGCTTAACTTTTTCTCATGTTACAAATCTATGTAAAAGTGTTATAATATGATAGCGATTTCCATCTATCAACTATAATTTTATATACCCTATTTATACTTTTTCTACAATTAGCGCAGAGGCTCCTCCTCCTCCGTTGCAAATTCCAGCGACCCCCAGCTTGCCGTTTTCCTGATGTAAAACACTCAGCAGTGTACACAGGATTCGAGCGCCCGAACAGCCCAAAGGATGCCCCAAAGCAACGGCCCCTCCATACACATTTACCTTCGAGGGCGATAAATTCAATTGCTGTAAATTCGCAATGGCCACCGCTGAAAAGGCTTCGTTGATCTCAAAAAAGTCAATATCAGAGAGTTGGAGGTTCGCTTTATTGATCGCTTTATTAATGGCTTTGGTTGGCGCGGTAGTAAACCAAATCGGCTCATTGGAGGCATCACCCATGCCAACGATTTTTGCCAGGGGCTTTACCTGGTGTTTCTTTACCGCTTCGGCACTCATCAGCACCAAGACCGCGGCGCCGTCGTTAATGGTCGAAGCATTGGCCGCAGTCACCGTACCATCTTTTTTGAAAACAGTTCTTAAGCTGGGTATTTTTTCGAGTTTAACATGCGAAGGTTCTTCGTCTTCGAGGATTTCTTCCGCGGGTCCTCGCCTGTTCGGAACCGCCACTGGTGTAATTTCCATCTTGAATTTGCCCTCTTTCTGGGCTTTTTGTGCACGACTGTAGGATTCTATGGCATAATCGTCTTGCATACTTCTGCTGATACGCATTTCTTCTGCCGTATTTTCGGCACAGTTCCCCATCGCAAAATCGTTATATGGTTCCCAAAGCCCATCTTTAACCAAGCCATCAACCATCTCTGTATGGCCAAATTTAAAGCCTTTTCGTGCGTTGGGAATATAATGCGGAATATTCGACATGCTTTCCATTCCGCCCGCAACGACGACATCATTTTGGCCAGACATGATAGTCTGTGCGCCAAGCATGACCGCCTTTAAGCCAGAGGAGCATACTTTATTGATGATCGTACAGGGGATGTCGTTGCCAAGGCCTGCTTTAACAACGACCTGTTTTGCTGGTGCCTGACCAATATTTGCAGAGATCACATTGCCCATAAATACTTCATCTATGGTCAGCTGATCGGAGGGGATTTTTGCTAAAGCAGCCTTCAGGGCAATTGCCCCGAGGTCGGGGGCAGAGAGGGTGGATAATTTTCCCATAAAACTCCCCATAGGAGTACGTGCCATAGCAACTATAAAAACATCATTCATTTTGGGTGTAGGTTAGTGGTTTATTAATAAAATACGATATTTTACTGATAGATGCTAACCTGTCGAAATGAATGAGAATCAATATTTTGCTGGTAGATGCAAGGTTTTATTTGTCTTTTTGCTTTTTGTCACGCCTGAGGATGTTCAGTACCATATAAAATCCAAGTACCGAGCTGAGGAAAAAACCGATAAACCCGAGGATGGGGATGTCATAAATTAGTGGGGGGATCTGGGCAAAAACAATCACTGAGGAGCCAATGATGATCGCGGCAATGATGATCGCCAAAGAGACGCTGTTGGCTGCGCTGTCGATGGTTTTTCGGAAACTTTCCAGCCCATGTAGCTGAACATCTACCTTAAAATCTCCCGCTTTGGCAGATTCCACCAGGTCGGCGATGTCCTCAGGTAAATTCTTCAGCATCTGTAAGCCATAAAGAATATTGCTGATGCCATCTTTGGTGATGTTTTCGAAATTCACCTGATTGACGATAATCTTCCGCAGGTAAGGCTTAAGCTGATCGGTTACATGGAAATGAGGGTCAATTTTATGCCCCATGCCTTCAAGAATGATGATGGTACGAAATACCGCATGGAGGAATGGCGGCAGCTGCACGCGGTATTTATAAATGATCCTGGTGAAATCTTTTACGAAAACGGCGATCTTTAAATCGGAAAGTTCTCCTTCGAGCTGAAAAAGAATCGATTCGCAATCTTGTTCAAAGTCCTGAATATTGTGGATCTCGTGTGAGATGGCAATTGAGCGAACCGTTTTGGCGACGCGTCTGCTGTCTTTTTGCAAAAACTGAAAAAGGAGCCTCGACAGGACGTCTCTTTGCAGTTGGGTAAGGCGCCCCATATTGCCAAAATCCAGGAAGCAGATCACGGCATGCTCCTGAATCATGATATTGCCTGCATGTGGATCCGCATGGAAAAATCCATTCTCAATAATCTGGGTAAAAAAGCTGTCGATCATATTTTTGATCATGCGCTGTTTTTGCTGCTCATCTTCGGCCACCCACAAATCGATATGTGTCCCTTCCATTTTTTCCATGGCCAAAAGGGTAGGGGTCGTCAGTGTTTTATAAACTTTCGGGCTAACGACTTTCGAGCTGTCTTTATGTTGCTGATAGAAGGCCTGAATGTTGCGGGACTCATGTAAAAAGTCCAGTTCCTCACGCATATGTTTTCTGAAACTCTCGATCAATGTCAAGGGCTTCAGGGACGAAAAAAGTTCCGTGTTTTTTTCCATCTGTCCAGCAATGAGCGTCAGGATGTCAAGGTCTGCCTCAATGGTTTTCCGAATATTGGGGCGCTGCAGCTTGAGCACCATCTCGGTACCATCCTGATGAATGGCGTGATGTGCCTGCGCAATGGACCCACAGGCAATGGGTACAGGGTTTACATATCTGAAAACCTGATCACAGGGCTTTTTAAGGTTTTGCGAAATAAATGCTTTAATGTCCCAGTTGGGGACGGGCGTGCTGTCCTTTTGGCACTTGGCCAGCTCAGTTACCCAATCTTCAGGCAGTAGATCAGGGCGGTTGCTCATGATCTGCGCAAGTTTTACGAAGGTGGGGCCGAGCTCTTCGGCGGTCAGGCGGACGCGCTTGGCACGGGTAAGGGTGAGGGCTTCCTGATCGACCGTTTTTTTTATGATAGGCGTCGCGACGATCAGTTCTTTGATGCGGGAGTGCGCAATGAAATCTTCAAAGCCATACTTGATCAGTATGGAGATGATCTGGCCGATGCGTTGGTTTTTACTGGTGGTCATATAGAATCAGGTGCTTGGTCGAGTGGAAAATCCGCTGCCGATGAAAGGCTGTTTTTTTGTTGCAGATCAACGGTGGCCGGTCATTTGACGGTTAACGTATTTCGCCGATCCATAGCAAAAAAAACAAGCAGCTCGGTGATGAACTGCTTGTTAATATATTATCCTTTTGGCTTATATCCGAAAGCTTCATGCGCTTTATGCGGATATCTCGTGAAAATTTCCTGAATGATCTTGGCGACCTGCTTGTCGGGGTCCTTCACGTCGCTGTCCATGGCGCCTGTGGCAACCCCCTGCCAGATAAGCTGCTTCTTTTTGGCATCTACAATATCGATCACCATATTTCCTTCTGTATATTCTGTTACGGAATACGGCTGACGGTAAGGTCCCCACATGCCGTACCAGCCTCCCCAGTAAGGGTCGTACATTACATCCTGCTTGTTTTGGGTTTTCAGGTAGAAGTTGATCAGCAGATCGGGATTTTTCTGTACCTCTTCATAGCCTCTCGCTGCCATTTCAGCGCCGACATTCGACATGACGCGCCTTTGGTTGAGCTCATTCAGCCCCACATTAATTTTGGCAGAAGGGTCTTTGAGCATAAAGCTGAAAGTACTGTATTGGGAAAAGTTAGCTTCACGATCGTAATCGGAGGTGATGCGCATACTGCTGCATGCTGAAATAGCCACGGAGGCCATCAGCAGGAAAAATAGATTATGCCACTTTTTCATAGTAAATCATGTTTTATTCGACCGATGCAATCAGGCGAAATAGGTGAATACTTTCATTTTCGGTTAATGTTGGGCTCCTCTATATAATAGTGCATTTGTTGGTAAATATCCCCCAACAACACACCAATAAATTTTTTACCAGTCAGGTTTGCTGCTGTCCTTCTTCTTGGTGGCCTTACGCTTGTTTTGCTGTAAATACTGCACTTCAGCATTACGCATAGCGTCGAGGATCATCTTGGCCTTTCCTTCGGTCATGTTGATCTTTTTGAGGTTGTCGGCAGTGCTTGGCGCGGCAAGCTGTTCTTGTTTCTCCTTGTTGTCTTTGTCTTTTTCTCCCTGCTTCTGCTCTTGCTGATCCTTCTGATCTTTGTTTTTCTCGCCCTTCTGCTGATCGTCCTGTTCTCCCTTTTGGTCCTTCTTCTCGTCTTGTTTTCCTTGCTTGTCCTGATCTTTTCCCTGATCCTTTTGATCCTGCTTCTGCTGGTCTTTTTGATCTTTATTTTGATCCTTGTTATCGTCCTGTTTTTGGTCGTCTTTGTTCTGCTGATCTTTTTGGTCCTGCTTGTTTTGGTCCTGCTGGTCTTTTTGATCCTGCTGCTTTTTGTCCTGATCCTGCTTCTGCTGGTCTTTTTGCTTTTGCTGATCCTTTTTTTGCTGCTCCTTGATTTTTTTCAGCAGCTCCTGCATGTCCCTGTTGTTTGGGTATTGCTTCAGCCCTTGCTCCAAAGTGGCAATGGCCTGAGGTGTCTGATTATTGATGTACTGCTGCGCCCCCTGATGAAAAGCAGGGGGATTGTTGGACTGGCCTTGCGCAACCGCGGGAACAGCCCATGCGGTGACCAATAATAATATGATGATGATCTGATTTTTCATGATCCTCGATTTAGTTTTTATTGATTTCAGCGACCACACGGCTGCGGTGAATGAAGTCGTTATAATGCCCTACAGATTTATCTTTCTGCAATCCGTTTTCCAGCAAATCAACCGCCTCCTGATAAGCATGGCGTGACACCAACTGGTCGGCCTGCTTCTTCAGTTGCTTGGCAAAAGCAGTGAGTGGAGGCAGTTTTGGTTTCTCTTGGTTCTGTTTTTGATTTTGCTCAATGATTTTCTTGACCAGCTCATAGTTGTAGCGGGCACTCTCATTCTGCGGGTCGGCCTTCATGGCCATTTTAAAGTGCTGGAGTGCCTGGTCGTATTGCTGCTTTTGTACATCAATAACTCCCAACTGCTGATTGGCCACCGTGCGGATATTTTTTTGATCACTTACACTCACCATCTCGAAGTATTTCTCCGCATTGGTGGTGTCTTTGGTCATGAAATAAGCATTGGATAAGTTGAGGATGGCGGCATCCTCTTGCACCTTCATGGAGTCAATCAATTGATGATATAGTGTGATGGCTTCGGGATACGCTTTTGTTTCCATCGCCTCCTCCGCCTTTTTTTTCAGTGCGTTGGTTTTGGCAATGTGGTTGAAGCCATCAAAGCTCAGTGCGGCAAATAATATTACAAAAAAGTACCTCATATTTTTATTGTGCGAATGCTGGTCAAAACATCAATTCCCATAAGTAATAAGCCGAAGGCAAGGAAGTAAAAATACTTGTTGGCCTTGACGTCGATTTTTCGTGTATCTCTTAATTCTCCCTCAATCTTACTGATATCGTTGATCAGCTTTGGGACGTCGTTGCGCTGATCATTGACCTCGAAATATCTTCCGCCCGTTTTGGAGGCGATTTTTTTCAGTGAGCTGGCCTCCAGTTTAGTTAGTACGGGTTGTCCGTTGGATTGTCTTTTAAATCCTCTGCCAACAGGGATCCGTCCGCCGGCTTCGGTACCAACACCTACCGAAAATAATTTGATGTTCTGATCTTCGACCTGAGTGATGGCATCTGCGGTGTTTTCACCAAAGTCTTCCCCGTCACTGATCAGGATGATGACCTTGGATTTGGGGCTGGAGTTGTCGTCTTGCTGTGCTTTAAGTTTGTCTAAAGCCATTTGAAGTGGCGGCCCAAAATCAGTTCCCGAATGCGGAACAAGGGAGGTGTTCATGGTTTCAATGAACAGGTTCAAGGCGCTTTGGTCAAAAGTAAGCGGGCACTGCATAAATGCTTCAGAAGAAAATATAATCACCCCAACGCGGTCTGAAGCAAAGGATTTTACCAAATTCTTGAGCTCAAACTTCACCTTCTCCAATCGCGAGGGCGCAATATCGGTAGCATCCATAGATCGGGATAAATCCACGCAGATCATAATGTCTTTTCCCTGCGACTTGATTTCCTGGGCCATCTGACCAAAAGAAGGGCCGAGTAGGGCAGCAATAAAACAACCGAAGTAGATGGTTCGGAGCACCAACTTTACAAATACCCACTTGTATGCCGCACGCAATCGTTTTGCTATGCGGATGCTTCGCCAGATGTAAGCGATATAGAGGAAGCAAAAAAGGAGAATGAAAATGGTCTCCGTCGTTCCTAATGGTTTATACCAAGTCATATTTTTTGTTTTTCTACCTGTGTTTAAGCAAAAAATAGGTTCAGAAGCACTATTTACAGCCCTTAAGCCCAATTTTAATGGTTAATATTAGCAATGTTTCAACGAGTAGTCAAGCCTAAAAACAGATCGATTATTTTTTTTAACATTTTTTATGACTGCAATATGGTGTTTATCTCTTTGGGAAACATAGGATTAATCGTTTATTTGTATTTGTTGAAAATAATCCCCCTCAATTTTTTTTGAGTAGAAGGTTTGCGCAATAAAAATAAACCTTGTATGTTTGCATCGCTTTAAGGGAAAACGCCCTTAGGAACGCTGGAACGGCACATTGGTGCTGCGGTTGAGAAATTAGCTTTTTAGCATCACTTTGAAATATTGATACCATGAACTGATCTTTTGATCAGTTGTGTTTTTCTGTGAAATCGTCTGATGGAACAGTAATATTAAGCCTCCATAGCTCAGCTGGTAGAGCAACTGACTTGTAATCAGTAGGTCGTTGGTTCAAGTCCGACTGGAGGCTCCATAGAGAGTTGGGTGAGTGGCTGAAACCACCAGTTTGCTAAACTGACGTACGGGTAACCGTACCGGGGGTTCGAATCCCCCACTCTCTGCAACGTGTTTGTAGCGCTAAGGCAGGCTTTAGTGCTGCAAAATACACGGGCTCTTAGCTCAGTTGGTTCAGAGCACCTGCCTTACAAGCAGGGGGTCACTGGTTCGAATCCAGTAGGGCCCACATTAAAAGGGAAGAGAAACATTTCTTCACGCAATTTTTGGCACGATTGTCGCTAATGAATTGCACCAAGCCTCCATAGCTCAGCTGGTAGAGCAACTGACTTGTAATCAGTAGGTCGTTGGTTCAAGTCCGACTGGAGGCTCAGAATAGAAGGGGAGATTTGCAGTGTGTAAAATCATTTTCATTTCTTGGAACACTTTCGGGGTGTAGCGTAGCCCGGTCATCGCGCCTGCTTTGGGAGCAGGAGGTCGCAGGTTCGAATCCTGCCACCCCGACGAAAAATGGAACCGTAACCATTCAAAAAAATACGGGCTCTTAGCTCAGTTGGTTCAGAGCACCTGCCTTACAAGCAGGGGGTCACTGGTTCGAATCCAGTAGGGCCCACAACACTTTAATAGTGTGTGACCGTTTCGGGGTGTAGCGTAGCCCGGTCATCGCGCCTGCTTTGGGAGCAGGAGGTCGCAGGTTCGAATCCTGCCACCCCGACGAAAAATGGAACCGTAACCATTCAAAAAAATAAAGGGCTCTTAGCTCAGTTGGTTCAGAGCACCTGCCTTACAAGCAGGGGGTCACTGGTTCGAATCCAGTAGGGCCCACAATCAATAGGATTGTGAGATCACATATTGAGCATATCGAATGAGAATTTGATACTGCCTCCATAGCTCAGCTGGTAGAGCAACTGACTTGTAATCAGTAGGTCGTTGGTTCAAGTCCGACTGGAGGCTCTTGAAGGAAAAAACCTTCGGGGTGTAGCGTAGCCCGGTCATCGCGCCTGCTTTGGGAGCAGGAGGTCGCAGGTTCGAATCCTGCCACCCCGACGAAAAATGGAACCGTAACCATTTAAAAAAATAAAGGGCTCTTAGCTCAGTTGGTTCAGAGCACCTGCCTTACAAGCAGGGGGTCACTGGTTCGAATCCAGTAGGGCCCACAATCAATAGGATTGTGAGATCACATATTGAGCATATCGAATGAGAATTTGATACTGCCTCCATAGCTCAGCTGGTAGAGCAACTGACTTGTAATCAGTAGGTCGTTGGTTCAAGTCCGACTGGAGGCTCTTGAAGGAAAAAACCTTCGGGGTGTAGCGTAGCCCGGTCATCGCGCCTGCTTTGGGAGCAGGAGGTCGCAGGTTCGAATCCTGCCACCCCGACGAAAAATGGAACCGTAACCATTTAAAAAAATAAAGGGCTCTTAGCTCAGTTGGTTCAGAGCACCTGCCTTACAAGCAGGGGGTCACTGGTTCGAATCCAGTAGGGCCCACAATCAATAGGATTGTGAGATCACATATTGAGCATATCGAATGAGAATTTGATACTGCCTCCATAGCTCAGCTGGTAGAGCAACTGACTTGTAATCAGTAGGTCGTTGGTTCAAGTCCGACTGGAGGCTCAAGAAGGAAAAAAACCTTCGGGGTGTAGCGTAGCCCGGTCATCGCGCCTGCTTTGGGAGCAGGAGGTCGCAGGTTCGAATCCTGCCACCCCGACAATAAAAAATAAATAAAAATTGATTGCAAAGTTGCGGTTTGTTAAAAATCATTTACCTTTGTAATCCCTTCAAAAACGAGGGCCTTTCGGGGTGTAGCGTAGCCCGGTCATCGCGCCTGCTTTGGGAGCAGGAGGTCGCAGGTTCGAATCCTGCCACCCCGACGAAAAATGGAACCGTAACCATTTAAAAAAATAAGGGCTCTTAGCTCAGTTGGTTCAGAGCACCTGCCTTACAAGCAGGGGGTCACTGGTTCGAATCCAGTAGGGCCCACAATCAATAGGATTGTGAAATCATTTATTGAAATAAACTTTTCGGACATCGGTCTGATAAGCCTCCATAGCTCAGTTGGTAGAGCAACTGACTTGTAATCAGTAGGTCGTTGGTTCAAGTCCGACTGGAGGCTCCATAGAGAGTTGGGTGAGTGGCTGAAACCACCAGTTTGCTAAACTGACGTACGGGTAACCGTACCGGGGGTTCGAATCCCCCACTCTCTGCTACTGTTGCGTTAAGGCATGCCTTAACGTTACGGGCTCTTAGCTCAGTTGGTTCAGAGCACCTGCCTTACAAGCAGGGGGTCACTGGTTCGAATCCAGTAGGGCCCACCACTTTTGGTGACCGTTTCGGGGTGTAGCGTAGCCCGGTCATCGCGCCTGCTTTGGGAGCAGGAGGTCGCAGGTTCGAATCCTGCCACCCCGACTTAAGACATTCTGTATAGGATGTCTTTTTTTTTGTCTATACTTTTGAGCTTTATTGCCAGAGAGAACATCAACCCATAATATTTTTGACCTTAGCATGAGGGTATTTCAACTTTTTCAACCGAGGCTCAAGCATGCCAGTTACGAGATGCAGGAGCTTCTGAGGGTAGCGCGACTGACGAGTCCAATCCTTGCACTGTATTCTTTTGGACCATTGTCTTTATTTCTAATGACCATGTCATCGCGTGGTGCCTTGGCCGAAGAAGTCAACCCACCCAAAGCACTCTTTGGTATTGTGATGCTCTGCGTTTTTCTTTATACCCATTGGCTGTTCAATATTTTTTTATTTCATATTCTTCCTCAAGATATTTTCAAAGGGAAGAAACGCTTTATCAGGTATGTCTTGTCTTACGGGGTGATTTTATTGGTGGCTATGACGTTCCTACACATAAAGAAGGGAGCGGTGATGGATAATGTTGGTTTTGTACGCTACTATCCCTTGTTCTCCACCGTCGCCAACAACAGCATCATGCTGATCATTTTTTCATTGGTCAAGGAACGGCACAAACGTAACCAATTGGCTTTGGAGAAAGCCGAGCTTGCCGTGGAGCATGAGCGTGCATTGAAGGAGAACCTCAAGCATAATATTCATCCGCACTTTCTTTTCAATACCCTCTTTACCCTGAAACTTTTGATTAAAAAGAATCAGACCGAAGCCGAACGCTACCTGAAGGAGATCTCGATGTTCTTGAGGCAATCTCTAACAGATAAAGGTAAGGACATGAATTTGGTAGAAGACGAAATTGCACACAGTCAGCGGTACTTTAATATTCAGAAGGTACGCTTCAGTGGGGCCATCTTTTTTGAAGTGGATGTTTCTGATCATGTTCGTCGAAATAAGACTTTGCCCGTCTTTGCTTTGCAATCCATGGTGGAGAATGCGATCAAGCACAACGCTTTTTCCGAACAAAACCCCTTGGTGATGCGACTCTATGAAATGGACGACGGTGCATTGGCCTTCACCAATAATCATATACCCAAACTTGAGGAGGTACCCTCCACGCAGGTAGGATTGAAAAACCTCGAACAGCGCTTTTCTTTTTATGGAAAAGATTACCTGAAGATTGATTTCAAGCCTGAAGAACATTTTACGCTTATTTTTAGGGCGGTTTAAGGATGCCAACGAAGACGCTTGCGTGTTTTGGATCGTAGCGGAACGCTACGACCAGTGAAGGTTTCTACTGCGTAGGGGGCTGTCGCAGATTCTCAGCCCTTCGTTTCAAAATAAATGTCATGGAAATTAAGTATATTAAGGTATTAAAAAAAGTACTTTTCCATGATCAAGAAGAAATTCAAATCTTACCAAAAAGATCAGGTTAGCCTGTTTCCTCTGAGTTTTGGGGAGCTGGTTCCGCCAGGGCATATCGCAAGGGTGATTGATTGTTTTGTTAATGGGCTGTCAATGGATTTGTTGGCTCGTTACTTTACAAATCAAGGAGGGAACGCTCCCTATAACCCTCGTATGATGATGAAGCTTTTGCTTTTTGGTTATCAGAGTGGAGTTTTCAGTAGTCGCAAAATTGAGGCATTTACCTATGAGTCGATTCCGTGCCTTTGGCTTTGTGGTGGCGAGCATCCTGATCATGCGACGATTGCTCGATTTCGGAGTCTCTATTTTCTCGATATTTTTCAGGATGTCTTCGTTCAGCTGATTCTTTTACTTGTGGAGAAAGGGCTTGTGAATCTTGAGGACTATGTGCTTGACGGCACTAAGCTTGAGGCTGATGCGAACAAGTATAAAATGGTCTTTAAGAAAAATGCATTTCGATACAGTAAGATGGTTCGTGAGAAAATCATAGCACTCTTTGCTGAGATAGATGAGATCGAAAAGCAGTCGGAGGAAGAGGCTAAAAAGGGGCATAAAATGGATTGTGAAGATTTCTCAAGTGAAGAGGTTTATGCTAAAGCACAAGAAATTGAAAAGTCAATTAACGAGGATTTGCCACCGAAGGAAAAGAAGAAAATCGAAACCCGATGTAGGCATCTGAAAAAAGGAGCAGATAAGCTAAAAGGTTACGAAGATCAGCTTCAAGAGCTTGGAGAGCGGAATTCTTACTCAAAAACAGATATAGATGCGACATATATGCGGATGAAAAATGATGAGTCGCGTCCAGGATATAACGTGCAAGTGGGTACAAACGGAGAGTTTATTACTGGGGCTACAGCTCATCAAAATGGTGGTGATTCAGCGTGCACGATAGATCATTTAGAGGAGCGATCAAAGATGCTTGAACAGGTCAACTTGGATTCAATGCCAGAGACTTTGACGGCTGATGGGGGCTACGGAACAGAAGCTGTATTTGATTATTTAGAACAAAACGGGGTGAGTCCGAACGTTAAATTTACAGGTTATTACAAGGAGTCGAAGAAGACATTTAAGGAGGATATTTCGAGGTGGCAGAACATGCTTTATCATGAAGAGGGTGACTATTATGAGTGCGCCAACGGTCGGAAGTTAACGTGGAAAAAGCATAATATTGTAACAAACAAAAGCGGTTATGAATCACATCGGGATGTATATGAATCAGCTGATTGTTCGGACTGCCCGTTTAGGGAAAAGTGCTTTTCGATGAAGGGTAAAGTTAAGCAGATTGTGGTAAACAGGAACTTTCAACGGCACAAAGAACGAGCCCGACGAACCATCAAATCCGAAGAAGGAGGAGAGAAAATGAGAATGCGAGGCCATGATATCGAGACGGTATTTGGCCACATCAAACACAATTTAAAATTCAAAAGATTCATGCTACGCGGACTTGAAAAAGTCGGTGCAGAACTTCTATTGCTTTCACTTTCTTACAATCTTTCGAAAATGGCCAAATACAGTAAAAAGGCCTTAATTCGAGTTTTACTTTTTGTGTTTTTCGGAGAATGGATAAAAAAAGGCTTCAAGAGGTTCGAATTTCACTCTCAAAGCCTGTTTTTTATTCAAAATCAATTTTTGTACAAATTTTAAAAATCGTGGTAAAATTCCATTTTTACCCGATTTTTGAAGGGTTATGCGACAGCCCCGTACCGATAGGTACAAAAATATTCGACAGCCTATTTGTAAACTATAATTTTTTCATTCCATGAACATTATCATCATCGAAGACGAGGCACTGATTGCCGAGGAGTTACAGGAGCAGATCAACAACTATGATGAAAGCATCAAGGTGCTGGCGGTGCTCAAGAGTGTGGAAGAAGCACGGAGCTACCTGCAGAAGCACCCGCAACCCGATTTGTTTTTTTCGGACATCCAACTGCCCGACGGTTTGAGTTTTGAGATTTTTAAAACCGTAGAGACGAGCTGTCCCGTGATCTTTTGTACCGCATATGATGATTATGCCCTCGAAGCCTTCAAAGCCAATGGGGTGGATTATATCCTTAAACCGTTTGATGAGGAAGACATCTTTCAGACCCTCGATAAATACCAACAACTGACCTCCAATGGTCATACAACTCTTTATCAAAAACAACAGCAGGCGATTGAGCAGGTGCTGACGCCCACCCAAATGAGTCATTTCCTGATCGAAAAGGGAGATCAGATTATTCCCGTGAAGGTGGATGATGTTGTTTTGGTTCATTATCAGGAAGGTGTCAGTTTTCTTTACACCGACAAAGGAACTCGCTATCCTTACCCAAGAGCACTGGATGGAATCATGGAGCGACTCGGTGGGGAGTTCTATCGACTGAACCGTCAGGCGATCATTCAGCGCAAAGGCATCAGCAAGGTGTCCAAATACTTTGGCAGGAAGCTGTTGGTTCAGCCGACGGTCGAATGCTCGGAGCAGTTGTTGGTCAGCAAGGCAGGCGCTTCGGCTTTCTTGGAGTGGTTGGCGTATTGAGGATAGGCTTTTCTCCCTAATACTCTAATGCCTTAGTTCCATGATTCTCAAGTAAGCTTGTTTTGAACGCTGTACGGATGCACCTACGTGTGTATCCAAACCATTTAAACTTATGATTACTTTGGGCAGACACATAGGTCAGCTCGTACAGCTATCTAATTTAGGGCTGTCGAAAGGCATTGCTCAACGATTTTAGGAACAAGTTTATTTAGGACGCTGTATGGATGCACCTATGTGTGTATCCTTCAACTATTCCTTACAATAAAACCGATCACTTTCCCAACGGGTAGGATTGGTCAAGATATAGTTTTCAATTTCGTCAAATGCCTGATCGTTTCTAATGATGTGTTCCCAATAGTTCCAATGCCAAAGTTTTTTGTCAAATGGAGTCCATCCTAATCCTTTTACTCTGCGAATATATTCATTGGTCGTCATGGTTTTGAACCACTGAATAACTCTTCCAAGAGTTGCTTTTTTATTAATGTGTGGGTAGTCTATAATTTGGATTATACAATGAAAATGGTTTGGCATTACGACCATAGATAAGCATTTGATTGATTCAAATTTATTTTCTAATTCAAAATACCACCTTTCAACCATGATTCCTGCAGAGTTTAAAACCATCTTTTCATTTTGAATCTTCCCGAAAAGACTGTGGTGTTTATTTGTGTTGATGGTCACAAAATATAGCCCTTGGTTAGAGTAGTCAAATCCTTTTAGGCGAAGGCTTTTTCTATGCCCTATTTGTGAGGTATCTCTATTCATAATGATGTTTTTTAACATTAAGAATAATTTGGTAATTGTGTTTTTTAGGTGGATGTAATGAAATGATGTGTTTGTTTAATTTTTGTTAATGTATGGTCTTGTGTGTATTCAAATTCCGCCCTTTTATGATGATTTGGGCAGACACATAGGTCAGCCCGTACAGCGGTAAAATCAGGTTTGGAGCAGTATCAGAATTCACTTTTTTGAAATTAACAGAAAATATGTTTTGTAAGCTGTAAGGATGCACCTATGTGTGTATCCAAACTTTATGATGATTTGGGCAGACACATAGGTCGGCCCGTACAGCGGTAAAATCAAATTCTTCTTAAACCTAATATCGATTGTATTTGAGCTTTGCTTGTCATGCCCACTTCAACCGCTGATTTGTCCGTTTCAGTGATTTTTTGACGCCAAACCAACACGATTGATGGTAGCTTTGGGACATCTAAACATCCCAACTATCAATATGAGAAGAATAATTGCTGGCCTTTGGCTGTTGTTGTTTGTTTGCACTGCCGTGATGGGGCAGGGGCAGAAATATACCTTGAGTGGAACGATCAAGGATGCCAATACGGGCGAGGACCTGATGATGGCCTACGCCGTAGTGGTCGGTCAGGCGGGAGTCGGTACCACCTCCAATGAGTATGGTTTTTATGCCTTGAAACTCCCCACAGGTACCTATGACATTCAGTTTTCCTACATTGGTTATGAGCCGATCGTTAAGACGGTCAAGCTCACCAAAAACCAAAGCATCAATATCCGTCTGAGCCCTGCCGTTAAGCAGATGGAAGAGGTGGTCATCTCTGCCGAGCGTGAAGACGCCAACGTTACCCAAAATAATGCAGGGGCGGTTTACCTTAGCCCCAAGAGCATGAAAGATCTCCCTACTTTCGGTGGGGAAACCGATATCGTCAAGGCGATACAGACCACCGCTGGGGTCAAGCCTGCGGGTGATGGAAGCGCGGGTTACTATGTGCGTGGTGGTGGACTGGATCAAAACCTTGTCTTATTGGATGAAGCACCTGTTTACAACCCTTCCCACTTGTTGGGCTTCTTTTCGGTATTTAACAGTGATGCTCTGAAGGGCGCAACCATGTACAAAGGGGCGACGATGCCCGAGTATGGTGGGCGCACGGCTTCGGTGATGGACATCCGCATGAAGGATGGTAACAATCAGAACTTTTCGGGATCGGGTGGTATTGGAACAATCGCATCTCGTCTTACGCTTGAAGGTCCAATCGTAAAGGATAAAGGTTCATTTATCATCTCTGGTCGTCGTACTTATGTTGATATGTTCCTTGGGCTGAGTGATCGATTCGATGGTTCAAGTCTTTATTTCTATGACTTGAATATGAAAGCCAACTATCAGGTCAGCTCCAAAGACCGTGTGTTTGTGTCGGGTTATTTCGGTCGGGATAAATTCGGTTTTGATGATGCAATGGGCATCGATTGGGGAAATGCGACGGGTACCTTACGATGGAATCATATTTTCAGTGGACAACTTTTCTCCAATACTTCCCTTGTGTTCAGTGATTACCAATATGGGGTAAGCATGGGCAGTGGTGAGGAGTCTGTTGGCTTGGAATCGGTGATCCGTGATTTTAATTTAAAGCAGGATTTCTCTTTGAATCTTCACCCAAACCATGACCTGAAATTTGGTGCCAATGTGATTCAGCATACGATTCAGCCTGGTAATGTTGTGGCAGGTGCTGAGTCGGGTGTGAACTCTACCAAAGCGGAAGAGAAATATGGCTATGAGAGTGCTTTTTATATTCAGCATGAAGCGAAGGTCGGGTCGAAATGGCAGTTGAATTATGGTTTGCGCTATTCGATGTTCCATCAGGTAGGTGCGGGCAATCAGTACACCTATGATGCTTCGGGCAATGTTACCTCCAAGAAATATTTCGAATCGGGTGAAGTGATGGCCTTCCACGGAGGTTTCGAACCTCGTTTTATGGGAACCTATTTGATCAATGATCAGAGCTCCCTGAAGATGGGACTCAACCGCAACTATCAGTACATGCACATGCTGACCAACAGTACCTCTTCGAGCCCAACTGATACGTGGGTGATGAGCTCCAATAATATCAAACCGCAAATTGCCGATCAGATCAGTTTGGGATACTTCCGCAATTTCAGCAACAATATGTATGAGTTCTCCACCGAGGTTTATTATAAGGAAATGCAAAATGTGATCGACTACAAAGACGGAGCAGATGTATTCCACAATGAACACCTCGAAGGGGATTTGGCTTATGGCGATGGTAAGGCTTACGGTATTGAGTTCATGTTCAAGAAAACCCAAGGACGATTCACAGGGTGGGCAAGCTACACGCTTTCACGCTCCTTGCGCCAAATCGATGGCATCAACCGTGGGGAGTGGTACGCCTCTCGTCAGGACCGTATCCATGATTTCTCTCTTGTGGGTGCATACAAACTCAATGATAAATTCACGGTCTCGGGGAACTATATGTTCTACACGGGCGATGCGGTAACCTTCCCGACAGGCCGACAGATTATTGATGGCAAAGTTGTTCCTGTGTATTCGGACCGCAACAGCTACCGCATGCCGAACTACCGCCGACTGGATCTTAGCTTAACCAAGATCATTAAGAAAACACCGAAGTTTGAATCGAGCTGGAACATCTCGCTTTACAACACCTTCGGAACTGAAAACGCCTACACGATCTCCTTCCGCCCTTCCGAGGACGACCCACAAGTTACCGAAGCGGTGCAGGTGGCCTTGTTCCGCTGGGTGCCTTCATTTACCTATAACTTTAAATTTTAAGTCATGAATAGAGCATTGTATTTGATCCTGTTGTTGAGTAGTGTGTTTTTCGCTTGTGAGTCTGTGATTGAGATTGATCTGGATGAAAGTGAAACCCGTTTGGTGATCGAGGGCATCCTGAGTGAGGATGATCAGCAATTGACGGTCATGATCACCGAGACGGCTTCCTATTTTGATCCTGCCGAGGTGATCCGTGTGGGAGGGGCAGAGATTGAGTTGGTGGATCAGCAGGGAAACCGCTGGGCTGTCGAAGAAAAAGAACAAGGAGTTTATATGGTGAAGGTAGATCAGCTCGACTATCAAATGTATGAGTTGGTAGTGAATGTGCAGGGGCAGGAGTATCGTGCCAAAAGCGAACTCTTGCCCGCTATTCCGATCGCTGAGGTGTATGGTGAATATCAGGAAGGCTTTGGTCCGATTGAGGCTGGTTACCTGATTTATGTGCGCTATCAGGATCCTGCGGAGGTCGAAAACCGTTACCGCATCCGATATTATATTGATGAGGAATTGCAGAATGCTTCCGATGATTTTGTGGTGTTTAATGATGACCGCAACGATGGGCAGTTGGTCAATATGACCATGGTGCGCAAGACCTTTGAGGAAGGGGTGAAGATGAAAGTAGAACTGATTCACTTTGACGCACCATCCTATGCTTATTTCTCAACCTTGGGCAATATTATTGGTGGTGGAATGGGACCTGGTGGTGGTGCCACCCCTGCCAACCCAACAAGTAATTGGTCTAATGAAGCCATGGGTTATTTCTCTGCCCAAAGCAGGGATGTGGTGAATTTTACGGTGAAGTAGAGGTGCCGATCGCTGTGACTGCCACACGACGTATTATTTCAATTTAGCACCTAATAATATTCCGTTTAGGTAGGGTCAAACCTATGTGTCTGACCTAAACCGTTTTTAAATGATGCTTTTGGGGCTGTTGCACAACCATAATCCGATATTATACCACGAAATTTTATTTGGCCACTGTATGGGCTGACCTATGTGTCTGCCCGAATCATCATAAGTTTTGGGTGGTTTGGATACACACATAGGTGCATCCGTACAGCTCACGAAATAATATTTTGTGCGTAATTTAAAAAACTGAGTTGTGCGACAGCCCCGCACCCAACAGAATAAAAATTTGAATGCCATTATCAAATTGATGTTGTCCCCCTGAATGATCATGAAAATAAAATAGAGGTCAGGCACTTAGGCCAGACCCTACCAAAAATTACCTAACATCATCAACTATATGAAATTTTTTCACTTGCTGATCATCCTTTTTTCAACGATGACAGTATTCGCAAATAATCAAGAAGAAGCCACGCCTAAGCACGAACCTTTGTACGTGCAGTGGTCAGAAAAATACAGCCCACCATTTTATGAAGAAGGGGCTAAAGTCATCAATTATGTAGGCTGGGAACAGTCTTTCGAAGACCTGCAAAAAGAGATGAATGCCTTGCTCAATATCAGGCACCGCATCAACATGAACAAGATTTTCCTGATTGTAAAGGGAAGCGAAGAATTCATTCGCACCATAGAAGCGGGGATCAATACCGATCTGTTTGCACAGGTGATTTTACTGACCGACGACCCTGTCAAGGAAGAGTTGGCGCACACGGTGATGCCCCTTGAAACTTCCCGTGAGGATATTTTGGCCGAATGTGAACGGCACTACAATTGGGATGTGAAATTAAGTAACATCCGTGAGAAATATACCCGACCACAGGATGGGGCAGGCTTCAAAGGACTTAATGTTGGCTTGAACCAACAGTTTCAGACTTCGGTAACCAAAGAAGCTGGTCCTCGCTATTTCGGTAGTTATGAGTTTGGTTATTCGGAGCTTTATCCTTCAGGGTGGATGTGGATGTTGAGCTATGATGCACGCTTCAAACTCCCCAATATGGAGAAGATCATGCAGGAAGAGATGAAAGGACAGATGGATCCTTCGGACATGATGGGTGGAGGAAGAGTAACGATTACTCTGCAAAGGGAAATTCCTTTGGTGATACATAATCAAATCAATGTGAGTGTGCGTAAATACCTTCCCTGGAAGGAGAAACAAACCTATCTGCAAGGCGGATTGGCATTCCAAAGTTATATGGGTGGTATCATCGAGATGGATACTTCTTTCACCGTATCAGGCGGTATGGGCGGAGGAATGCCAAGCGGAGGGATGGGTGGAGGCGGTGGTTTCGGTCCTGGAGGCGGAGGCTTTGGTGGCGATATTGAGGGCGAAGGGATGTCTGGGAGCATAACCTCAATCGGGGAGACCTCCCTGTTGTTGGAGGCAGGTTGTACCTTTCCGTTTTTCGACGCTTCAAAGCTGGATGCTTATGTGAAATATCAAGTTCCGATTTCCCTATTCGATAAAAACCGTCAGCATTACTTCAATCAGTTTGTGGTTGGCTTCCGATACCGATTTGAATGGGTGCCGAAGAAGAAACAGACGGTGGATTATCTGCGGTTAAAACGGTGATTTGAATACGATATGATGAAAGTATAAATGGCAACTTATATCAGAACGAGACACATTAATCAAAAAAAACAGGCTTGCCAATAAGAGCAAGCCTGTTTGTTATCATCTAATTTCCAAGGTCTGTTACGCCACAACCACCTTTTCCTTAGCCCGCAACAAATAATAAGCCCCACAAGACAACACCACCTGCACTGCCAAAATAATCAGCATTGCATTTTGAAAGTCCCATGAGTAAAGGAACACAAAGATGGTTGGGGCTAAAGCGGTGGCGATCGCCAGGAAGCTACTGCCCAATCCACGACAGGTACCCACGCGGTCCACGCCGAAAAGCTCTGCCCAAAGGGCGGTACCGACCACGTTGCTGATGCTCAGCGAGCCTGCCAAGATGAACAGAAAAATCGGTAAGCTCCATTGATTGGGGATCAGGCTGATGATCGCTACGGCAACGGATAAAGGTAGCAGAGCAAAAGGCGCCAAGGTTCTTGCGGAGAACTTGTCCACCAGCGGACCTGATGAAAAAGAACCAACAATACGTCCCACGCCAAAGGTGGCAAACGCCAAGGCATACCATTCCAAAGACCAATTTCGAGCTTCCAAAACGAGGTTATGATTCAGCAAAAATCCCGCATTGAGGAATGCGGAGAAGGCGAAGATGGTCGCCATCAGCAGAAAGACGGGATTGCGGAACAGTTGCTTGATAAAGGTTTTATTGTCTGCCTTGGAGGCGGTATTCTGTACTTTGCAAAAGTCGGGAATGCGTCCCACCAACAAATAGGTGATCAGTGGGAAGGCAATTCCTTCAATCATGGCGATACCATACCAAAGGGTTTTCCAGTCACAGATTTTCAGTGCCCCAACGATGATTCCGGGGATCAGCATTTCGGCAAACGACAAGCCCAACATCGAGAAGGAAAGTGCCTTGCCTCGGTTCGGACCAAAATGTTTGCCCATAGCGGTCATACTGATAAAAGGCATCATCGCCTGACCACAAAAACGAAGCCCGAGGATACCAAACAATAGCATCCATGGGTTATGGACATTAGCCATCAGGATGCAGAACAACGCCCCGCCGAAGCCACTGAAATAGGCGAACTTGCGGATGTCATAGCGATCGACCATCGGCCCGACAAATGACAGCAGGAAGCCACTCACCAAAGCGGCGGCGGTATAGATATAGCTGACTCCTTTTTGGTCCATGCCCGAAAGTTCAATGAACTGGGGAACGAACATGCTGAGCAAGAAGGCTTGGCCCATCGCTGAAAAAAAGAACTGATTAGCCCCAAAGATCATCGCTCCTGGAGACTTGCGTAAAAGTTGTGCGTACGTTTGCTTCATATTTGATTTTATCTGCCACAAAATTAGGGCAATAAGTTGAATTGACCTAAGGATCGTTCAATAATTGGTAAACCAATTTTGGAGTATATGCACAAACATACTTTTACGCTTTCTCGGGTTCAGGCTTATTTATTGAGCGATCACGGGAAGGGGGGCTTGCGATAGCTGAGGTATTTATTTGCTTCCTTGCGCAAAGGGTTTAATTTTGAGCTTTTATCACGGACTCTACAGTATTTTTATGATGTCACCAACGCTCGTTTTTGTTATCCTTTTTGCCTATTTCCTGTTGCTGATCATGCTCTCTTATTTTACTGGCCGCAACAGTAACAGCGATGCTTTCTTTTCAGGAAACCATGCTTCGCCCTGGTATTTGGTGGCCTTCGGAATGGTGGGGGCTTCATTGAGTGGGGTAACTTTCATTTCAGTGCCGGGGCAGGTGAATGTGCAGGGCTTTGCCTATCTGCAATTTGTGTTGGGGAATTTTGTGGGCTATTGGCTCATTGCCGAAGTGCTGTTGCCTTTATATTATAAGAACAAAGTAACGAGTATTTACGAATTGATTGCCCAACGACTCGGGCGGGTCAGTCATCGTACGGCCTCGGTAGCTTTTGTGGTGTCGCAATTGATCGGCGCTTCCTTTCGGATGTTTCTGGCGGTGATGGTTCTTCAGATGGCCTTTTTTGATCCTGTGGGTATTCCATTTCCTGTCACGGTGGCAATCATGATCCTGATGATTTACGCCTATACTTTCCGTTCGGGTATCAAGACGATTGTCTGGACGGATACCCTGCAAACAGCCTGTATGCTGGTGGCGGTGTTCGTTACCCTGTTTTATATTAAGGCACATCTATCGATGAGTTTCGGGGAGTTGTGGGCAAATGCTTCGGGGCAGGGGTACACCAAGCTTTGGGACTGGCAATGGCAATCGGCGACCTTCTTTCCCAAACAGTTTTTCGCAGGAATTTTTATTACGATCGTGATGGTGGGCTTGGATCAAAACATGATGCAGAAGAATTTGACCTGTAAAGACCTGCCTTCCGCCCAAAAGAATATGCGCTGGTTCAGTATCAGCTTTTTGATTTCCTGTGCTTTTTTCCTGTTCACAGGCGCCTGTCTATATTTATACGCCATCGATGCAGGATTGCCCTTTCCTGAAAAGGGTGATCAGCTATTTCCGATGCTCGCTTTGCAATACATGCCCGTGGGCGTGAGCATTGCCTTTTTGTTGGGCATCATCGCCTCGGCCTATTCTTCGGCAGACTCTTCCCTGACTGCACTTACCACGAGCGTGTGTATCGACTGGTTCGATAAAAAACAACCCACCAAACGCTTCAGAACGGTGGTTCATGTCAGTCTATCTGTTTTAATGTGGTTGGTGATTGTGGTCTTTGATGCGGTACAAAACCAAAGTGTGGTGACGGCGGTATTCAAAGTGGCGGGATACACTTACGGCCCGCTGTTGGGTATGTTCTGCTTTGCATTTTTCTTTAAAGAAAGAAGTTTGCCTGCTTGGGCAACGCCTGTGGCCTCCATCTTGGCGCCTTTAATTTGCTGGGTAATTTCGACCAACAGTCAGCAGTGGTTTTGGGGCTATCAGTTTGGCTTTGAGTTGTTGATCTTGAATGGAGGATTGATGGTGGGCTTGTTGGCGTTGTTTAATCGTTTGGCAAGTATATCATCCACAGATTTCACAGATTAACACAGATTTTTTTTAAAGAGAGGTTGACTAATGAGACTGCCTTACGAAATATTATTTGCCTACTGTATGGGCTGACTCAATGTTATTAAATTAAGGATTTTAACCTGCCCCAGGTCTAAATTTGAAATGCTTGTAGAGGTGTTATTTTTAACGACTCACATCACAATTTGAATAATTCAAGCGGTAGTCTATAAAATCAGCACTACGTTAGACGTTAATAATAACGTCTCTACAGGGCCCTGCGCTGTACCCATGGATTTTGAAAATATAAAAACAAATCATTAATTCGATCAGGTTTATCGCCTTTCAAATGAATTGATTAATTTTACACTATGGAAAATATTGGATTCACTGCCTTGGCAGGCATTACTATAAAATATTACTCGGGGGACGTGCCTCCGCCGTTTTGTTGTCAGTACGAGTTGGCGATTGATCTTCAGGATCAGTTATTTACCCGCTACAAGATTGAGTATTTGTTCCGTGAGGAGCTGTCGGAGCAGGAAATAGTTGATGAAGGCTTTGCCCCTGATGATAACTTCAGCTGGAAAGGGAACTTGCCCGTTTTGTGGGAGGAGGAGTTCGAGGAGATTCTTTCGAAAACATCATGGATTCGCAAAAAGGTCAGCCGCAAGCCTGAAGATCCTGTGATTGAGGTTACCTTGCTCGATCTTGATGGGAACACTTTTGTGGGCTATCCTGGAGAGATGGATTTATGGTTGTATTTTATGGAAGAAGCGATTCAGGCCGTATATGAATTGGCAGGTCGTTCAAAGCCGCTGGAAATTCGCTATATGGACCTGACGGAGGAACAGCCACTGAAAGTAAGCATGGAAGTGAAGTTTGCCGTTCGTCAGTTTCTGATTACTAAAGAGCAAAAAGGGCTTGCACCCGTTGAAAAAGAATACCCTTGGGCGGAAGTGAAGAACTACCTCAAGGATATTTATGTGCCAGAGTACAACTGGGAAGCAGTGGTGCAGGGAAAACCCAAGCAAGGTGCCAAATACATTGATCCGGGTGAAGGCGTTTGGCTGAAATTCAATAGTGGAGTGGTGAATCCTAATGCGAAAATTGACGCTTTGGGCAGAATCAGTGCCATGATGGCAGATTTGTAAAAACCACACGATTATTTGCAGATCAACGGTCGGAGGCAGTATATGGCTGCCACGACTAAGCATCAACGGAGCGGCGTCTATCCTTGCTGATGATCAGTATTAGCGGATAAGTAGCCACTGAGGGGATTTGTTGGCATGCATTGATCTAATAATGGCACAAGGAATAGATTTCAGTGCGTTTTTTTAGGTCAAAACCTTCAGACTAACATATTCAGTATTGATATTTGTCAGGAGGTCTGAAAGTCGATCAATCATCAATGATTATTGATGTCTATATATTTGAGATTTGCCCTTGTGGCATAGCATTTGTTTAAATTCAATTGAATTTGGTACTGGAAAATATATATACCAAAAAGTCCCTGTGATTTCATTATCATGGATTGATTCAGAAGCGCCCTTAACACTATATCGCTACATTGTTAAGGGCGCCTTTTTTATCTGCTTAGCCAAAATCAATACCAATATGCCGACGGTGCAGCAGGAAGGTCAATTTTAGGATTCGTTAATAGAAATTGGCCAGTCTTTCGTGCAGCCATTCCATATATTCCTCTAAAATCTGTCGATTATCGTCGGCTAAATCTTCTTCCTGAAGGAGTTCTTCCGTGCGCTCAAGGGCTTTTTGAGCCGTTAAACGGGGTCTGCCTGTTTTATCGATAATGTCTTCGTCGGCCCATCTTTCCGTAATAAATTCCATTTGCTGGGCGCCAAGTTCAGGGCTCAGGCGTTCTTCATTTCTGAACAGAATTCTGCGGGCAAGCGTTCGGACAGTTTCATTGGGGTAAAGGCCCGCAATATCATACTTTTCATTCCAGTCTTTGGCTTGGTGAAAGGACAGGTTCATGTTTTTTACCTTGCTCTCCCAAAACCCCTGATAGATGCGATCATCCTCATCTACATTTTGTACTTCGGCATATCTGAAATCAATCTGAAATTGGCGAAGTTGCTCAAATGACTGAGGATTATTTTTTATCCACTGTATATTTTTTGACATCAGTGCTCTACGTTCCTCAGTAATATATTCGCTTTGTAATTTATCAAAAGGAAGGATAAATGGCGGCTCTCCAGCCTTGCCTCTCCACACGCAATTGAGTTCGTTAAGCGTCCCTTCCTGATCAGCAGCCTCCAAGTCTGTGCGGTCAAGCTGAAGGTACAGGTGTTGTTTCATGCCCGTAAATCCGAGGTAAAGCACGGGTGCCTGGTAGCCGTTCAGTCCGCCAAGTTTATTGTCCACCAGCAATCCCCACTGAATAGTCAGTTGTTCCCCAAGCTTTTTGGCTTCGAGGTATTTTTCGAGTCGGCTATTGTAATTGTTTTTATCGAAATAGCCCATGGCCCAGCTCCAGATGGTGGCATTCTGTTTCATTTTTCGTGCGAGTGCCAGTGTGGCCTCGACATCCACCATGGCGTCATGGGCATTGCCAGAAGCCAAAGCATTCAATTTTGAGATCAGCTCCAGCTTCATGCTCGGTTTGCCTTCCTCGGTAACGGGCCACTGAATGCCTTCAGGAGCAAATTGTCGGTAGATAATCGCTACGGGCAATAAATCCGCTCGGCTGCATTTGTTGCTGTACCCGTGGGTATAAGGGTCGAAGAGGTTGCGGTAAAATGCATGGCGAAGCATCAGGTCGTCAAAACCAATAGAATTGTAACCGATGGAGGTGGTTTCTGGGGTATTGATGAGCGCATGGATCACCTTCATGGCCTCATACTCATTGTACGTTCCTTGATGTAGCAACTCGGGGTTCACCTTGGTGGTGGTCAGCGCTTCAGGTGAAGGGATCACATCTGGGCGTATTTTGATGCGGAACTCGTGGCGTTCAATTTCCTCGAGCTGTTCATTGGTTCGAATGGCGCCAAATTGCAATACCTGATCGAAGGCATGATGAAGTCCTGAGGTTTCTAAATCGTAAAAAAGAAATGTACGCATAGGGTAATTCTATTATTGGTTTATCCACTGCGAAGGTCAGTATTTTTTTCAATTAAGGGAAGCCTTCGTGAACATTTTGTTGTTTTTAGCCCTGTTAAGACTATTTTAATTCAAGCCCTTGTTATATGCTATTATTGTAAATAAATAGGTCTTTTTATAGCCGATAATGTAAATAAAATTAAATAATCATGAAAATTCTTGGTATTTGGTTTTTGGTTTACCAAATTAGATTTATGATAAGCTGAACGAGTGAATAAGGTAGTGGCGTAGAAGGCTTCAGTTTTCATTAACCTATTTTTTAACAACTTCTTTATTTTTATGAGGAAATTATTTACTACCTGTGTATTTCTACTCATGGGATTCATGGCGGGTTCAGCCTTTGCACAATCATTCACGGTGAAAGGGATTGTAAAAGACGAAACAAGTTTTGCGCTGCCAGGTGTTTCGGTGCTGGTCAATGGTTCAACGATCGGGACAGTAACCGATTTTAATGGAGCCTACACCATCGAAGTTCCTGAGGGCATGGAGACCCTGACCTTCAGCTATGTCGGCTTTAAAACCCAACATCTCCAAATTCAGAATCGGTCTGAAATCAATCCTATTCTAAAAACAGACAATGTCATGCTCGACCAGATTGTGGTAACGGGTTATGGCGAGCAAAAAAAATCACACCTTACTGGGGCAATTGCCAAACTGGAGAACACCAATCTGGAGCAAATTCCTGTTCCTCGGGTAGATCAGGCGCTTTACGGAAAGCTGGCGGGGGTACAGATCCAAACCACCGACGGTGACGCAGGTGCTACGCCTTACATTCAGATTCGTGGTCAGGCGACTATCAATGCGGGTTCTGGTCCATTAATCGTGGTGGATGGCTTCCCTATTCCTGATGATCTTTCGGCGGTGGACATGAACGATGTGGCCTCTATTGAGGTGCTGAAAGATGCGGCATCAGCAGCTATTTATGGTTCACGTGGTGCCAATGGCGTGATTTTGATTACGACCAAAACGGGTAAAAAAGGGAAAATGAAGGTTTCCTTTACTTCAAACATGAGTGTGAAAACCCCTGCTTTGGGTTACGATCTTGACAACCCAAATTCATGGGCAGATTATGCACTCAACAAGCCAAATCTTTCAGAAACAGACAAAGAAAAGATCTTGTTCGCTCAGCAATTGGGCCACAATTACGATGCGATGGAAGAGATGACCCGCGCAGGTTTTTCGCAGAATTATCAGATCAATTTGAGTGGCGGTTCTGAAAATACCAGCTATTATATCTCGGGTCAGGCCATGGACGACGAAGGGGTGGTAGAAGGTAACAACTTCAGAAAATACTCTTTACGCGTAAAAGTCGATACCAAACTGAATGAGCGATTCAAAGTAGGGGTAAATATGAACGGTTCGTTGCAACAGCGCGACGTGATCGAGACGCGTATGCACGATGTCGGGCGTAGTGCTTCATGGATGCCAAGCTTCCACACACCAGAGACTTCCGCAATGACAGGCTACCCCGTAGGATCATGGACGATGGAAGAGCATTTCCGTCCGAGTGCCAACCCTATTTATGGCGATCAGGGTTACCCCGATATCCGAAATACCAGTAATGTGAATGGTTATGCCAAATTGGTAGGGCGCCCGAAAGATGAGCAAACCGTTCGGATGTATGTGAATGCTTATGCAGCCTATCAGATCACCGACGATTTGGAGTTCCGCTCCACTGGTGGCGTTTATTATACCAACTTCCAGCGAAATTATTTTCAGACTTCCTACGGCCATCGAAATGGTGCACCTGAGGCGCTATACCTCAATCAGAATACTTTCAACTTCCTGAATGAGAATATTCTGAACTACAAAAAGAAGATCGGTGACCACGAGATTTCTGCCATGGGTGGTTTTACAATCCAGACCAATAAGGTGAACAGCCTGGGAACGGGAGCCAATGGGTTTTTGAATGATAAAATTCAGTTACCTTCTGCGGCGACAAACACCTGGGTGGTTCAGGATGATACTTATGAAACACAGAACAATCTGGTTTCCACTTTGGCCCGTGTGAATTATGCTTTCCGCAACAAATATTTGCTTTCGGTAAGTTCTCGCTGGGATGGCAGCTCAAGATTTGGCGCCAACAACCGATGGGGGTATTTCCCTGCGGTGAGTGTGGGCTGGAGACTGATGGAAGAGCCATTCATGGCGCAGTTCCGTGAGGTGGTGAGTGAATTGAAATTGACTTCTTCTTACGGTGCAACAGGTAACAATGCCATCGGCGATTATTTGCACATTGGTAATATGGCCTCTGGAAACTATGTAACGGGTAGCGATAATGTGGTGCCAGGTTATGTGCTGAACAACAAGAGTAACCCAGATTTGGGCTGGGAGAGAACCTTTGAGTACAATGGTGGGGTGAACATTGGTTTGTTCGAAAACCGTGTGTATCTGGGCGTTCAATATTATTCATCAACAACAGACCAGTTGCTGCTGAACATGGATATTCCGTCGATGTCGGGTTTTGAAACCCTTTGGGTAAACCACGGAAAAGTACGCAACAGTGGGGTGGAAATTGAACTGACCACCCGTAACATTGTGAAGGATGATTTCTCCTGGGAAACCACCGCAACTCTTACCACCACTAAAAATGAGGTGTTGAATTTCGGTCAGCATGATTCCTTTCAGTCTACCACAGAATCTAAGCGTCCGAATCACTTCCTGACGCAGGTAGGTTCGCCAATCTCTCAATTCTATGGCTACCGAGTGAAGCGTGAACTTACTGATGAAGAGTTCGGCCTTTACTGGCCAATCGGTTTGCAGGCAAACAATGTGTATGCGCAGGACTTGAACGGTGACGGTGTGATTGATGAGAATGATATGGAAGTTTTGGGTAAAGCCAATCCAGATTTCGTTTGGGGATTGACCAACACGGTTCGATACAAGCAGTTCGATTTAAGTTTTACCTTCCAGGGATCGCATGGTGCATCGGTTTTCAATATTGATGACCACTATTTGCAAACCCACTGGGCAGGTACCAACGATAAAATCGGTTTGGATGATCCTGACGGTTTGACCGTGAGAAAAACAGAAACAGACTGGCACGTGCAGGATGCTTCCTATGTGGCTTTGCGTAACCTGAACTTTGGTTACACTTTCCCACTGCAAAGCGAGCATATCAGGAACCTTCGCGTATTCTTCGCAGGCAGCAACTTACTTTATCTGACTTCAAGCGAATATACAGGTCTTAACCCTGAAGGGATCAACGCCAACACAGAATCAGCTTATACACGAGGTTACCAGCGTGGTCCAATGCCATTGGCCAAAAGCTTCTCTTTGGGTGTAAAGCTTGATTTTTAAAGACCTATTTTTTGACCGTTTAAGATTAAGAACATGAAACTTAAAAATATTTTTTGTGGCCTTTTGGCTGCTTTCATGATGTCGGGACTGAGCAGTTGTTCAGATTTTCTGACGCTTACCCCACCAAGTTCAATTGGTGAAAACAACTTCTTTGAGAATACCGAAGAGGTGGAGTCTGCCGTGATCGGAGTGTATGATGGCTTGCAGGAACTGACCAATATCGCCTGGTCGATCGAGGGAATTGTGGACGACAATACTTTCCCAGGAACGGAAGGATTCTATGCAGAGATGAATGCCTTTACTTTTGACCCCTTTACTGGCTTTTTCTATGATTACTGGCGCATCTGTTATTCGACCATCAACCGCGCCAATATGGTTTTGGAGAATATAGAAGTGGTAGAGGAAGGAGCGAAACGTGATCAGCTGAAAGGTGAAGTGTTGTTCATCAGGGCCTATGTTTACCACCAAATGGTGCAGATTTATGGCAGCTCGCCACTGATCTTAAAGACGATCGGACATGCTGATTATGCCGAAATGGCCAATACACCCGAGGCTGATATTTATGCCCAGGTGATCGCCGACCTGAAAGAAGCCGCGACCTTGTTGCCTGATAGTTATTCGTCGGATGAGTTGGGCCGCGCAACAGCCTGGTCGGCCAAGGGGATTTTGGCAAAAGCCTATCTTTCTTCAGGTGATGACGTGTCAGCGAAAACCCTTTTGAAGGAAATCATGGACAGTGGTAATTTTAAATTGCAGGAGAACTACAAAGAGGTGTTTGAGGTGGAGATGAACAACGAAATCTTGTTCGCCGTTCGTTATGTGGCAAGTGACAACGAGCATCAGACTTTCTCCTATACCTTCAGCTCTAAAGGAGAGTTTGGTGGTGTGATGGCTACAACCGATATCCTGAATACCTACGAGGATGGTGATCTGCGGAAGGATGCCAGTGTTGGTGAAGACGGTGGTAAAATGGTTGTTGATAAATACAATTCTGTGGGCATCAGCAATGAGCAGTCTGGTGTGGACTGGGTGGCTTTGCGCTATGCTGATGTGATTTTGCTTTATGCGGAACTGTTGGCCAATGAAGGCATGAATACTGAAGCCGTTGATATTGTTAATCAGATTCGTACACGTGCTGGGCTTGCCCCAAAAACTTTCGCCACTCAGCAGGAACTGATCGATGGAATAGCCCTTGAACGTCGCCTTGAGCTTGCTTTTGAAGGACATCGCTGGTTCGACTTAAAACGATACGGTAATGCGATTGAAACCATTAAGGCGTATTTGGAAAGTGAAAATATTACTACGCCAATCAGCGATCACCACTTGTTATTCCCTATTCCTAACCGCGAGATTAACCTTGCAGATGGGAATTTAAGACAAAATGATGGCTATTAAACGACCCTATTGTTGAATAATGGATGTGAAAGAGGTGCTTCGGCACCTCTTTTTTTGTCATTGATTTTCAAGGTACCAGCTAAATTGCCGTCAACTCAAAATGCCTGCTGAGCAATCGAGCCAACGCAATATAGGACCTGATTAGTTTTCGCTCCCTTTCATTATCTGCTTCAATCTCTTCCTCTTTCATAAATAAGTATTCGGTGAATCCCTCACAAAAAACATACTGTTTGGAGCTGTATGGATAATCGGACATCGGTGGAATAAATGATAAGTCGATGTAGTTTGAGATGCGCAATTCACTACCATCCTTGAAAGAAACATAAACCATATCCTCATCATGGCCAACTTCTCCCTCGACCAAAGCTTTGTATTTGCCGATCAGCTTTTCAAATTTCTCTGCAGTATTGTATTTCCCAATTGCATAATCTGTATCATCCTCAAAATCTTTTCTTTTTACGATCCTTTTGGTGTCATAAAGGTCGAGGCCTCCTTCACCATTATAAACGGCCAAATATTTCGTTCCATCCTCAGCAGTGAGGTACTTTTTGTCAAGTGAGTAGTTCGCAGTCATATTGTGAATTCTTTTGTTTTCCACAAAGAAATGAGTGGTGAGTGCATTGTAAGTGCCTTTGGTGAAAAAGGAAATTTATGCCATAAAAAAAGGACGCTGCACGCAACGTCCTTTTGATGAAAATCTATCTTTCTTATTTCTTCTTTTTAGTCTTATCCTTCTGCAACTCATCCTTTACCCAGGTGCCCGAAGCAACCTCCTTACCTTTGGCATCGATGATTTTTCCTTCGCCATCGCGCAGGTCATTTTTCCAGCCTCCAATGTATTTTTCCCCTGAGCTAAAGTGATAAGTTCCTATTCCCGAACGTTTGCCATCTACATATTCTCCCTTGTAAATGTCGCCGTTGGCCCAATAATAGGTACCCTTTCCATTTCGCTTGTTATGCGCCCAATGCCCTTCGTAAAAGCCTTTCTTGTCGAAGATCGCGTAGCCATAGCCTTCTGCCTGATCATTGATGGTGTGGCCAATATATTTGACCTCCACGCCGTCCTGATTTTTGAAGGTCTTCATCAACACCGACTTATTGGCCTGGTGGAGGTTAAGCTCCAGCTTGGCAATTTTCCCCTCTGCCTCTTCCAGCAACTGCAGATGATGATTGTGCTTGATCAGTAGGCTGTCCCACTGCAATTCAAGGTGACTGATCATCTGTTTCTTTTTTAGGGTGTCTTTGGCTAAAATATTCTCCTTGCCCTGGTATTTTTTAAGGTGATTAGACAATCGGTCGCCAAGGGCTATATGGTCGTGCAGGTCATTGCTGAGCGCAATGGTCATGCTATCGACATAAGAAGAGAAGGTTGCAGGACGCAGGCTGTTGGCTTCTTGGTATCTTTCAAGTGCTTTTGAATATTCCCCACTGAGCATCAGACTGTCGGCATTTCTCTTTATCTCGTAGTATTCCAGCAATTGCACCTGCTTTGGATCCACTTCCTGCTCCTCTCTGTTAAGCAACAGAAAATTGGCAAGAATAGATATCCCGAGTGCAATAATTAAGAATAGTTGTATCAGCGGTAATTTCTTCATATTAGTATCCCAGGTTGATTTTTGGTAATAGGTCGCCAGATTTGCGGAAATCCATACCGATGAAAACATTGAATCTGAAAATGTGACTGGACTTGTATTCATAACCGCTCGACTTTTGCCCGAGGGTATACATGTGTCCAACGAAGAAGGTGACATTGTTATTTAATACATAACCAAGGCCATTGTAAGTTCGGAAATCTTCCATCGGATTCGCGCCAATGGATTCCCCACTGTGCATAAATATCTCTGCACTGGGAGAGAAATAGAGGGTTTTCTCCTTGATTTTCTTGGAGTTCAGCGGAATATAAGCAAAAAGCTTATAACGATATCGGTTGGTGTAATCGTGTTCTTCCCCTACATCATTCTTCCTTTTCCAGCGGTGTTCAAAACGAAACTGATGGTAGAACTTAAACCGTC